>DASWJQ010000141.1:0-54184 GCA_036397095.1 Anaerolineales bacterium
ATCCGATCTCACCGTTCTGCTCGACGACCGGCCTGAGCCCGCCAGATTGGCGATTCACCACGTTGTCACCCACGGCAAGGCGGGAGCAGTCGACGGCACAGCGGAATTTGCCAATGGAGCCAAACAGCACTTCTGCGACATCTATGAGTTCACCGGCGCCAGCGGAAAGAGCATCCAGGCCATCACCTCGTATGTGATCGAAGATGGTCCCTAACCGAGGCAAGCGGCGATCTCCGCAATGCCAACCCGACATGCCGCGGCTGTCAGGGAACTAGGGTCAAAAGAGCGTCAGGAGTACCCACCATGATTTTGGTTACCGGCGGAACCGGCTTCCTCGGCAGTCATATCGTGCAGCGTCTGGTCGCCGAGCACCAACGCGTGCGAGTGCTGGTGCGCAATCCCGACCGCGCCCAACGCGAGGGCCGGCTGGCTGGCCTGCGAGTGGAATGGGTCTTTGGCGATGTCACCCAGCCCGCGAGCCTCGAGCCGGCGTTGGAAGGTGTTCAGCGAGTCATCCACACCGCCGCCGTCGCCATCGAGAACGGTGACGCGACCTATGAAGCCATCAACTATCAGGGCACAGTCAACGTCGTCGATGCCTCGGCGCGGGCGGGCATCATTCATTTTGTCAACGTTTCTCAGATGGGGGCCGCACCTGAGCTCCCCTACCGTTTCTTGGCCTCCAAGGGCAAGGCACAGGCGTATGTCGCCAACTCGGGACTGAAATGGACGGCCTTCCGACCGTCGGTGCTGTTCGGGCCGGAAGACGAGTTCGCCAACACCTTCGCCCGTCTGGTGTCGTTGAGTCCGTTGATTTACCCCATCGTCGGAACGGACGAGTCGAAGTTCCAGCCGGTTTGGGTGGGCGACGTCGCCTCCGCCGTTGTCCAATCGCTGACTGACGACAACGCCTTGCACCAGGAGTTCGAATTGGGCGGTCCGGAGGTGCTCACACTCGAGGAAATCGAGCGGCGCACTCTGGCGGCGCGGGGCGCCCGGCGGCTCATGATCCGCTTCCCGATGCCACTGTTGCGGGTGATCGTCAGCCTGATGGAATGGGTGATGCCGATCCCGCCGGTCACCAGTAGTTTGCTCGAATTGCTCCAGGTCAGCAATGTGCCCTCCGACAACCGGCTGCCGCGCTTCGTTTCATCCCCCAAGGCATTCATCGTGGAAAACATCCGTCCCTATATGCAAACCTTCCGCGTCGGCGAGACGCTGGGTCGGTACTTCCGTGGCTGACCTCACCCGCCGACGCCACGAGCCTGATTGTGCCGGGGAGAGATGAGTTGAAGATCGGGGTCGTGGGCACGGGCCTGGTCGGTTCGACGGCAGCCTACAGTCTGCTGCTGTCGGGCTTGGGGCGCGAGCTGGTGTTGGTCGACCGGCAGCGGCAGCGCGCGGAAGCCGAAGCGGATGACCTGCTGCACGCCGCTCCCTTTGCCCATCCGATGCAGATCCGGGCCGGCGACTACCCCGACCTGGCAGGGGCGCGGCTGGTCATCCTGGCCGCCGGGGTCAACCAACAGCCGGGCGAGTCCCGGCTTGAGCTGTTGAGCCGCAACCGGGCCGTCTTCGACGACGTAGTGCCTTCGGTGCTGGCCCATGCTGCCGAAGCCGTCCTGCTGGTGGCGACCAACCCGGTCGATGTCCTGACCCACTACACCCACAAGCTGGCCCAACAAGCCGATCTGCCCGCCGGCCGGGTGCTGGGCTCGGGCACAACGCTGGACACCGCTCGTTTTCGGGCGCTGCTCGGGCAGCAGGTCGGCGTTGACCCGCAGCATGTGCACGCCTATGTGGTCGGAGAGCACGGCGACTCGGAAGTGCTGACCTGGTCGCTGGCGACGATCGGCGGCATGCCGTTATCAGCTTTTTGTCAGCAGCATGGTGTGACGCTGGGTCCCAAACTGCGCGACGATATAGACGGGCGGGTGCGACGGGCCGCCTATCGCATCATTGAGGGCAAAGGCGCTACCTACTACGGCATCGGCAGTGCCCTGGCCCGCATCGCCCGTGCAGTCCTCCGGGACCAGCGGGCGATCCTGACCGTGTGCAGCCCAAGCCCGCAGGTCGCCGGCGTTGCTGATGTGACCGTTTCGCTGCCACGCCTGGTGGGTGGGGAGGGTGTGGTCACCACCTTCCCGCTGCCGCTCGATCCGCAGGAAGAAGCGGGCTTAGCAGCCAGCGCCACAACCGTCCGCCAGGCGATCGACCACCTGAGCTAACGAACACTCGAGGGAGCGATGAGCACATCCAACCTGACCAAAACAAGCCCGCGAGATCTGTGGCGTCTAATCGTGGCCCTGGCCCTACCGCTCCTCGTCGGAGGCCTGGGCGGCTGGGTGACGGCCGGGCCGGTCCAGACGTGGTATCCGACCATGATCAAGCCAAGCTGGAACCCGCCTCCCTGGCTGTTTGCACCTGTCTGGACCGCCCTGTACTTCCTGATGGGCTGGGCCGCCTGGCGCATCTGGCGGCTGGGTCTGGACCAACCAGCGGTACGGCGAGCGCTCGCTTTCTTTGGCCTGCAGCTGGCCTTCAATTTGGGCTGGTCCCTGCTGTTCTTTGGGCTGCAGCGGACCGATCTGGCCCTGCTCGAAATCGGCGTGTTGCTGGCCCTGATCATCGTCACCTTCGTCCGCTTCCGGGCGCTAGACCGGCTCGCCGGCTGGCTGCTTGTTCCCTACCTTCTGTGGACGATGTTCGCCACGGCGCTCAATGCCGCAGTTTGGGGATTGAACCGGTGAATCGCAGTCAGCCCTTCGCCTGGGAACCTGGGAACCATGTCTGATGGCGCCCGCGACCTGCTGACGCGCGGCATTGCCTCGGCCAGGGCCGGTGAGGTCGACCAGGCGCGCAAGTACCTGGATCGGGCCCTGTCGATGCAGCCGTCGACGCGCCAGCAGGCCGACGCCCACTACTGGCTCGCCAAGCTTGCCGACAACCTTGAGCAGCAGCGCGAGCACCTCGAACAGGTCCTGTTCACCGAGCCAACCCACTACGCCGCCCGCCGCGACCTGTCGCTGCTCGATGGCCAACTCGATCCCGCCCGGGTCATCGATCCCAATGCCACCTCCCGGCCACAACCACCGGCGCAGGCGGCCATCGACCTGCAGCGTTTCGCCTGTCCACAGTGTGGCGGGCGCATGACCTACGATCCGGGGCACCACCAGCTAACCTGCGCCTACTGCGGTCACCAAGCCCACCTGGCCAGCTTGCTTCAGCAAGGAGACGCCGTCGGCGAATCCAATTTCATCGAGGCCTTGGTCACGGCCAGGGGGCATGTCCAACCGACGGCCACCCCCACCTTCGGCTGTACGGCCTGCGGCGCCACGTACCTGATCGGTCCCAGCACAGTTTCCTTAACCTGCGCACACTGCGGGAGCAGCTTCGTCATCGACCACACCGACACCAAGTCGCTCGTTCCCCCTCAAGGCATCGTTCCCATCGGGCTGACCGAAACGCAGGCCGAGCGCAGTCTGCGGGCCTGGTTGGTCGACTCAGGCCTTGCCCAGATCGAGCGGGTGAGCCGCTTGCGGCCGGTCTTTCTGCCCGCCTGGACCTTCGACCTGACGGGGCAAGCGCCATACCGCTATCTGCACAGGGATGGGGATGAATGGGTAACTCGGACCGGCAACGAGTTGATCCTGTACAACGACTTGGCGGTGCCAGCCAGCCATCGGCTGCCCAAGTCATTGGCCAACATCGTGCGCACGTTCGACCTGACGGCCATGATCACTTACGACCCATCGCACCTGGCCGGCTGGCAGGCTGAGACCTATCAAATCCCGGCGGCTGATGCGGCCATGGCCGCTCGTTGGCACGTGGTCGATCAGGCGCGCCGGCGCGTTGAACAGCTGCTGTTCGGCAACTTCAAGGACCTTCAACTGCATTCGTCCGACATGCTGGTGGCGGCCTACCGATTGATCATGTTGCCGGTTTGGCGCGCAAGCTACCTGCTTGATGGCGAAACGTATCAGGTGGTGATCAGCGGCCAGGACGGCACGGTGATGGGCGAGCGGCCAACTGGCGGCGTCGGCGGATTCTTGCGCCGCCTATTTGGCGTTGCACGCTAGCTCGCTTGACGCTCCCAACCCACTGTACTAGAATCTCGCCCGAACGCATCGGGAGCAGGAGGAACGAGTCGACCATGAGAGCACGCCGCACCATCGTGTGGACGATTGCCATCCTATTTGGTGCCGCCACGGCCGTCGGCACCATCGCCTTTTTCAATACGACCATCGACAAATTCAGCATCTCCAACACCGTACTCGTCTTCCTGTCGATGGGATCCCTGGCCTTCATCTGGCTGGACTTCATCCTAAGGACCGAATACCTGCGCAACTAGCAGCCACGGATCCGACAGCAATCCAGAAGACCAAACCGGCTCGGTGAGCCGGTTTTTCATGCCGGCTGCCGGCGGTCTGATAGTTTTTGCCAGCCGTCTGCACCTATACATACACACCGGTTCGTCACTAGCGTCAGGAACAGGCTCGGATGACCGAGGCCGACGGTTCGCGTCTACCTGGTTTCTACAAACTGCCCCTCCGAGAGCGGCTGGCCCAAGTTGGCCGGGCCAGCGGGCTGACCGACGAGGCGCTGTCGACCTTCGAGAGCGCCGCCGGACTCTCAGCCGAGCAAGCGGACTACATGATCGAGAACGCCGTCGGCATTTACGGCCTGCCCTTGGGGATCGCCGCCAACTTTATTGTCAACGGACGGGAGCTGTTGGTCCCGATGGTGATCGAGGAGCCGTCGGTCGTGGCTGGCGCCTCCTTCATGGCCAAACTAGCTCGGCGGGACGGTGGGTTCCGCGCCCAGGCAGACGACCCGCACATGATCGGGCAGCTGCAGGTCCTTGATATTCCGGCTGACAGGTTGGAAAGGGCCCGACAGGCGCTGCTTGACCGCCGGCAGGAGATCCTGGCCGCTGCCGACGAAGTCGATCCTGTGATCCGCCAGCTTGGCGGCGGAGCGCGCGACCTGGTCGTGCGCAGCCTGCCGGAGACCGCAGTTGGCCCGATGCTGATCGTCCATTTGATCTACGACACGCGCGATGCCATGGGGGCCAACGCAGTCAACACAGCCGTCGAACGGTTGGCGCCGCTGGTTGAAGAGATCAGCGCCGGCCGCGTCCACCTGCGCATTCTTTCGAATCTGGCCGACCGGCGCCTGGCCCGAGCCGAGTGCTCGATCCCGGTGGAAACTCTTGCGTTCGACACGTTCTCCGGCGCCCAAGCTCGCGATGGCATTATCGAGGCCTGGGCTTTTGCCGACGCCGACCCCTACCGGGCGGCGACGCACAACAAGGGGATCATGAATGGCGTCGACGCCGTCGTCATCGCCACCGCCAATGACTGGCGGGCGATTGAAGCCGGCGCCCATGCGTATGCCGCCCGCGACGGGCGCTACCGATCTCTGTCGCGCTGGTGGGCGGGCGACGACGGCGCACTGCACGGCCAACTCGAGATGCCGATGGCGGTTGGCATCGTCGGCGGCGCCACCCGCGTCCATCCGACCGCCCGGGCCTGTCTCCGGCTGATGGGCGTGGAAACCGCCGCCCAATTGGCCGAAATTCTGGTCTCGGTCGGTCTGGCGCAAAATCTGGCGGCGCTGCGGGCACTGGCAACCGAAGGTATCCAACGCGGCCACATGGGACTGCACGCGCGCCAGGTGGCGATTGCGGCCGGCGCCGAGGGCGAGGCCATCGAACGCATAGCCCGCCAGTTGGTCGAGGAACAAGCCGTCCGCATCGACCGGGCGCAACAGCTGGTACAAGCTGAAGAGTGAGGAAGGTTAACGTGGGCGATCAAGCCAGCAGCACCAGCCAGGTCGGCTCGATTCTGCGGCCGGAATTCGGGGTGGGCGTCGTCGGCTACGGCGCCTACGTGCCGCAGTACCGGCTGCCGGCGCGCGAGGTCGCCCGTGTCTGGAAAAGCGGCGCGGCCGCCCTGCCGATTGAAGAGAAGGCCGTGCCGGGCCTCGATGAAGATGTAATCACCATGTCGATCGAGGCCGCCCGCAACGCGCTGGCCCGGGCGCGCATCGACCCCAAACTCATCCGGGCCGTGTGGGTCGGATCAGAGTCACACCCCTACTCGGTCAAACCGACCTCGACGGTCGTCGCCGAGGCCATCGGCGCCACGCCGCACACACAGGCCGCCGACTGGGAGTTCGCCTGTAAGGCCGGTACCGAAGCCGTCCAGGCGGCCATGGGTTTTGTCGGCTCCAAGATGGCCCGCTATGCGCTGGCGATTGGCATGGACACGGCCCAAGGCCGGCCGGGCGATGCACTCGAGTACACGGCCGGCGCCGGCGGCGCCGCTTTCCTGCTTGGCCCCGAGGCCGAAGCGCTGGCCACCTTCGAGGCTTCCTATTCCTACAGCACCGATACGCCCGACTTCTGGCGCCGAGCCAACGAGAAGTACCCGGAGCACGGTGAGCGCTTCACCGGCGAGCCGGCCTACTTCCACCACATCCAGGTCGCCGGTGAAACGCTGATGCAGTCGCTTGGCACCAAGCCGGAGGACTACCGCTTCGCCGTCTTCCACCAGCCCAACACCAAGTTCCCCCAACGGGCCGCCGGTTCACTCGGCTTCAAGCCCGAACAAATCGAGGCCGGCTTGCTGGTGCCGCGTATTGGCAACACCTACGCCGGTTCGGCCATGATCGGCCTGACCGCCATTCTCGACGTAGCTCAACCCGGTGACCGTATCTTCCTGGTCTCGTATGGCTCGGGCGCCGGCTCCGACGCCTTCAGTCTGACGGTGACCGAGGCTGTCAAATCCGCCCGTGATCTGGCGCCAACCACCGAGAGTTACATCACCCGCCGGGTCGAGATCGACTATGCCACCTACGCCCGCTATCGAGGCAAACTGACGATCCAATGACAGCCACAACGAACGCAACCGGTCGCAGAGTATGGATTGCCGGGGTCGGTTTGACCCCGGTGCGGGAGCACTGGGAACGGTCGCTGCGCGATCTGGCCCACCAGGCAATGCAGGCGGCGATGGACGACGCCGGCGGTTTGCGCCCGCAGGCTCTATATGTCGCCAACATGCTTTCTGGAGCGCTGTCGGGTCAAACCCAGCTGGGCGCCCTGCTGGCCGACTACGGCGGCCTGCGCGGCGTCGAGGCCCACACGGTTGAAGCCGCCGGCGCCTCGGGTGGGATGGCCCTGCGCCAGGCATACCTGGCCATCCGCGCCGGCGAGATTGATACCGCCCTGGTCGTCGGTGTCGAGAAAGTGTCGGAGAAGGTGACGGCCGAGGTCGAGGCAGCGTTGGTGTCGGCCACCGACACCGACTTCGAAGCGGCCCAGGGAGTCACGCCAACCGCCCAGGCTGCCCTGTTGATGCGGCGCTACCTGCACCAACACCAGGCGCCGGCCGACGCCCTGGCCGGTTTTAGCCTGACGGCGCACGAGCATGGTGCCACTAATCCGAATGCCATGTTCCAGAAGGCCATCAAACTGGAGGCTTATCAGCGCGGTGCGCTGATCAGCGATCCGGTCAATATGTTCGACGCCGCCCCACTGGCTGACGGCGCCGCCGCACTGCTGCTGGTCGGTGAAGGGGTCGCGCCGGAAGGCGGGCCGGTTCCACTGGTTCGCATCGCCGGTTCGGCGGCGGCCAGCTCGGCCCTGGCGCTACATGACCAACCGGACCCACTGCGCCCGGAGACGGTCTCCCAGACCACTCGGCAGGCGCTCGAACGGGCCGGGATCGATCACGACAGCATCGACCTGTACGAACTGCATGACAGCTTCACGATCTTTGCCGCATTGTCACTGGAAGCTGCCGGCTTCGCCGAACCGGGCACTGCCTGGAAAATGGCGGCCGATGGCGCATGGAAACGGGGCGGCAAGCTGCCGATCGGTACGATGGGCGGCAGCAAGGCTCGCGGCGAGACGGCCGGCGCCACCGGCGTCTATCAAGCCGTCGAAGCGGCTCTGCAGTTGCAGGGCCGGGCTGGGGGCAGCCAGGTCGAGGGCGCCCGTTGGGCCCTGATCCAGTGCCTGGGCGGCAACGGCGCCACCTGCGCCACGCACGTGCTCACGGTCGCCGGCTAGCCGGGCCGAATCGGCCAAGCTGATAGGTCCTGAGAGTCATACGGGCCTAGACTCCGGCCCATGAATACATCGAACGACAGGGAAGGGTGAACGATGGAAGTCTCCCGGCATTGGCGCCTGCGCCAACAACGCTATGGGTTGGTCGGCGAGGTGTGCACCCACTGCGATTCGAAGATCTTTCCGCCGCGCGATATTTGTCCTGACTGCGGCCAGGAAGCCCGCACACCGTACGCCTTCAGCGGTCAAGGCAAGGTCTGGTCGTACACGACCATCTATGATGCACCGGCTGGCTTCCAAGAGTCGGCCCCCTACACCGTTGCCCTGGTGCAGCTTGACGAGGGCCCGATGGTAACAGCCCAGCTTACCGACCTGGGCAGCCAGGCCATCGAGATTGGCACGCCGGTCGAGATGGTGACGCGCAAGCTGCGCGCCGACGGTGACCGCGGTGTTTTGCTTTACGGGTACAAATTCAGGCCGCGCCTTCGGGCAGCCGCCTGACTAACGCCAGCGCAGCCCCGGGCTACCCGGGGCTTTTTCTTTGCAATAGGCCTAGCTTGTGTCGGATTGCGATACCCCCGCTTGACGCCCCCAAACGCCTGTGCTAGCATGCGCGGCTGAGAGTCGGATTGGGCGGTCCCTCGGCCCGCCATTCAAGGAGGAGTCCATGGGTTACCAGCGCTTGCCGAAGGTGATGGCGGCCCTCGCATTGGGCACGGCTCTGATCCTCGGCGCCTGCACCCGATCGGCATCAACGCCACCACCCGCCGTGGGCTCAACCGAAGCCTCGCCCAGCGGACTGACGGCACAGCAGCAGACAATGGAAGCCGTCCGTTCGGACCTGCTCACGCAAACGGCCCAGGCGGCCGGCGCCGGCGAGCCGACTGAAGCGCCGACTGAGACGCCCGAGCCGACCTCAGCCTCGGCCGCGACCTCAGCGGCTACGCCAACAACCGGGGTGATTGCCACCGCCGGTGTGCCCTCCAGCTACACCCTCAAACAAGGCGAACACCCCTACTGTATCGCCCGCCGTTTTGACATTGACCCGATCCAGTTGTTGGCGGTCAACGGCATTGGCAGTGACACGGTCATCTCGCCCGGATTGACTCTGACGATTCCGCAAGGCACGAGCGGTTTCCCACCGCCGCGCGCCTTGCGCTCGCACCCGGCGACGTACACCGTCCAGTCGGGTGACACCATTTACGGCATCGCTTGTCTGTACGGTGATGTTGACCCGCTCGCCATCGCCCAGGCGAACGGTCTGAGTGAGCCCTACAACCTGTCGGCGGGGACTGTCCTTAACATCCCCTAGACCGCCAGCTGTTTGGAATGAGATCTCGGGGACGGCCGCAATGGCCGTCCCCTTTGCTGTGGAGGTCCTATGAACCCCAAGTCTGGCGTGCGCAGCCTGATCTACCAGGCCCCGGTATTCAAGGTCTGGCGCCAACCCGTGACCTTTGACGATGGCCTCCAGACCAGCTACGAGTACGTCGACCACCAGGGGTCGGTCACGATTGCCGCCGTCACCGACGAGAACCGGCTTTGGTTCGTCCGCCAATACCGCCACCCGGCCGGCCGGCAGTTGCTTGAATTCCCGGCCGGGACGCTCGAGGCCGGCGAACTGCCAGAGCAGTGCGCCCGCCGGGAGTGCCAGGAAGAAATCGGGCACAGACCGGGCGAGATCCACGCACTGGGCGGCTACTACCTGGCCCCCGGCTACTCGACGGAGCGCACGTTGTTGTTTCTGGCGCGCGACCTGCAACCGGGCCAATTGCCGGGGGATGAAGATGAGCGGCTCGAGGCCGAGTCCTACAGCCTGGAGGAAGTCTACGAGTTAATCGCCGACGGAGAGATCGAAGACGCCAAGACGCTGGCCGGATTGCTGCTCGTGCTGCCCTTGCTCGACACGGCCGGTTGAGGCCGGCAAGCGAGCGGTGCAGGGCCGCCCATTGACAAACGCCTCCAGATGATTAAAGTACGGTGTCTGCCCGCTGCACAGCCGGTTGATTGCGGGCATCAACCTTGACATGCCGTTCCGACACTCCGCCAGCCTGCTCCGGGGTCGTGCGTTGCTCGAGCGGGCTGAGGCAAGAGGTACAGGCGAATGGACTTCCAAGAAGCCCTGGATGCCTTGACACAGCTTGCCGGCGAACGAGGCTTCCTTGAGGAAGAGGATCTTTTCGAGGCGGTAGCCGAAGCCGAGTTCGACGAGGATCTGTATTTCAACTTGCGTTCGGCGTTAATGCAGCGCGATATCGTGGTCGTTGACCGGTTCTTCGGCGGCCCAACCGAAGACGAATTCGATGAGCTTCCAGCCGCCGAGGAAGCGCACGGCTCGCTGGCATTGGGCTCGGTTGAGCACTATCTGAGCGAAGCCGGCCTGGTTCCCCTGCTGACCCGCGAAGAAGAAGTGCACCTCGCCCAGCGGATGGAGCGCGGCCTATTGGCTCGCCGGGCGCTGGCGACCGACGACCCCGAGCTTCCGGACGAACGGCGCCATGAGCTCCTTTCTTACATCCAGGACGGTTGGGTCGCCCGCGAGCACCTGATCCGGGCCAACCTGCGGCTGGTCATTAGCGTCGCCAAACGTTACCTTCGTCGCGGCCTGTCCTTCCTCGACTTGATCCAGGAAGGCAACATCGGCCTGATGCGAGCCACCAGCAAGTTCGACTACCACCGCGGCTTCAAGTTCTCGACCTACGCCACGTGGTGGATCCGCCAGGCCATCACGCGGGCCATCGCCGACAAAGGCCGCACAATCCGCATTCCAGTTCATGTCATCGAACAGCTCAGCCAACTACACCGCGCCCAAATCCGGCTAACCCAGCGGCTGGGCCGCGAACCCAACGTCGAGGAATTGAGCGACGAAGCCCACATGGACGCCGAGCGTGTCCGCCTGCTGCTCCAGACCTCGGAAATTCCGCGCTCGCTCGATGTACCCATCGATGAGGACGAGGATTCGCTGCTTATCGACATCATCCCCGACGAGGAGTCGCCCTCCCCCGAACTGCTGTACACCGCGGTCGAACTGCGCGGCGAATTACAGGCCGCCCTCGACCGCTTGCCGCCGCGCACGGCCCAGGTCCTTAAACTGCGCTACGGCCTGCTGGACGGCCGGCTCTACACCCTGAGCGAGGTCGGGGACCGGTTGGGGCTCACGCGCGAGCGCGTGCGCCAGATCGAGGCAGAGGCCCTCGGCCGGCTGCGCCACCCGGGCCTGATCGACCGGCTGCGGTCCTTCCTGCGTTGATCGCTGGCTAGCTTGGCTGGTTGATAAACAGAACGGGCTCCCTGGCGGGAGCCCGTCGACTTTTCATTGGCAGTAGGACCGATCAGACGTCGAGGTTGCGCACCTCGTGGGCATGAGTCTGGATGAAACGGCGCCGCGGCGGCACCGACGCCCCCATCAGCATGTCGAAGGTCCGATCGGCCGCCGCCGCGTCCTCGATCGTGACTTGAAGCAGCGTGCGGTTCTCGGGATCCATCGTCGTTTCCCACAATTGGCCAGGGTTCATCTCGCCCAAACCCTTGTAGCGCGAGATTCCCAGCTTGCTGTCGTTCTTGCTGGTCAATTCCTGGACCAGCCGCTCGCGCTCGGCCTCGTTGTAGGCGTAGTGAACGTCGCGCTTGTGGGAAATGCGGTAGAGCGGTGGCTGGGCAATGTACAGATGGCCCGAATCAATCAGCTCGGACATGTAGCGGAAGAAGAAGGTCAGCAGCAGCGTGCGTATATGCGAACCGTCGACATCGGCATCCGTCATGATAATGACCCGGCCATAGCGCAGGTTCGCCACGTCGAAGGTCTCGCCCACACCGGTGCCCAGGGCCGAGATGAGCGCTTTGACCTCATTGTTGGACAGGATCTTGTCCAGCCGGGCGCGCTCGGTGTTGAGAATCTTGCCCCGCAACGGCAGGATCGCCTGGAAGTGCCGGTCGCGCCCCTGCTTGGCCGATCCACCGGCCGAGTCGCCTTCGACGATGTATATCTCGGCCCGCTTGGGGTCACGCTCGGAGCAGTCGGCCAGCTTGCCCGGCAGGGTCAGGCTCTCCAACGCCGACTTGCGAATGACGAGATCGCGCGCCTTGCGCGCCGCCGCCCGTGCCCGGGCCGACGTCAGGCATTTCTGGACGATCGCCCGGCCGGCACGCGGGTCCTCCTCAAGGAAGGCGCCGAAACCCTCATTGACCACCTGCTGGACCTGGGTCTGGACCTCGGCATTCATCAACTTGACTTTGGTCTGGCTTTCGAACTGTGGATCGCGGTGCTTGACACTGACAATGGCCGTCATACCTTCGCGCGTGTCGTCGCCGCTGAAGTTGGGATCGGCGTCCTTGAGCAGGCCGTTCTTGCGCGCATAATCATTGATCGTGCGGGTGACGGCGGCTCGCAGACCGGTCAAGTGGGTGCCGCCATCGATGGTATTGATGGTGTTGGCGAACGAGTAGACCGACTCGGCGAAGGCATCCGTGTACTGCAGGGCCACCTCAATGCCGGTGTCCTCGAGCTCCTTCTCGACGTAAAAGGTCGGATGAAGGACTTCACGGTGGCGGTTCAGGTAGCGCACAAACGAATTGATGCCGCCTTCGAAGTAGAAAGTCATCTCACGGCCGGAACGCTCGTCCAGCAGCCGAATGCTGGTGCCACGCGTGACAAAGGCCATCTCGCGGAAGCGTTGAACGAGAGTCTCGAAGCGGAAGTCGACTTCGCCCACGAAGATCTCGTTGTCGTACTTGAAAGTGGTGCGGGTGCCCGTCTCGCCCTTGGCCACCTTGCCCCTGGTCTCAACCGGCCCCTTGGGAATGCCGCGTTCGTAGCGCTGAAAGTGAAGCTTGTCGTCGCGCTTGACCTCGACCTCGCACCATTCCGACAGCGCATTGACCGCCGAGACGCCGACACCGTGCAGGCCGCCCGAGACTTTGTAGCCATCGCCGCCGAATTTGGCGCCGGCATGCAGCACGGTCATGACGATTTCGAGCGCCGGCTTCTTCTTCTCCGGGTGCTTGTCGACGGGGATGCCGCGGCCATTATCTTCGACGGTAACGCTGCTGTCCTCATGGATGACCACATCGATCTTGTCGCAGACGCCGGCCAGCGCCTCGTCGATCGAGTTGTCGACGACCTCATAGACCAGGTGGTGCAGCGCCTTGACGTCGGTGCCCCCGACATACATGCCTGGCCGGCGGCGGACGGCTTCCAGACCCTCAAGGACCTGAATATCCTTGGCGCCGTAGCTGCTGACCTTTTCCGCTTCTTTACGGATGTCCGACTTCTTCGTCGTCCGTTTCGCCACCTACACGTCTCCTTCTTCCCGATCTTCTGGCGTCAGTTTGCGGCGCCGTTCCAGATTCTCAAGTCGGGCTTCGATTTCGTCACGAACTTTCACCATCCACTCACGCCGGCCCTGGTAGTAGGCATAGCTGCCGGTCAGCAGCGTGCCGCTGATAAACGAATGCCCAAGGATGGCCAGCAAGGCATACCAAGATTGGGTGGCTGGCAGACTCCAGACCATGTTGGTCAGCCACGAAATCACGACGGCCGCCCCCAGGAATCCGACGGTCGCCATGAAGTTCCACCGCACCAGCAGGGCGCTTTCCATCATGGCCCGCATCACCCCGAAGCGGTAGCGGATGATGCCATGCGGAGTGAAGACCAGGTACACCAGGAGCCAGAACAGCAGGCTAAAGGCAATGAAACTGACGCCAATGCCCAGCAGCGGCAGGATGAAGGCTGCCAGGGTGGCCACCAGAAAGGCGATTCCGCCGCCGATCAACAGCCCCCCGTAGAGCAGCGCGCCGAGTGCCAGCAGCCGGCTGTAGGCCCACCAGCCCGAAGGCAAGTCCATATCGGGCGCAGCCGCCCGGGCCAAACCTCGGTGGTAGAGCGCCCCCAGGCCCAGCCCGACACCGGTCAGGACAAGCCAACCAAGCAAGATGAGCAACGGGTCGCCAAGCTCAACCGCTGTTGACCAAACGAGCGGCGTGTTCTCCGGCAGCAGCCCGGCCATTAGGCTGGGCACACCGGCCGGCAGACTGCTCAGCGCAGTCAGCAGGTTGAAACGGTGGGCAATGGCTTGCAGGCTCTCCTGCACGGTGCTGATCTGTTCGACCAGCGCCGGCTCGGCGCCGCTGGGCAGTGTCAGCTGGGCGATGATCTGGTCAACCAGTGGCGAAATCGAGACCTTGGGGCCAAGCCAAAGAAACAAATCGAGCAGCAGGGGCGGCAGGATTAAGAGCGGCCTGGCGGCCACCCGGTCGAAGCCGGTTACCAGCGAGGCAACGACCCCAATTGGCCGATCCTGTGCGCTACGAAGTCTGCTATCCACGAAACCTAATTTTACCATGGGAGCCCTTTGGCCGCTTCGAGAAGCGCACACGCGTTCTAAGAAATGGGCGTCGTTCAGGCGTCGGTTGGCCGTGATTGACCCCCTACCTGGCCTCCGCTAGAATGGCCCACGATATGGAGGATTCGCGCCGCCGGGCTCTGATCGGCCTGCTGACCGATTTCGGTGATCTGGACACCTACGTTGGTGTCATGAAGGCCATCATCGCTGGGATCGCGCCCAGCGCAGCCGTCATCGATCTCGGCCACCGCATCCGGCCGGGCGACATCCGACAGGCCGCCTTTCAATTGTGGCAGGTGGCCGACAAGTTACCGGCCGGCAGCGTGCTGGTGGTGGTGGTCGATCCGGGCGTCGGCACGGCCAGGCGGGCGGTGGCCTGCCAGTGGCGACAAATGGTCCTGGTCGGACCGGATAACGGTGTCTTCACCTATTTGCTGGCCATCGAGAGCGCCAGTGCGGCGGTTGTGCTGGCCGAGCCGCGCTTCCACCACACACCCGTGAGCGCTACTTTCCATGGGCGCGATATCTTCGCCCCGGTTGCCGCCCATCTGGCCGGCGGCACGCCGCTCAAGGAGCTGGGGCCGGCTGCCAACGGGTTACAGCAGTTCGAGCTGCCGCTGCTTGAAAGGCTGGGCGCCGACGGCCTGAGCGGGGAGGTCGTCCATGTTGATGCCTTTGGCAACTTGATCACGACGCTGGGCCGTCTGCGGCACGATGCCGACGGATGTGCCCTGGCGCCATGGCTCCCCAAATCCGAACCTGGTGTGTTCCACGGCGAAGGTGCCGCCTTGCTGCCAGACGGGTTCGAACTGCCGCTGATGACAACCTTCGGTGACGTGGCCCCGGGCGAGCCGGTCGCCTACCTGGGCAGTGAAGGGCTGCTGGAAATCGGTGTGCGCGGCGGCTCAGCCGCCGAGCGCTTTGCGTTGACGGTGGGGGCTCCCATCCAACTCAGATTCCGAGGCTGAAACATGGCGAGTTTCCTGATCGAAGGCGGCCGTCCGTTGCAGGGCGAGGTCACGCCGTCCGGCAACAAGAATGCGGCTTTGCCAGTGTTGGCCGCCTCCATCCTGACCGACGAGCCGGTCACCCTGCACAACATCCCCGACATCGGCGACGCCAAGGCCATGCGCAGTCTGCTCGAGAGTCTGGGCGTGGAAGTCGAGCTGCTGTCGGCCAACAGCTGGCGGGTGCACGCTCAGGATGTGCGCCGCGCCAATCTGGACCCCGAGCTGTGCCGCCGCATTCGGGCCTCCGTGTTGTTGGCCGGCCCGATGCTCGGCCGCGCCGGCGGGATCGACATCCCCCCTCCCGGTGGGGATGTAATTGGGCGGCGGCGGGTGGACACCCACTTGTTGGCGCTGCGGGCCCTCGGCGCTGAGACGGAGTACGCCGCCCGCGAGTACCACATCAACGCAACCAACGGGCTGCATGGGGCACGCGTGCTGCTCGACGAAGCCAGCGTGACCGCCACCGAGAATGCCATTATGGGTTCGGTGTTGGCCCGCGGCGAGACCGTGCTGCGCAACGCCGCCTCCGAGCCGCACGTCCAGGACCTGTGCCGTTTCCTTAACGCTATGGGCGCACAGATCGAAAATATCGGCTCCAATACCCTGCACATCCAGGGTGTGGAGCGGCTGCACGGCGCCGAGTACACCATCGGCCCCGACTACCTGGAGGTCGTCAGCTTCATAGGTGCAGCGGCGGTGACCGGTGGGGGTATTCGCATCCTTCAGGCGGCGCCCGAGCACCTGGACATGATTGGGCTGGTCTTCCAACGGCTTGGCGTTCGCTGGCAGGTGGACGGCCAAGACCTGGTCGTACCGGCGGACCAGCAACTGGCGATCGAACCCGACGTGGGCGGGGCCATCCCCGAAATCAGCGTCATGCCGTGGCCCGCCTTTCCGACCGACTTGATGAGCATAGCCATTGTCGTCGCCACCCAGTGCCAGGGAACGGCGCTCTTCCACGACTGGATGTACGAGACCCGCATGTTCTTCATCGACAAGCTGGTGTCGATGGGGGCGCGCGTCATCCTGTGCGATCCGCACCGCTGCATCGTCGAAGGCCCGACCCGGCTGGTCGGGGAAACGTTGGAGAGCCCTGACATTCGAGCTGGGATGGCGTTGGTGTTGGCCTCGCTGGCGGCCAAGGGGGAGTCGCACATCCGCAACATCGGCCAAATCGACCGTGGCTACGAGCGGATTGACGAGAAACTGCGGGGGTTGGGGGCGGCGATCAAGAGGGTTGACGACTAAGCGGTTGGGGGTAAACGCAAGTCCCTGAAGGGGAACGATATGCCCCTATTGGTTCTTTGGCATCGACCATTCTAACTATGGCGCAAGTCCCAGCGAATTGGATTCGTCTGAATGTAGCGGCGAATCCCGTTCAGCTCATCCTCGCTCCGAATGACATGTTCGTAATACCCGCGCTGCCACACACGCAATGCAGGGTCCTCGATCGACTTTCTCCACATTCGGGTCACGGCCGCTTTGTACGTTCGAATGATGGTGGGGATGGATCCGGGGATCGGCCCGCCAAATCTCTCCTCGGTAGGGGCACGATATATCGTGCCCCTACTTTGGAGATCGATGATCAGGACGCCATGAAAATGATCGGGCATGACCACGAATTCATCTACATCGACGTTTGATTGGTGGCGCGGGATCCGATCCCACAAATTGCGGACCAACTGACCCAACTCTGACAACACAACCTCCCCATTCACCACCTCCCCAAACAATCGCCTCCTTCGATGCGTACAGATGGTGACGAAATACGCGCCAACTTGCGCGTAATCAAACCGCTCCAATCGATTGGATTCTCGTCTGTGTGGTTGCTCGCCCACGAATCCCCCCTGCTCCGTGCGGCCAATGCGGGATGGTGCGCGGTTAACTGGTGGTGGCCGGTTGAGCCTCCCCCCAGCGTTCAAGCACTTCGTCGGCTAAGGCCCGGTAGCCGGCGGCCGCCGGGCTGCTTGGCTTGTATCGCAAGATCGAGGCGCGAGCCGCCGGCGCCATGGCGACGGCATCGTCGTACTCCACCACGGAACGGAAAACCTTGTCGCCAAACACCTCCCGCAGCTCACGCAGCACTGCCCGGTTGTTGTCGGATTCGTTGTGCAGCATAGTGGCGACGATCCCGAGCAGGCGCAGATGGGGGTGGAGCCGCTCGTGCACCAGTCGGGTGGTTTCGAGAAGAGAGCGCACCCCGCGCAGTGCCAAGTACTGGCACTCGACCGGCACCAGCAGGTCGCTGGCGGCCGACAAGGCGTTGACCGTCAGCAAGCCCAGGCTCGGCGGTGTGTCAATCAGGATGATCTCCATCCCGGCCAAGCCACGCGACAGGGCTGCCTTTAGCCGCCGCGCCCGATCCTTCACCTGCGCCAGCCGGAACTCGGCTGCCGCCAACTCAACGGCGGCGGGCGCCAGCCACAGGTTCCCCCCCTGCGGATAGAGGCAAGCAGTCAGCCGGGAATCATCATCAAGCAACAGTCCATGGGTTGAGGCTTTGACTTTGTAGGGGTCAATACCCAAACTGGCGGTCAGGCTGGCCTGTGGATCGAGGTCAATCAGCAGCACCTTGCGGCCGCGCTCGGCCAGCGCCGCACCCAAATTGAGCGCTGTCGTCGTTTTGCCAACCCCGCCCTTCTGGTTGGCGACCGCCATGATGCGCACCATGCGGCGAGTATAGCGCAGTGCCCGATGCCAAACAAAAGGAAACGCCAATCCGGCTGGCCGAATTGACCCGACCCAAGCGCTACGGTATAATCGCCCCTCGCGTTTGCAAAGAATGCCCGTACTGGCATCTGGAAAAGGTTGATCGAGCATGCCGAAGCGAACCTACCAGCCGAAGATACGCCGCCGAGCGCGCAAGCATGGCTTCCGTGCCCGGATGAAGTCGCGCGCCGGCCGGGAGGTGCTCAAGCGCCGTCGAGCCAGGGGGCGCAAGCGGCTGACACATCCGAAGAACAATCACGTCAAGAAAGTGAATTGGAAGAGCTGATCCCGACCCGGCGCCTGCCGCGGGCTTGAGCCAGTGCGTAGGGCCCGCCGTCATTGGCATGGAGCGCAGGTACCGGCTTACCAGCCCAACCGACTTTCAGCGGGTGCGGCGTGAGGGAAAATCCTATGCCCACCCGCTGGTCGTTCTGACCGCCTGCCGTAATCAGCTCGGCCACAGCCGCTTCGGAGTGACAACCAGCCGCTCGCTATCCCGGGCTACCGACCGCAACCGCGCTAAGCGCAGGCTGCGGCATGCCCTGCGGCCACATTTGGCTGCCAGCCCCGCTGGGATTGATTTTGTCCTGATCGCCCGCCCGGCGTTGCTCGAGGCGCCTTGGGAAGAAGTCAGTTCGGCCGTGGACGGTCTGTTCGAGCGGATCGGCCAAGGGCCTTCAGAGGTAGATGGATGACGGCAATGGACAGCAGCCATCAGCACGAGACCACACCGCTGTCACAGATTGAACTCACCTGGCGCAACCTGGCTCGCTGGCCGGTACTGGGCTTGATCCGGCTGTACCAGCTGACCCTGGCGCGTGCCCTGCCGGCCGGCACCTGCCGCTTCTACCCAACCTGCTCGCACTACACCTATGAAGCCATCGTGCGCTACGGCCTGCTCAAGGGGGGCTGGCTCGGGACCTGGCGCGTGCTCCGTTGTCAACCGTTCCATCCCGGCGGTTACGACCCCGTCCCATAGGAGATTCATGAACCCTCAAACCCGCCGCCCGCGACGTGGCGCGCCCTGGCTCATCATTCTGCTGCTCCCGCTGCTGTTGGCCGCCTGTGCCGGTGGTGCCTCGCCTTCTTCGAGTTGGCCGGGCGTTGCCACCGACGGCGAGTTGGCCTATATCGCATACGGACCCGCCATCTACGCCGTCAGTTTGGTAGATGGACGCGAAGCGTGGCGCTTCCACCCGGAAGGCGACGCCGCCAGCCAGTTTTACGCCCCACCGGCGCTCGACGAAGAGGGCATTTTGTATGTCGGATCGTATGACGGCGACCTGACCGCCCTCGAAGCCAGCAGCGGCACCATCGTCTGGACGAAGGAACTGACCGGAGGACGGATTGTCGGCGGGCCGGCCGTAGCTGGCGATCTGCTGATCGTCCCCTCGTCCAACCGTACCCTGTACGCGGTGCGACGAGAGAACGGCCAGAATGTCTGGACCTTCCAGTCCGACCGGCCGTTGTGGGCTACACCATTGGTGGATGGCGACCTGATCTTCCTGGCCGGCCTCGACCACTCGATGTACGCCCTCGACCGGCAATCCGGCGAGCTCGTCTGGCAGCAGGAGTTGGAAGGCGCCCTGGCCGACCAACCGGCCTCGCTCAACGGCCTGCTGCTGGCCGGCACCTTTGGTCATAGCTTGAATGCCCTCGACAAGTCCAATGGCGAGATTGCCTGGTCGGTCGAGACCAGCGATTGGGTCTGGGGCAACCCGGCCGTCAACGAAACGACGGCGTTGTTTGGCGATGTGTCTGGGGTGCTGTACGCAGTCGATGAGGCCGGTAACTCGGTCTGGGACGTTACTCTCGACGGCCAAATCGCCGCCAGTCCGGCGACCTCGAATGGGGCCGTCTATTTCGTGACCGAGGCCGGCAACGTGCTCGCCCGCCAGGTAAGCGACAACAGCCCCCTGTGGGAGCAAACCATTGATGGTCAGTTGTTGACCGATCCCATTGTGGTTGATGCGACCCTGCTGGTGGCGGCCCTCAATGGGGAAGCACTCTTGACTGCCTTCAACACCGAATCCGGCGCCATTCGCTGGACCTATCAGCCTGCCGAGGAGTAACGACCGAAGATGTGGGATCTGCTCGTTCTCGACCCGATGATCAACGGTCTGCTGTTTGCCTACGACCTGTTGGGCAACAACTTCGGTCTGTCGATTATTGTCGTCACAGCCCTGATTCGGCTGATCACGTTGCCGCTTACTTACCAACAGCAACGCAGCACGCAGAAGATGCAGGAACTGCAGCAGTCCAAACGAGCCAAGGACATCGAACGAAAATTCAAAGATGACCGGACCAAGCAGCAAGAGGCAATGCTCAAGCTGTACCGCGAGGAAGGGGTGAATCCTTTCGCCGGCTGCCTGCCCTTGCTGATTCAGTTCCCGATCATCATTGGCTTATACCAGGCCCTAATTCGATCGTTGGCCGACGCCCCGCTCCAACTCTTTGAGCTGGCCGGCCATATGTACGACGCCATCCCCAGCAGCCTAATCCCCCTGAACAGCCAATTCCTGTGGATGGACCTGTCTCAGCCGGAGCGCCTGTTCATCCCCGGCATCCCAATTGGGATCCCGGTGCTGACGATCCTGGTCGTGATTACGACCTACCTGTCCACCAAGTTGACCACCCCGCCGACCGGTGAGGGCCAGGGTGCCCAGATGACACAGATGATGGGCTTGTACATGCCATTGCTTCTGGGCTATTTTGCCTACACGTTCGCCGCCGGCCTGGCGCTGTACTTCGTAACCTCCAACGTGCTCCAGGTGGTTCAATACGCCGCCACCGGTAAGATAGACTGGCGAGGTCTATTGAACATCACCGGCAAGAAAGCCTGACTGAGGGGTTCCGTATGATGGACGACAGCCAACCGAATCTCGAAGTGATCGCACCCAATGTCGACGAAGCCATCGCCCGCGGCGTCGAAGAGCTGGGAGTCGACGAGGACGATCTTGAAATCGAGGTGCTGGACGAGGGATCCAAGGGTCTGCTCGGCGTCGGCGCCCGCCAGGCGCGCGTCCGCCTGACGCTGCGCGGCCGGGCAACCACGCCCACTGATTCGCCCACGCTCGCGCCTGCGCCGGCGGCCGACGGCGATATGTCGGATGACCAGACGACTCTGGCCCTGGCCAAGGAAGCCGTGCGCGACTTGCTGGCCCACATGGACGTGGCCGCTGATGTCGGCGCCCGCTGGGGGGAACCGGACGAACCGGGCAAGATGCGCCCCCTGTATATTGACATCACCGGCGACGATTTAAGCTTGCTGATTGGCCGGCGCGGCGACACGCTCGAAGCCCTGCAATACATCGTGCGGCTTATTCTGGGCAATGAGCTTAAGAAACCCGTGCCCGCCGTGATCGACGTCGAAGGCTATCGCGCCCGGCGCGAGCAGACGCTGCGCCGGTTAGCCCGCCGGATGGCCGACCAGGCACTGGAGCGGCAGCGGACGCTGTCCCTCGAGCCGATGCCGCCCAATGAGCGCCGCATCATCCACCTCGAGCTGCGCGACAACGACCGGGTAAAGACAGAGAGCGTCGGAGAAGGCGACCGCCGCAAGGTCACCATCATCCCCCAGCGCTGACCTGAATCGTCGGCGTCGACACGACTCATGAACCGTGACCAGCGCCTCGACTACTTGATCGTCGGCCATGTTTCGCTCGACGTATCAGAGCAGGGCGAGACGCCGGGCGGCACGGCCGCTTATGCCGGCCGGACCGCCGCCGCGCTCGGTCTTCAGGTCGGAATCGTGACCTCCGCCGGGCGACCGGCCGCCTGGCGCTCAATCGAGCGCTTGCCGCACCAAGTGACGCCGGCCGAACACTCAACTCGCTTCGAGAACATGTACGTTGAGGCAGGGCGCAAACAGCGCCTCTTGAGCCGGGCCGCCGACCTCGATCTTGAATCGGTGCCGCTGGCCTGGCGCAACCCACGCGTCGTTCATTTGGCCCCCATCGCCGACGAGGTCGATCCTGGATTAGCCCGTGAGTTGCCGGGGGCATTGATCGCCCTGACACCCCAAGGCTGGTTGCGCCGTTGGGATGCCAGCGGCCTGATTCGACGCAAGGAATGGTCCGAGGTTGAAGCCATCCTGCCCAAAGCCGAATTGGTTTTCGTCAGCCAGGAAGACTTCATCAACGACCCGATGTGGGTCGAACTCTTGGCGGGGCGCTATCCGCTACTGATCATCACCCGGGGCGCAGCTGGCGCCACCTTGTACCAACGGGGTGTAGCAACCGACTTGCCGGCCACTCCGGTCGTTGAGATCGACGCGACCGGGGCCGGCGATATTTTTGCCGCCTGCTTTGTCGCCCGCTTTCTGGAACGACGCGACCCGCTCGAGGCCGCCCGCTTTGCCAATCGTCTGGCCGCCGCCGGGGTCCAGCGGCAAGGCCTCGAGGCCGTGCCCAACCAACACGAGATCACGGCGGCTCGGGAGCAATTGCCCGCATGACACACATCCTGGCGATGGTCAACCAGAAAGGTGGGGTCGGCAAGACGACGACCACCATCAGCCTGGGCGCCTACCTGGCCGAAGCCGGCCAGCGCGTGCTGCTGGTCGATCTTGATCCACAGAGCAACGCCACCGCGTGCCTGGGCGTCGATCACCGTCAGTTGAACAGTGGGATCTACGAGACCCTGCTCGGCCAGCGGTCGGCCGCCGACAACATCCTGCGCAATCAGACACTGCAGGTCTCGCTGTTACCCTCCACCGCCTCGCTGGCCGGCGCCCAGGTCGAGCTGGTTGACATGCAAGGGCGCGAGTTCCTACTGCGCGAGGCCTTGGGCCCGCTCGACGGGCGCTACGACTACATCCTGATTGATTGCCCGCCCTCGCTCGGGCTGCTCACCATCAACGGCCTGTTGGCCGCGTCCGGTGGGGTGTTGATCCCGGTCCAGTGTGAGTACCTGGCGCTTGAAGGCCTGTCGGCACTGATGAACACGCTCGATCGCGTACGAAGGGGTCTTTACCCAGGCTTGCACGTGCGGGGCCTGCTTCTCACAATGTACGATGGGCGCACCAACCTGGCCCAGGACGTCGTCAATGAGGTTCGGAGTCACTTCCCCGGTCAGGTCTTTGAGACCGTGATCCCACGCACCGTACGTCTGGCGGAAGCTCCCTCGCACGGCGTGCCGATCTCGGTCTACGCTCCCAACTCCGCTGGGGCCAGTGCCTATCGCTCCCTGACTGTAGAGATCCTGGCCCAGGACGGCGTGACAGTCCCGGCGACGCTGACGAAGGAAGGCCAATATGGCGCGTAGACGAGGTCTGGGGCGCGGGCTGGATGCGCTGATCCCCGGCGGCAGTGACCGCTCATCCGGCGAGGTCACCGAACTGGGTGTCGACCAGATTGAACGCAACCCACGCCAACCCCGGCGCAACTTCGATCCGGCTGATCTCGAGCAGCTAACCGATTCGATCCGTCAGCACGGGGTGCTCCAACCGCTGATCGTCGCCAGGATGGAAGGTGATGGCGACTACGTGCTGATTGCCGGTGAGCGCCGGCTGCAAGCGGCGCGTCTGGCCGGTCTGGCAACGGTGCCGGCGGTCGTCCGCACCGCAACGGACCAGCAACTGCTTGTATTGGCCCTGATCGAAAATCTGCAGCGAGCGGACCTCAATCCGTTGGAGGCGGCCGAGGGCTACCGGCAGTTGGCCGACGAATTCGGCCTGTCGCACGAGGCGATCGCCGACCAGGTTGGCAAGAGCCGTTCGACGGTCACCAACGCATTGCGTTTGCTCCAACTGCCCGAATCGGTCCAGGCGGCGGTCATGGATGGCCGCTTGAGCGAAGGCCATGCCCGGGCGCTGCTGGCCCTGCCTACCGCCGAGGCCATCGAGGCGGCCATGGGAACGGTCCTCAACCGGGAACTCAATGTGCGCCAGACCGAAGAACTGGTGCGCAGTCTGAGCGGCAAGCGCAGTCGCAAGCGGCGCACGACCAGGGCAAGCCCCGAGGAAAAGGCGCTGGAGGCCGAACTGCGAGACGCACTTGGCACCAAGGTCAGCCTGCGTTCAAGTGCCAAGGGCGGCACCTTGACGATCCACTATTACTCCCCAGAGGAACTGGAAGCGCTGGTCGATCGCCTGCGCCGCGAGTCCTGACGGGCGTGCGGCTGCTGGTTCTTGGCGCCGGCGCCGTCGGCGGCTACCTGGGAGTTGAGCTTGGCCTTGGCGGCGCCGACGTAGCCTTTGTTGGCCGGCCGGCGCTGGCCCAGGCGATTCGGAGCCAGGGCCTGACACTGCAGGACGGCGCCACCACCCGTCGGTTGCCTCCCTCCGCCGCCTTCGATCGTCTTGAGGCCGCTCTGGCAGCGCAAGTCCCCGACGCCATCCTGCTCACGATCAAGGCCTACGACCTGAACGAGACGACCGCCGAACTGGCGGCCGCCGCCGGCGCGCTGCCCGTCGTCAGTTTTCTGAACGGCGTTGGCGCCGAGGCGGTCCTGACCGAGGCACTGGGCGCACAGCGCGTGGTGGCCGCCACCGTGACCTCAGCCGTCGAGCGGTCTGGGCCCTCCGTGATCCGGCTGGCCCGGCGCCGGGGGGTGGGACTGCAGGCAGGGCCACCCATCGCCGGCGAGCTTGCCGGACGTTTTCGGGATTCCGGGCTGACATGCCGCCTGTATGCAAACCCGGATTCGATGAAATGGTCCAAACTGCTGGCCAACTTGATGGGCGGCACCGTGCCGGCGCTGACGGGTCTGACGGTAGACCAGGTGTACGCACACGCCGGACTCTTCCACCTCGAACGGGCGGCTTTGTTGGAAGCGTTGGCCGTAATGACAGCGCTCAAGCTGCCGGTTGAGAACCTGCCCGGCGCCCCAATGCGCTGGCTGGCTGCCTTCCTGCGGTTGCCGACTGGGATCAGCCAGCCGCTGCTGCGCCGGGTGGCGGCTGGCGGCCGCGGCGGCAAGCGACCATCGCTGTACTGGGATATTCAGCGCGGCCGCACCGAAATTGAGTGGCTCAATGGTGCGGTTACCGCCGCCGGCGGACGCCTGGCCATGGCCACACCCGCCAATCGAGTCCTGACTGACGCCATCGAACAGTTCGCCCAGACCGATGGCGACCGGTCCAAGTTGGCCTTGGCCCCGGCGGGTTTGCTGCGGCGGGCGGCGCAGCAGGGTGTCGCCGGCCTGTCCGGGTATAATCGCCCCGGACCTGGCTCGGCCGGTGTGTCGGGCGAGACGGGCTAAACCATAGGGAGAATCAGGGATGGGGTTTGAAGACAGGATCGCCGTTGTCACCGGCGCCTCGCGCGGCATCGGTCGGGCGATTGCTCTCGAACTTGCTGGCCGCGGCGCCAGTGTGATCGTCAACTACCGCAGCCAGGAGGCGGCCGCCGACGAGGTGGTCGAGGCCATCGAGGCACGCGGCGGTCAGGCGGTCAAGTTCGCCGCCGACGTCGGCGACTACGAGGCGGCCCAGTCACTGATCAAGTTCGCCCTCGACACGTACGATGGCCTGCACATTCTGGTCAACAATGCCGGCATCACCCGCGATGGTCTGATCATGACGATGTCGGAGCAGGACTGGGACGATGTGATGCGGGTGAACCTGAAATCGACGTTCAACTGTTCAAAAGCCGCCATCCGTCACATGCTGCGTAAGCGCTACGGCCGTATCATCAACATCACGTCGGTCTCCGGATTGATGGGCAACGCCGGGCAGACCAACTATTCTGCCTCCAAGGCCGGTCAAATCGGCTTCACCAAAGCGATGGCTCGTGAAGTTGCCTCTCGCCAGGTCACCGTCAACGCGGTGGCCGCCGGTTATATCGATACAGAGATCTGGTCGGAAGTCTCGGAGGATATGCGTGATTCGATCCTGACCATGATCCCGCTGGGCCGGAAAGGTGAAGCCGAAGAAATCGCGGCGGCGGTCGCCTACCTGGCCTCCAACGAAGCTGCCTACGTCACCGGTCACGTGCTTTCGGTTGACGGCGGCATGGCGATGTTCTAGACAACGGGGATTACGCAATGGCCAAGAAACCCAAAGATAACGAAGTCCGTTCCCCGGGAGCGACAACCATCGCCCCCAACGTTCTGGTTACGATTGCCCAACTAACGGCACTCCAGGTTGAGGGTGTAGTCGGCCTGGCGTCCCAGCCCGTGGCCGTCAACAAACTGTTTCGACGCGGCAAAGGGGAAGGCGTCGATCTCGAATTCCACGACGGCGAGGTGACGGCGGATTTGTATCTGGTGCTGGCCGCCGACACCAATGTCCGCGACGTGAGCCGCAACGTGCAGCAGGAAGTAGCGCGAGCGCTGGAAGATATGGTCGGCATGCCGGCCGGCGAGATCAATGTCCACATCCAAGACATCGACTATAAGGAAGCCGCCGGTTAGGTCGCCGGCACCTTCGAGGGCAGATGGCCAAGAAGCAGGAGCGCAGACTAGTCCGCAGCCTGGCGCTCCAGGTTCTCTATGAAGTCGATTGTGTCGGCCACCGACCCGAAGCGGTCATCGCCCGCTACCTGGAAGACCACCCTGAGCTGGTTGATGCCTCCGTCGTCTTCTTGCGTGACATGGTGCTCGGCGTGTTGGCCCATGCCGAGCAGCTCGACGAATTGATCGCCGACAAGGCGCCGGAGTGGCCGGTCGATCAGCTGGCAATTGTTGACCGCAACATCTTGCGGCTGGCATTGTGGGAATTTGCCGTTTCGGGCCAGACCCCGGTGAAGGTGGCCATCAACGAGGCGGTCGAGGTGGCCAAGATGTACGGTTCCGACAGCACACCCCGTTTTGTCAATGGAGTGCTCGGCACGTTGGCTGCGCTCGAGAACGAAATTCGACAGCGGTTTCAGCCCGCACAGTCCTAGGTGCTATGGATTTCTTAGGTATTGGTCCTTTGGAACTTGTTGCAGTCCTGGTCATCGCCCTTATCGTGCTGGGGCCGCGGGACATCGCCAGCTTTGCCCGGCGGGCCGGCGGGATGATCAACCGGCTTTATCGTTCCGAGGTCTGGGGCGCCGTCAACAAGGCCTCGCGTGAATTTCGCGACCTACCCAACCGGTTGGCGCGCGAAGCCGCCCTGGAAGAGCTCGACGAAAGTCTGCGCAAGGTAACCGAGCCTGGGGCCGAAAAGCAGGTCAATCCGGCGCTCGACGCCTGGACCCCGTCCCCCAAGTCGCCGGGCGAGCCCGAACCCCCTGCCGAAGAATCCGCATCCCCAGCCCCGGAGCCACCCGACTCCGAGGCAGCCGACGCCTGATCGATGCGAAAGCTGCTCGCCCGCCTGTGGTCGATTGTCCTGCTGCCGGTCCGCCTGGTCACGGCCCCCTTCCGGGCCCTCTCGAATTTCCTCAATCAAGAGCCGGAAGAAACGCCGACAACCGAAGTCTTTAGCCGGACCTTCGAGCAGCCTGGCCTGTTGGTCGACCACCTGGAAGCGCTGCGCCGCCATTTGCTGCGGGCCGTCGTCTTCCTGGTTATCACCACCGCGCTAAGCTTCACCTTCGCCCAGCAAATCCTGGGTTTCCTGACGGCGCCAGTCGGCGGCATTCAGGCGCTGCGCTCGATCGAAGTCACCGAGTCGATCAGCGCCTTCATGCGTGTTTCGCTCCTCAGTGGGCTCGTGCTGGCGCTGCCCTACATGCTGTTCGAGTTGTTCCTGTTTCTCAATCCGGCGCTGCGCCCGGTTGAGCGCAAGATGGTGGTGGTCATGCTGCCGGTCGGCACGGCGCTTTTCCTGACCGGCATGGCCTTCTCCTTTTACGTCATGCTGCCAGTGGCGCTGCCGTTCCTGGTGAATTTCATGGGCATCCAGGCCGAACTGCGACCGGCCTCCTACATCCAGTTCGTGACCGGGGTCATGTTCTGGATTGGACTCGCCTTCGAGTTCCCCCTGTTGGTGTACATTCTTGCCTCGATCGGCCTGGTCAAGGCCGAGATGCTGTGGCGCGGCTGGCGCATTGCCATTGTCGCCATCGCCGTCCTGGCGGCAGCCATCACGCCCACCATCGACCCTGTCAACATGGGCCTGGTCATGGCGCCGATGACCGGCCTGTACTTCCTGAGCATCGGGCTGGCCGCCATCGCCCAACGCAACCGGCGTTAAGCCTGTGCCCCTTCCCAGCAGCGCACGGCCCGGTTTGTTTGGTTCAATTCTGACCGCAGGAGGCGCTCGATGCCGATCAATCTGACCGCCGACAACTTGATTGCCTTGGTCACCCTGACCGCGCTCGAAATTGTGCTCGGCATTGACAACATCGTCTTCATTACGATCCTGGCCGGCAAGCTTCCAGAGACACAGCAAGATCGGGCCCGGCTGATTGGCCTGGCCGTCGCCATGCTGTCCCGCATCTTGTTATTGTTCTCGCTCGCCTGGGTGATCGGCTTGACGGCGCCTCTCTTCACCATTGCCTCGTTTGAGATCTCCGGGCGAGATTTGATTCTGTTCGTCGGCGGCTTGTTCCTGCTGGCCAAGAGCACGTTGGAGATTCATGACAAATTGGAGGGCGAAGAGCACGCGGCAAAGGCGGTCGCCACTTCCTTCGCCTCGGTCATCATTCAGATCGGCTTGCTCGACCTCGTGTTCTCGCTCGACTCGGTGATCACTGCGGTCGGCATGGCCCAAGAAATCTGGGTAATGGTTACCGCCATTGTCGTCGCCGTCGGCATCATGATGCTGGCCTCGGGACCGATCAGTGACTTCGTACACCATCACCCGACAGTGCAAATCCTGGCACTCAGCTTCCTGCTCTTGATCGGCATGTCCTTGATCGTTGAGAGCCTGGAAATTCACATCCCCAAAGGCTACTTGTACTTTGCTATGGGTTTCTCCGTGTTTGTCGAGGCGCTCAACCTGCGCCTGCGTGGCGCCCGCCAGCCGGTCGAGCTCCGGCGCCGCATCGTGGACGAGAAAGCGCCCGCTGATTGACCCCTCCTCACCAGAGGACGGCCTAGGTCAACCGCCTGGCGGGAGGAATGACAAGGACCTTATCTACCCGCTTGTCATCCATGTCGACTACCTCCAGGGTCAGGCCGCGCCACTCGACCTTGTCGCCTTCGACCGGCACGTGTCCCAGCAATGTCATAACCAGTCCGCCGACGGTCTCGTAGACCGCCCGCTCTTCAGCGGGCAGGTCGGGCAAGTCAAGCAGGTCCTTGAATTCCTCCGTCGCCAGCATGCCGTCGATCAACCAGCTGCCGTCATCGCGCCGCTGCGCCGTACTGACCTTGGCCGGATGGGCCGGCAGTTCCCCAACCAGCGCCTCGAACACATCATGGGTTGTCACCAGTCCCTGCAGACCGGCATACTCGTCCATCACCAGGGCGATCTGGAGCCCGGAATGCTCGAAGGCGCTGAGCGCTTCGAGGGCCTTCATTGATTCGGGGATGAATTCGACCTGGTGGAGCACGCTAGACAGGTCGATCGGCCCACCAGCCAAGCATTGCGCCAGGAGATCCTTGGACTCCACCACCCCGATGACGTGATCCAAGCTGCCCTGTGCCACCGGGAAGCGGGTATGCACGCTTCCCCTAATGCGGGCCCTTGTTTGCTCCAAAGGCTCGTCCAAATCAAGCCAGGCGATCTCGGTTCGGGGCGTTGACAGCGATCCAACCCGACGCTCTTCGAGGCGAAAGACGCGTTCGACCATCTCGCGCTCGGCGGCGACGAACGATCCTTCCTCCTGACCCTGTCGCATGAGGACCTTGATCTCTTCTTCGGTGATCTCGGGCCCGGTGTCGCCCCGCATAGGCAGCAAGCGCATTACGGCGCTGGTCGAGGCCGTCAGCACGGCGACGAGTGGTCGTGCCGCCTTGGCCAACCAAGTCAGCGGCCGGGCCAGACTGGCCGCGATCCCTTCTGGATCATTCAACCCCACCCGCTTGGGCACCAGTTCGCCAAGAATGAGCGACAGGTAGGTCACGGTGACAACTACCAACCCCAGGGCAGCGCCCTGGCGCACGTGCTCTTCAAGCGGCAGCCAGGCCAGGTTGGCGGCAATCGGCTCGGCCAAGGTTGCCCCGCCAAACGCGCCAGCCAACACGCCCACCAGCGTGATCCCGACCTGGACAATGGATAGAAACCGCCCTGGCGCCTTGTGCAGGTCCAACGCCGCCGCCGCACCCTGATCACCGGCCTGGGCGCGCTGCTCCAAGCGGACGCGGCGGGCCGAAACGACGGCAATCTCGGCCATCGCCAACATTCCGTTGGCCAGAATCAGCAGCAGGATTATGCCTGCGTTGAGTGCAACTGCCAGCATCACTCGCTCCCTAAGCTTCCCCGCGTCTCTTGCACCATTCTAATGTCCCCCCCGCCTGCTAACATCGCCGAGGCCGTTCTCGCGGGTAGAATCGGGCCCGAACCAACATCCTGCGGAGAAGGAGGGACACATGCGACCGGTTTACGTCGTATCGGGTGGGGTCTCCAAGTTCACGAAGGCTCGGCCCGATAAGACCTTCCAGGCCGTTATCAAGGAGGCCTACGATGCCTCGCTTGACGACATCGGCCTGGATTTCCCCACTTTTACCTCGCTGGTCGATGGATCCGTCGCCTCCTATTTCTCCGACCACTTCAGCCGTCAATTGATGGCCGGCATCATGGCCCAGGACTACCTGGGCCTGTGCCCCAAGCCCGGCCACCGGGTTGAAGGCGGCGGCGCCACCGGCGGCCTGTGCTTCCAGGAGGCCTGGAAATCGGTCGCCTCGGGCCATATGGACCTTTGTCTGGCCTATGGTTTTGAGACCATGAGCCACGTCGAGACCTGGAAGGGCAATGAGTTCATTGCCCTGGCTTCGGATGTCAGCTGGGATTACCCTGTGGGGGGTTTCTATTCGGGCTACTACGCCATGATGGTCACCCGCCATATGAAGGAATTCGGCACGACCGTCGAGCAAATGGCCCACGTCTCGGTCAAGAACCACATCAACGCCTACGCCAATCCCTACGCCCAGAAGCGCAACCGCTACAGCCTGGACGACGTGCGCCAGTCGCCGATGGTGGCCTGGCCCCTGACCCGCCTCGACATCTGCGTCATGTCCGACGGTGCCGCCGCCGTCATTCTGGCGTCGGAAAAGGGTTTGGAGAAGCTGCGCAAGGCTGGCGCCACGCTGCCGGCTCCCAAGGTTGTAATCAGCGGCATCGGGCGAGGCACCGACGCCATGCGCATGTCCGACCGGCCGCATGTGGACTACGACACATTCCTGCGAGACTACGCAACCGAGGCCGAGCGCAGTTCCGATGAAACCAAGCAGTATTACAAACAGATGTGGGAGAAGGGTGTCCGTTACCCAGGCGTGCATTCCTTCCGAGCAGGTCGCACGGCCGGCAAGATGGCCTACCAACATGCTGGCATCCATGACCCGCTGGCCGAACTCGATTTCGTCGAGCTACACGACGCCTACACCTCGAGCGAGATCCAAACCTACGAAGACCTGGCCTTATGCCGCTATGGCGAAGGCGGACCGTTTGCGGCTTCCGGCAAAGCCCACATGCCCGGCGTCGATTACGGGCTCCAGCTGCCCGAGGCCCCGCTAACACCAGTCAATCCGTCCGGCGGGCTGATCGCTTGTGGGCACCCGGTCGGCGCCACCGGCCTGATGCAGGCTGTTTTTTCCCTGTGGCAATTGCAGGGTCGGATCGAACACCACTTCGGCGATCCGACGCTGCAGGTCAAGGACGCCAAACGCGGTGCCATCCATTCCCATGCCGGCACGGGCACGTACGTCACCGTCAGCATCTTGGAACGGGAGGCCAACTGATGGGGAAACTGCCTCGAAAACGACCGGAAACGCTTGGTGGATACGTTGTCCACGGCATCCCCTTCCCGATCGAGACCGATCCCGACTCGCTGGCCTTCCTCAAGCGGCTGGCGCCGATCCAGATCGAACAGGAATACAGCATCACCTACCTGCACTCCTACGGCCAGGACAGCCCCTGGTTCGCCGGGGCCAGCAACAAACGGCTGCTGGCCAGCCAGGATCCCGACAGCGGCTACACGTACGCCACGCCGCGCGGCCACGACATGTACTCTGGCCAGGAGACGCAGTGGATCGACATCACCGATCGGCCGGCCGAGGTGCACGCCTTCACCGTGTGCCACTTCGGCTCGGAGGAGTTTCTGCCGGACACACCCTTCGTGCTGGCGCTGGTGACCTTTGAAGGTGTCGACACGCTGTTCCTGACCCGCCTACTGGGTGTCGACCCACAGGCCGCCAGCCTCGATTGGATCGGCATGCCTGTCCGGCCGCGGTTTCTGCGCAACAGCAAGCTCAAGCCGACGGATGTATACTTCGTGCCCGCGAACGAGGCTTGAGGTTGGCGAGGGCCATGGCCGAACCCCTGCCGGTTGACGATCCCAATCTTCAGCTTGCTCGAACCCGCTTCCAACGGATTCAATTGCTGTGGGCCGCCTTGGCGGCCGGCATGGCGATCCTGACCTGGTTCACCATCGGCTCGAGCTACCCTGTGGCCGGCCTGCCGTGGCTCATCAGCGCATTGCTGCTGTCAATCATGCCGCAGCCAGCACTGCTGGCACTGGCCGCCATCCTGTGGGCGCTGTCGATGACCTATCTGATCCCCGGCATGGCCGCCATCTTTGGGCCCGATCCCATCTCGCAGATCTTGGGCGCCAGCGCCGTTGAAGTGTTCGGCCGTGCCGCCGTCCGACTGGTGCTGGCCGTCGCCGCCTGGACCCATTTCATGCAGTACCGCTTGCTCTACGGCACTGTCCGCGCCACCGGATTGCCCGATGGCCATCGGCCGATCCCAGCCTTGGTGCCCAACTGGACCAACCAGCTTGGGTTGGCCACGGCCGTCCTCGGATTGCTGACCGTGGTCCTCGGGTTGGTGACGGTCGCCCAACAAGCGGGCAATCTTTATGTAGTGCAGATTGGCTATGCCGGCGCCATCCTAGCGATCGGCCTAGGCATTGGTGTCGCCTTCTCGCCAACCGACCGCCGTCCGGCCGCGCTCACCGGTGTTGTGCTCGGGTTCGTCGGGTTCTTGTTAGTCGTGGCCGTCCCCAGCGTCGTGTTCATCTAAGCAGGTATGGCCAACACCGCCGACCCCACCAACCCAACGCCTGCCCGGACCCCTGGTGCACCCACCACCACCTACCAAGTCCGCAACCGGCTACGGCTGCTCCAATTGGCCGCCCTGCTGGTGGGCGGAGTTGGCGGGCTGGTGGCGGCCGGCATCGGCCTGCAGCGCTGGCTGTTGGCCTACACGCACTATGGTCCGGCCGTGATCTGGCGCTGGTCCGTCCCGTGGTTCGCAACCGCACTGGCCCTGAGCCCGGCCTTGGTCCTTGGCCTACTCTCCATCTGGCGTGCCCGCCGCACCTGGATTGCGCTCTACCCCAGCGGTTTGGTCTACCGAGAAGGCCGACGGGAGGCCAGCTTGCCCTGGCCCGAGATCCAGTCGCTGCGCACAGTCGGCTCGATGTTTGGCGGCGGTCAACCGGCCGCCCTGGTGATCGAAGCCACCGACGACCGCCGACTGCGCTTGACCCGAGACCTTATCGAGTTCGAAGACCTGGTCCGGCGCATCAAAGAACAGGTCTACCCACGGATGCACAAGGCGCTGGCGCAGTCATTCAACCGGGGCCAACCGCTACAATTCGGCCCAGTCTATTTAGACCGTCATGGCCTGGCCGTTCAGCACCAAAGGCTCACCTGGGAACAGGTCGGAAGCGCCGAGCTGGCCGGCGGCTACCTGCGAATCCAACCCGTCAACGGGAGCCGTCGGCCGGTCGTCCGTTTGCCGGCGTCGCGCGTGCCCAATGTCGATTTGTGCCTGCAAATGATTCGGTCCATGCTGGAGCAAGTATGAAGCCTGGCCGCACTTTGTTGATCTTCCTCGTCTCGCTAACCTTGGCCGCCTGTGGATCCGGCGGGCTGGGTTCCTTATTGAATGGCCCCACGCCCATGCCGGGCGCCGGCGCCAACCCAGTGCCATTAACCAGCGCTGTCTTTGTCATGTCGGCGCCGTCCGGCACGGGGCAAGACGCCGGCGTAAGCCTCGAACTGGTTGATCCCGTGACGGGCCTGAGCTACAACGCCGACCGGCGGCCGATGACACCAATCGATGACACCCACTGGCGGGTCGAATTCGACGTGCCCGTCGGCTCGCTGCTGCGCTACCGTTACCTGCGCACGGCGCCCGAGACCAGGATTGAGGCCGATCCCAGCGGCGCCCCCATTCGCTACCGGCTGGCCTACCTCCCGGCGCCGACACAGATCGAGGATCTGGTGGCCGCCTGGTCGCCTGAGCGTGCCCAGGGGCCGGCCGGGCGCATTCTGGGCCGGCTGACGGGTGCCGCCAGCGGCCAGCCCGTCAATGAGGTCATTGTCACGGCCGGTGGGCTGACCACCTTCAGCGATGCCGAGGGCCGCTTCCGGCTGGAGGGCCTGGCGCCCGGGATGCACAATCTGGTGGTCTACCACCCGGATGGTGCCTACCGGCCCGCCCAGCAGGGCGCCATCCTGGCGGCAGACAGCACCACGCCCGCCGAGATCGCGTTGACGCCGGCCACACCAGTCATCATCACCTTCCAGTTGACGATGCCGTCGGCGGGTCAACCGGTCAGCCTGGCCGGTAACCTTCGATCGCTGGGCTCTGTCTTTGCCGAGCTGCCGGGCGGGGTCGAGCTGTCGGCCGCCCGCCTGCCAAGGTTGATACCGGTCGATGACCAACACGCCATCTTGCTGGCGGAGTTGTTCGCCGGCACCGACCTGCGCTACAAGTACACCCTTGGCGACGGACTGTGGAATGCCGAACGTGATGGGCAAGGCGCGTTCCGCACGCGGCAGTGGATTGTGCCCGAGACCGACGCCATCATCGCCGACACCGTCGAAGCTTGGGGGACGGGGCAGGCTCCGATCCGGTTTACATTGCAGCCGCCGGCTGGCCTGGCTGACGACGAAACGCTGGCCATCCAGTTCGATCCGTTCACCTGGTTCGAGCCGCTTCCGCTCCAGCCTGTCGGCGACGGAAGCTGGCAGTTCGACCTGTTGGCGCCGCTCGGCATGTCCGACGACCTTCGCTACCGCTACTGCCGCAATTGGGTGTGCCAGTCACCCGACGGGGTGCTCGCTTTCGATGGCCAGCCCGACCGCCGGCTTTCGCCGGTAGCGCCGGGCGCACTGCAAACCGATCAGCTCGACGGCTGGCAGCTGGCCCTCGAAACCAGCCCCGCCCAGACGGTGGTTGCCCCCGAGATTGTTGCCAGACCAGATTTCGAACTCGGGGTCGAGTTGGCGCCGCGCTACCAGCCCGGCTGGACCGCCGTCGATCGGCTGGCGGTCAGCCGCGCCGACGCCATCGGTGCCACGGCCTTCACGTTGGCACCAACCTGGATCCTGACCGGCACCGCTCAGGTGCCGCGCATCGAATTCGACCCGGCCCGGGCCCGCTATCAGGCCGACGTGCTGGCCCTGAGCCGCCAGCTTAACACTGCCGGCCTCGAGCTTGTGCTGCGCCCGGAGCTGGCGCCGGAGGCCGGCTCGCTGGCCCAGTGGTGGTCGACCGGCCAGCGCGACCGAGGCTGGTGGACGGTCTACTACGAGGAGCTGCGTTCGTTCCTGGTGAGCCAGGCCAGCCTGGCGCAGGCGGCCGGCGCAAGCAAATTGGTCCTGACCGGCGATCAAATGGCGCCGGGCTTCCCGGGCGGGACAATGCCCGACGGCGCCGCCTCCGGAGCACCTCAGGATAGCCTGGCGCAATGGGAGCAGACGCTGCAGGCGGTGCGCAACGTCTTCGCCGGCGACTTGGCCTACGAGCTGGTGCTTAGTGACCAGCTGACGGCCATGCCGCCTTCGCTAGAATCCTTCGACGAAGTACATGTGTACTGGCGGGCACCGTTGGCCACGGGCCAACCGGCGGACGTCGCCAGCTTGCAGGCGGAAGCCATCCGATTGATTGACCTGGTGCTGCTGCCACGCATCCCGATTGGCATGCCGGTGGTGCTCAGTGTTGAGTACCTTTCGGTCCAGAATGCCGCCAGCGGCTGCCCGACGGACCCCAACGGAGGCTGCCTGCCGGCTTCCGAATTCGATTTTGGGGCCGCCGGGGCCACCGAGCTCGGTGTAGATTTGGATGAGCAAGCGGAAGCGATTAACGCCGTCCTGCTGGCCTCGGCCGATCATCCCGAGATCGCCGGGTTCTACGTCCGGCGCTACTTCCCCCTGCTGCCCTTGGCCGACAAATCGGCCTCGGTCCACGGCAAACCGGCGGGCGAAGTGCTGCGTTTCTGGTTCGAGCGGCTGCTGCCCGGCGGTGGCGGCTGAGCACCAGCCATCCCCAAACGACCCCAGGGAGAGGGAGCGTTTGATGACCGACAACCAGCCCTCTGAGGCCGGCTACGTCTGGCGGCCCTCACGGCACGACCTGCAACGGGCCAACCTGACGGCGTTCATGAGCGCCCATGGCCTGGACAGCTTCGACGCGCTCCACCGGCGCTCGATCGAAGACGTCCCCTGGTTTACCGAGGCCCTGCTCGACTACCTGGGCCTCGAATTCCACCAGCCGTACGACTCAGTGCTCGACTTGTCGCAGGGCATGGCCTGGCCGCAGTGGTGCGTCGGCGGGCGCATGAACATTGTCACCAACTGCCTCGACAAGCACCTTGGGACGCCTCAAGCCGAACAGACGGCACTGGTGTGGCAGGGCGAAGAGGGTTCCCGGGTTCGGCTGACCTACGCCGAACTGGCGGCAGAGGTCAACAAGGCAGCCAACGGCCTGCGGGCCCTGGGCCTCGACCAGGGAGACGCCGTTGGCCTGTACATGCCACTGACGCCTGAGGAAGTTGTTGCGCTGCTGGCGACGGTCAAAATCGGCGGCATTGTGCTGCCGCTGTTCTCCGGCTACGGTGCAGCCGCCGTCGCCAGCCGGCTGGAGGACGGTCGGGCCAAACTGCTGTTTACCGCCGACGGCTACTTCCGCAACGGCTCGTTGGTCTCGATGAAGCCAACCGCCGATGAGGCCGCCCGTCGCGTGGCGGGCTTGGAGCACATGATCGTGCTGCGGCGGGCGGGCAATGACATTGGGATGACAGCGGGCCGCGATCAGTGGTGGGACGAGTGGCTGGCAGGCCAACCGGCGCAGGCCGAAGCGGCCGACACCGGCGCCGACGATCCGCTCATGATCATCTACACCTCCGGCACGACCGGCAAACCCAAGGGCGCCGTCCACACCCATTGTGGCTTCCCGGTCAAGGCCGCCCAGGACATGGCCTTCGGCATGGACGTCCATCCCGGCGAGCTGATTTATTGGATCACCGACATGGGTTGGATGATGGGCCCCTGGCTGGTGTTCGGTTCCCTGCTGCTGCGGGCCTCCATGTTCCTGTATGACGGCTCACCAACCCACCCCGAACCCGACCGCGTCTGGCGCATGATTGCCGAACACGGCGTCAATCAGTTGGGCCTGTCGCCGACCTTCATCCGAGCGCTGATCCCGTATGGCCGGGAGATTGTCGATCGCCACGATTTGTCGAGCCTGAAGTTGGTTGGTTCGACCGGCGAGGCCTGGAACCCCGACCCGTGGCACTGGTTATTCGAAGTCGTGTGCGACAAGTCCAAGCCCATCATCAACTACTCTGGTGGGACTGAGCTGTCGGGCGGTATCGTAATGGGCAACCCGGTTATGCCGCTCAAGCCGACGGCGTTGGCCGCGCCGTGCCCTGGCATTGCTGCCGACGTGCTTGGCCCTGACGGTGAGTCGCTGATTGGCCAGGTGGGCGAGTTGGTGATCAAGACACCCTGGATCGGGATGACGCGCGGCTTCTGGCAGGACCCCGAACGCTATCTGGCCACCTATTGGTCGCGCTGGCCTGACGTCTGGGTTCACGGCGATTGGGCGTTGGTGGATGACGACGGAAGCTGGTTCATCCTGGGCCGGTCGGATGACACACTCAAGGTCGGCGGCAAGCGGCTGGGACCGGCCGAGGTTGAGTCGATCTTAGTCAGCCATCCGAATGTGGTCGAGGCGGCTGCCATTGGTGTCCCCGACAAGCTGAAGGGGACGGCGCTGGTCGCCTTCTGCGTGCTCCAAGCCGACGAAGCCGAGCGCGACGAAATCCGGGTGACACTTAGCCGCTGGCTGATTGATGAGCTGGGCAAGCCGCTTGCACCCAGGGCGTTGATCTTCCTCGACGACCTGCCCAAGACACGCAACGCTAAGTTGATGCGCCGCATGCTGCGCGCCGCCTACCTGGGCGAAGATCCCGGCGACACCTCGGCCCTGGTGAATCCGGAGGTACTGGAACAGGTCAAGGCCAAGCGAGCTTAGGGAGGGGGAGAGGGGGATGGGTAAAGAACATCGTCGCAAGTCAACGCGGCTGCGTAACTATGATTACCGTTCTACCGGATGGTACTTCGTCACTCTTTTATGTCAGAGCCGCATATCATTCTTCGGCGAGATTCTAGATGGCGCAATGAAACTGAATACGGCTGGCCAGATGGTCTCAGATACATGGTGTGATCTTGAAGCGAGATTCTCGTACCTTCGTCTGGGACCTTTCGTTGTGATGCCGAACCACTTCCACGGACTAATCGGGATCCGGCGCCAGGAGGTAGGTTTGGGCGGGGACCCACCGGGTCGCCGAGGCGGTCGCGAGGGTGGTGTGGGCGATCACGACGGCGGTATGGGCGATCACGACGGTGGTGTGGGCGATCACGACGGTGGTATGGGCGATCACGACGGTGGTATGGGCGATCCTTGTGATCGCCCATACAGCGGGAGGAGCTCGGACCAGATCGCCACGGCTGCGGCTCCCCAGACCAGTAAGGGCGAACCTCGTGTTCGCCCTGAGGACCGTATGGACAGTCAGAAGGATCGCGAGGCTGGGATGGGTGATCACAAGGATCGCCCATACAGCAGGAGGAGCTCGGACCAGATCGCCACGGCTGCGGCTCCCCAGACCAGTAAGGGCGAACCTCGGGTTCGCCCTTCAGGGACGGAATCCGATTCCCTCGGCCGCATCATCCAAGCCTTCAAGTCGATCACAACCGTGGAGTACATCCGTGGTGTGGAGAGATCCGGCTGGCCTCCCTTCCCCGGCCGGCTGTGGCACAGAAACTATCACGATCGGATCATCAGGAGCATGCCGCAGCTTTGGCGCGTTGCGCAGTACATCGCCGACAACCCGGCTCGATGGACTAACAGCATGTTTGATCATGACCGCCATACCTAATCTCCCCGGAGCCCGAAACCAATGAACTTCTCCCTCACCGAAGAACAATCGATGTGGCGCCGGTCGGTACAGCAGTTCGCCGCCGATCAGCTGCGCCCGCGAGCCGCCGAGCTTGATGACATGGCAACCTTCCCGGAGGACCTTCTGCCCAAGATGGCCGGGCTGGGCCTGCTGGGGCTCAATATTCCAGAGGATCATGGCGGCGCCGGGGTCGATCCGATCAGCGCCGCCCTCGCCATCGAGTCGTTGGGTTGGGCCTGCGGCGGTACGGCCCTGTCGGTTGCTGCGCACAACGGCCTGGCCTGTGAACCGATCGCTCGCTTCGGCAACGACGAGCAGCGGGCGCGCTGGCTGCCTGGGCTGGCCCGCGGCGAACAAGGACTGGCCGCCCTGGCCCTGACTGAGCCCGAGGCCGGCTCAGATTTGGCCGGTGGCGTGACGACACGGGCCGAGCGCCAAGGAGATCAGTGGCGCATCACCGGTCAGAAGGCCTGGATCACAAACGCCAGCCTGGCGCCACTGATCGTGACGCTGTGCCGCACCGGCCAGGGCACCGGCTCTGACACGCTGAGCCTGATCGTGATCCCGACCGACAGCGACGGTTTGATCGTGCACCCCAAGGAAAAGAAGATGGGCACCCGGGCCTCGCCAACCCACGCCGTCACCTATGAGAACGTGCAAGTGCCCCTTGAGAACGTGCTGGGCGGGCCGGGGCAGGGGCTGTACCAAACGCTCCAGGTGTTGGACGGCGGCCGGATTGGCATCGGCGCCCTGGCCGTCGGGCTGGCGCAGGCCGCGCTCGAACAGGCAGTCGCCTATAGCCGCCAACGGCGGACCTTCGGGGCCCGTTTGGCCGACCATCAGGCCATCCGCTTCCTGCTAGCCGATGCCGCCGCCCAAATCGAGTCGGCCCGCTTGATGGTCTACCGGGCGGCCTGGTTCAAGGCACAGAACCAACCGTTTACGCAAGCGGCGTCCATGGCCAAGTTGCTGGCGACCGAGACGGCGGAGAAGGTGTGCCGCGACGCGATCCAGGTCCATGGCGGCTATGGCTACAGCGCCGAGTTCCCCGTCGAGCGGCTCTACCGTGACGCTCGTCTGATGACCATTGGCGAAGGAACCAGCGAAGTCCAACGGATGGTGATTGCCAAGCGGCTGCTCGACGCCGAGTAGCCTCAAACGAGCGGGCCCCGATGAAACACTCAGGGGTGACCATCTGGTCGCCCCTGTGCTCTTGAGAAAATGGCTCCCCTACGAACTGGCGTCGGCTAGCGCCTGCTGCAGGGTCTGGCCGTCGACAAAGCCAACCCACTGCCTGATCAGGTTGCCGTTGCCGTCAAACAGGAATAGGTGCGGCTGGTACTGGTAGCCCAACTGCTGCTTCCACGGCGTGGTCTGCGGGTCGTCGATGTTCAGGTAGAAGAAGGAAGCCCGCCCCTGCCATTTGTCCTCGAGCCCGTGCACGACGGGCGCCATGCGCTGGCAGGTCGGTCACCAGAAGGCGAAGAACTCGACCAGCGTCGGCTGGCCGTTGGCCAGGCTGACGGCGTTCGGGTCGCTGGCCTTAAGTTGGGAATCGCCTTGCGGGATCGGACCCAGCGGGTCAAAACCGCTGTTGTCTACCGTCGGTTCCGGCGGCAGCGGAGAAGCTGCCGGTTCTTCCACCGGCGGCAGGACTGACGGTTGAGGCGTCGGCGTGGCGGTCGGCGCTGGCTCCTGCGGCGCACCGCTGCAGGCCGTCAGCAGCAATACGGCGAGCAAGGCGGCTACCAGCCAGCGGTTGGCAGTCATGCGATGGGCCTCCGTCCCTGGCGGCAGGCGGCGCCCGCCGTCTAGTCAACGTTCCCATTCTAGCATCCGGCCCTTACAGCCAGATTACGCCACATTTTCGGCTGAGCGCAGAAGGGAGTGGTCGGACAGCAGACGTCAGACCACGGACGGCAGACGGCCGACAGCTGACCGCGGACCGCAGATTTCGAACCGCTTAACACAGGTCACCTATGACCCGGTTCACCGGTTATTATTCACTGGAATTACGTATCCCTTGTCACCTGTCCCCAATCACCTGTTCTCATCGCGAATCCTGATTCTCTAATCCCTATCGAATGTCACCTATCCCCGCTCACTTATCACCTTCCTCTCCCTATGGCCCTATAATCGCTGAGAAGGAAGGAGGCCGACTGCATGGCCCAAGCTCTTGTTGAATGCATCCCCAACTTCTCTGAAGGCCGGCGGCCCGAGGTGATCGCCGCGATTGAGGCCGCCATCCGCGGCGTCAGCCAGGTCCATATCCTCGACCAGCATAGCGACGAGGACCACAATCGGACGGTCATTACCTTTGTCGCACCGCCGCAAGCCGCTGTCGAGGCGGCCTACGCCGGCATCGCCCAGGCGGCCGAACTGATCGACCTCGGCCAGCACCGGGGAGAGCACCCGCGTATCGGCGCCGCCGACGTGGTGCCATTCGTCCCGATTCGCGGCATCACCATCGAAGAATGCGCCGAGTTGGCCAGGCAATTGGGCGAGCGTGTCGGGCGCAACCTAGGGATTCCGGTCTACTTGTACGAGGCCGCCGCCAGCTCGCCGGACCGGGTCAATCTGGAGGACATCCGCCGCGGCGAGTACGAAGCGTTGAAAGTGGCCATCGAGCAGGATCCGGCGCGCCAACCGGATTTCGGCCCGGCCAAGCTGGGTCCGGCCGGCGCCACCGTCATTGGCGCCCGTGCGCCGCTGATTGCCTACAACGTGTACTTGACGACGGATGACAAGTCTGTCGCCAACCAGATCGCCCGGGCGATTCGCCACTCATCGGGCGGGCTGCGCTTTGTCAAGTCGATTGGCCTGTTGGTCGAGGGCCGGGCCCAGGTGTCAATGAACCTGACGGATTACCGGCGGACGCCGATCGCCCGCGTCACCGAGCTTATCCGGCGCGAGGCCGCCCGTTACGGCGTCGGCATCCACCATGCAGAGCTGGTCGGGCTGGCGCCGCAGGAAGCCTTGATCGACGCCGCCGGTTGGTATCTGCAGCTTGACGGGTTGGAGCCCGACCAGCTGCTCGAGACCCGCCTGTACAACTCGATGGAAGACGGCGGAGACGAGGCCTCGCTGCTCGAATCACTAGCTGCCGGCACGCCGACCCCAGGCGGCGGTTCGGCGGCCGCCCATGCCGGCGCCGTCGGCGCCGCCCTGGTTGCGATGGTGGCCCGGCTCACGATCGGCAAGAAGAAGTACGCCGAGGTCGAGGCGCGGATGCGGGCTATCGCCGAAGAGGCAGATACGCTGCGACACAAATTGACGCAGGCCGTCAGCCGCGATGCAGCCGCCTTCAAGGCGGTCATGGCGGCGATGAAGCTGCCCAAGGACTCGGACGCCGACAAGGCAGCCCGCGCCCAGGCGATGGAGGCCGCCATCCATCAGGCGGCAACCGTGCCGCTGGAGGTGGCCCAGGGCTGTGCTCAGGTTGCCGAGCTGGCGGCGGAAATGGTCGAGACTGGCAATGCCAATGCCATCACCGACGGCGCCGCCGGCGCCGAGATGGCCGCCGCCGGCCTGCGGATGGCCGAACTGAACGTGCTGATCAATGCGCAGAGCGCCAAAGATTCATCGGCGGTTAAGGCCTGGCAGGAAACGCTTACCACGCAGCGCCAGCGCCTGGCGAATGCGCAGGAACGGGTGCGGGTGGGCCTCCAGGAGCGGGCGGACTTGATCGCCGGTTAACCTGCCAGCCGCGCTTGCCGGCGCCGGTCTGCATGGGTCCCGAGGTCGGAAGGGCTAGGATCCCCAGTAGATCAGCAGCGTGGTTTCGGCGCCATCCTCTGAGAGGCTGAGTTCGATCCGAACGGGTTGGCCGTCGACCACCAGCTCCCAGCCCGCCGCGGTTCCGCCCATGGCAAACAACGGTGAAGCCTCGAGGCCCTCCATCTCGATCCAGGTGGCGTAGAAGGCGGCTGCCGTCGGGAAGAACCGGCCATCGTAGATCACCGCCAGCAACTCGCCTTCAAAGGCGCCCACAGTCGTATCAATCTCGCCGCCGAAGGGGACAGGAACGGGGACACCTTCCGGCAGATCGGCCGGATCCATCAACCGAACCCGCGTGATATCGAAACCGCCCGGGACCGATTCGAGACCGTCCGTGGTGGCCGCAGCGGTGGGGAGGGTTGTCGGCGAGTCAGGTGGCTGGGTGGTGGATGGTTCGCCCGGGGCGAGGCTGCTGCAGGCCGTCGCCAGACCCCAGGAGACAAGCGCCACCGCCACCACTCTTTTGGCGGTCCCGCCGACGTGGACAACGGCCACAGCTCCATCCATTTCCAAACCTCCCAATGTTTAACCTAAGCTCTCCCGGAACGCAGCTATCTTCGCACGAAAATCGCCGGCAATTCGCAACAATTCGCCTGGGGCAAGGGGCCAGTTGGCTTGGTCGCCGATCGGCGTTACCAGCCGCTGGCCCCGAAGATGGTGGTCAGAAACGCCTCCCGTTCCTCGGCGGTCATCGCCCGCGGCCGGGCGTAGTCCTCGAGCATGGCCGTCAGCAGGCGGGTGCTGATGTGCTGGCCCCGGTAGAACACATGCAGGTCGAGGAACTCCTGCCTCGTCGGCTCGGACCACATCTGGTCGAAGAACAAGTTCCCCAGTCCAAAGTGGATCAAACTGTCATCCTGGAACTCCAGCCCCATCGGTTGGTGCGCCTGGCTGCCGCTGACGATCACGGCGCCAGCGGCCGCCGCCTGGCGGAACGCTTCGGCCTGGTCGGGCAGTGGCCAAGAGCGGTAGGACTCGGCCCACTGGAAAGTTACGATGGGCAGGTAGCCATCGGCCCGCAGCCGTGTGATCTGATCCAGCAGAACCGGGTAGTCACAAGGCTGGGACCCAGGCTGGAGATCGGTCGCCCAGGCAAAGCCCGGACCGGCCGGGTTGCAGCCAACGAACGCGATCCGGTTGCCATGGTGGTCGAAGATGGCCGGATCCGCCCCGGCGACACGGTTGGTCCCCCCGCCATAGGTTTGCCAACCCCGTGCCCGGTATTGATCGAGGGTGTATAGCAAGGCGTCGGCGCCATAGTCCATCACATGGTTGCCGGTCAGCTCGATGACATCCGTCCCGATCGCTTCCAGCACCTCAATCTGATACGGCTGACCGCAGAAGCGCATCACGTCGCGGGACGGGTTGACCGGCGGGCACTCCGGTGTGAAGGCGACCTCATGACTGACGTGCGTGATATCGGCCGCCGCCAGCCACTCGGCCACGTCGGACACAGCCCAGGCAATGCTTTCGCGCTCGATCGCCCAGGCGGTGGCCCGGGTCAGAGCCGTCACTCCGGTCACTGCGACAACCGTAAGCGCCTGGGGGTCGCGGTTGGAGACAGGCCACGGAAGGGCAGCCGACAGTGCGGCCACCTGGTCGGGCGGACCGCTGGCGCCGAATTCGATAGCCAACGGGTAGGCGTTTGGGTCGAAACCGGCCAGCAGAGGGTCGGCACCATCGACGGTCAGCACTTTCCAGCGTGGGTTGAGCTCGTCAAACGGAACGAGGGCGAACGCCGACTGATCCCAGGCGGCCGCCTGCAGCTCGGCGGCGTCATAAGCAAGCGGCGAGCCCGCACCCAGCAAGCTTTGCAGCGCCTCCGCCTCCCGGTTCGCCACCAGCAGGCTGTGCGCCGACTGTCCCTGCCAGGCCTGCACCAGCGCAACGGCCGTCAGGTCGTCCTGGACGGTGGGGAATGGGGCGACCAAGGCGTAAATCCAGGTTGTAAGCGGAGTATCGGGATTTGGGCCGAGCACCACGTCGGCAGCCGATTCTTCTTCGACGATCTCAACCGGGCGACCGTCCAGCCCGTCGAGGCCGGCTGCCGCCTGGCGCAGCCCTTCAGGCAGGGCCGGCGAGAGCCATAGCCGGACGACCTCGGGCGTTGCCGTCGGCGGCGCGGCCTGAAACGGTGTGGCTGTGGCCGGGCCGGCCGTGGGCGGGTTGATCGCGACTTGTGAGCAGGCCACCAGGATGGGTACCAAGAGGAGAGGGACGATTCGTCGAGGGGACACGGGGGCCGATTATCCCACGCCTGCTGAATGCAAGGAAGCCGGTTGACGGATCAAGCTGGGGGCGGAGACAACCTGGAGCTTCCGCTCGGATGCATCCCAGTTCTGATGGTTTGATACGTATTCAGGAGGTGATGACCATCCAATCTGGCGCATGCATCCCCCTCAGCCAGATCGCAAAGAACGCCGGGGGATGTTGCATACAACGTCTCTGCACCGGCCTGGCGGCTGCGGCCCAGGATCACCAGCCTGGATCGCGGAACGCAACCCGCCGGTGGCTGCCATCACAGTAGGGTTTCGAGCCCGACTGGCCGCAGCGGCACAGACTGATGCCAATCGGTTCGGCTTCGACGTTGGCCGATTCGGCGGCGTGGAATAGAGTGTGCGCGCCGGAGATTTTGTACGAACCGTCCGGGCTGGGGATGACCCGCAACCGGCCGCCGGTCGCCGCCGAGTCGGTCCGGGTGACGATGGTCCGGTTCACGCCAGCGGCACGGAATCCTGCGCTCAGATGTGCGTTGTCGCAGAAGGGCTTGTTGGCCGATTGGCCACAGCGGCACAGGGCCAGCCGGGTGTCCCGGTGCAGAAGTTCGCCGTCACCATTCACAATCTCAATGTCGCCCCGCAAGTACAACGGACCGTCTTCAACGACCCAGATGATATTTGCGGCGGGAACCTGTTCGACTTGCCGTGCGTCTTTGCGTTCGAAACGCAAGGCTCCGGTCGGACACGCCAGCACCGCCGCCACGACCGCCTCAACCGAGTCAGCGTCGGGCATGATCCACGGGCGGCGGTCCTTGTCGAAGGCGGCCGGGGCACGGCGCACACACTCGGCGGCGTGCAAACAGCGCTTGATATCGTAGGTGACCGTGACCTGCTGGCCACGGTAATCACGCGGCAGAAATTTGCGTGAGGCTGATTGCCGGTCGCTCATCGTTGCTGCCTCAAGACGAGGCGGGCGCAGGCTGGCGGCCGCCAGTGGTCACCAGATCGTAGCGCGGGCTGGTTAGACTCAACAGGCCGAAGCCGGCGACGGCAGCAATGATCGACCCCGCCAAAATGCCTAGTTTGGCCGTTGTCTGCAGCGCCGGCTCGCTGAAGGCGGCCGAGGTGATGAACAGGGAGACGGTAAAGCCAATCCCGGCCAGCATGCTGGCGCTGACGAACTGACCCCAGCCGACGCCGCGCGGCAGCTCGACCAAACCCAGCCGGACGCCGAGCCAGGTGAACAGCGTGATGCCCAACGGTTTGCCAACAACCAGGCCCAGAATCACGCCCAAGCTGACCGGGGCGAGCAGATCCGACAGGCTCCCGCCGAGGGCAATGCCGGCGTTGGCCAGCGCGAAGATAGGAAGCACCAGATAGGTCGTCCAGGGCTGCAAACCGTGGGCCAGCCGCGTGGCCGGCGGCTCGATGCGGTCAAGCACCGTCTTGAGCGTCCCGGCCACGACCTGCTCCTTTTCGTCTTCTTCACCGCCGGCCCCATATTCATATCGGTTGAGCACGGTGTCGGTCTGGGCCAGCAGCAGGTCGAGGTTGGCATGGCCGCGGGTCGGGATGGTCAGCGCCAGCAGCACACCAGCCAGCGTCGGATGCACACCGGATTGCAGGAACGCCAACCATAAACCAAAGCCGACGAGGGCATAGGGGAGCGGTGAGAACACCCGCCAGCGGTTGAACAGGAGCAGCACCAGGAAGAGCACCGCACCGGCGCCCAGAGCCGCCAGCTGCAGGTCCCCCGAGTAGAACAGGGCCAGCACCAGAATCGCCCCCAGATCATCGACGATGGCCAACGCCGTGAAGAAGATTCGAAGCGAAAGGGGCACGCGTCCCCCCAGTACTGCCAGCAATGCCAAAGCGAAGGCAATATCGGTAGCCATCGGGATGCCCCAACCACGGAGGGCCTGTGGGTCGCCGCGATTGAGAATGGCAAAGATCGTAGCCGGCAGGACCATGCCGCCGACGGCCGCCAGCAGCGGCAAGGCGGCTTTCCTCGGCGTATTCAGCTCGCCGATCGTCAGCTCGCGTTTGATTTCCAGGCCAACGACGAAAAAGAAGATCGCCATCAGCCCGTCGTTGACCCAGTGGGACAGGTGTTCGCTCAGCGATATCTGGCCAAGCGTGAACGAGAGATCCATCTCCCACATGCGGTGGAAGGCATCGGCCATATTCGAGTTGGCCAGAAACAGGGCCAGCAAGCTGGCGATCAGGATCATCAGCCCGCCGGAAGCCGCCATCTGGGCGAACTCCTGCCCGATCTCCTGCAAGCGCATCGCCAGCGGGCGGCGGATCGTGTCGCGCAGCGTCTCGGCGTCCCAGGCGCCGTCGTAGCGGGCGCCATCGATGAACCAGGTCGGCGTGCCCCGTACGCCGCTGTCGGTGCCACCGCGGAAATCGCGGCGCAGCCGTTCACCATGGGTGTGGTCTTTCAACTCGCGGGTGAACTGCTCGAGGTCAAGTCCAAGCTCGGCGGCGTATCCATACAGATGCTCTTCTTCCAGGCGCTCCTGATTCTCAAACAGCAGTCGGTGCATCTGCCAGAACTTGCCCTGGGTGCCAGCTGCCTCGGCGGCTTCGGCTGCCAGCCGGGCACGCGGGTGAACCAGGCGGTTGGGGAAGTGGCGAAAGACAAAGCGGATGTCGCCAATGTCGCGCGCCTGAAGTTCCTCCACGACGAAGTGCGCCCGGCCGCAGTAGGGGCACTCGTAGTCGCCGTACTCGACGATGGTGACGGCGGCGTCTTCGGGACCAAGGATATGATCGTCTTGGCTGATAGGCACAGCCAGACGAGGGCCGGGAGATCGCGAGACCAAGGAAGGCACCTCAAGCGCGCTGGGACCAGGGCAAGCTTGCGTGCCTAAGTATACGTAGGGAACCCATCCCGCGGCGCTTGAAATTTGGGAGATATTGCCTGCGGACCCCACCGGCGGCACGCTTGACGCCGCAGCCGGCTCGCAGTTGGACCGCCTTAGGAGGTTTCGAGGATTTGCTTTAGTTGGGCCAGATCGGCCCGGTTTTCGCGTTGAACGCGGGCGGCAAGCAGCGGGGTCAGCAGCCGGGAGAAGCCAGCGGGCGAACCTCGGTTTCCCAGCGTCATCCGGGTAGCACTCGGCCCGGCCTCCGACCACTCGTAGGTGGTCTCCATTGGGAATGGACCCTCGGCGGTGCGCATGACCAGGCGCCTGCCGGCGTCAAATGAGACGACTTCGTAGCTGTACTCGAGCCGCCGGCCCAGAAACATGGCGACGAAGGCGATCCGGGAGCCAACGGCCAGGGGTGGCGCTGTCAGCCAGCGGGCCTGGTGGATGTTCTTGTACCAGGCCGGCGCGTTGTCAGGGTTGGCGCTGTAGTTCGCCACTTCGGAGCGAGGGCGTTCGATCAGGATCTCCGTGCTGACGTCCAGCATTATCCGGGCTCTCGCAAGGCTCCGAATCGATATCTCACATTTGGACTCAGCCCTTCCCGCCTACGAACCGTGCGGAAACCCCTTCCCCTTCTCCAGGTACTCCTTCAGGCTGGTCAAGTAGTATGCCCAGTTGTAGTTGATCGACGGAAACGAGCCTTCTGTCGATCCCCAATCATGATGCCCAAATAGCAGGTTTGTTCCGCCGTTGGCCGGCTCCAAATCGAAACTCACCATTGTGCCCACCCATTCCGGAGGCGCCGGTTCCTCGACCTGCCACGTGATGGACTTGTTACCTTCGAGCTTGTCGACTCGCATATTGAAGACGACGGCGCCGCCTTCAAAGCGGAACTGCCCCAGGCTACCAACTTCGGGCTCGAGATCGGCATCAACCGTCCACCACGCGCGTGCGCCATCGGCCGTGGTGAGCGCCCGGTAAACTTCGTCCGGGGCCGCCGCGATCGGAACCAAATGCAGGATGTCGGCCATGTCCCTCTCCTTCTAATATTCAACCGCTTGGTTGAATGTTACTCGAAGATCGAACTGGGGTCAAGGCTTGCCGGTGTCTTGTTATGCCGTCAGGGATTGCAGCGCTTGGAAACAAGCCTGCCAGCCGGCGGCGTGCAGCTGGCGGATCGGCTCGTCGACGAAGGGTCCATGCTCGAGCTCAAGGGCTGTGCCATCGCCGCTGGCGCTGAAGGCGACCGTGACGACGGTAGCCGGGGCCCGCTCGCCGCCCCGCTCCAGGATCCAGGTGTAGCGTAGCCGAGTGGGCGGCTCGACGACCAGGAATTCACCGGTCACGCTTGACGGGCCCGCCTCGTCGAGCACGACGATCCGGTAAACGCCCCCGACCCGAAGGTCGATCCCGACCCACTCGACCTCGGTTTCGAACCCGCCAAACCAGCGCTTGATCGCGGCCGGCTCGGTCCATAAGGCGAAGACACGCGCGGGCGGCGCCGCCAAACGCAGGCTAAAACGCAGAGTCTCGCTGGACTCAGCCAGGTTCATTCGCCGTCAGCGGCCATTGCTGCCAGGGCAGCCAGACTGGATTCCCAGAACCGTTGGTAGCGGGCCAGCCAGCCGGCGGCACGCTCGATGGGAGCCGGCGCCAGTGACAGGTGATGCCGGCGGCCTTCGACGCGCCGCTCGATCAGGCCAGCCTGTTCCAGCACCTGCAGGTGCTTTGAGACGGCGGCCAACGACATCCGGTAGGGCGCCGCCAACTCGCTCACCGTCGCCTCGCCCGCGGCCAACTGCTCGAGCAGGCTGCGCCGTGTCGGGTTGGCCAGCGCACCAAAAGTTCGATCCAGCAGAACGACATCATGCTCAACCATACGGTTAACTATATGGGGGACGGTCGGTTAGGTCAAGAATCAAAAGAGCTCCCCATGCTGGGAGCCCTTATGGTGCGTTCGTGGCCTCTATTCCGTGTCCGGCGAGGCCAGATCGGCCACCTGACGGAGCATGCCCAGCAGGAGAAGGCCAAGGCGCAGGCCTTCCCCGCTGCTCAACTCTAGGTCACCACCGCGGCGCTCGGCCCGCTGCACCATCAGGTAAGCGATGCCCAAGCCAGTGAGCGCCCCCACCAGCCCTCCGGCCAACAGCAAGCGTCCCTTCCAACCCTCATCCTGGTTTTGCATCAGCTCTTCCGAGTCCATTGCCTATCCTTCGTCCTTGAAATCGACGACAGCCGCCAATCGACGGATCGCTCGCGCCAGTGCCGCCAGGAACGATTGAGTCACAATCATCGGGCGGACGGCAACCGCACCAGCTTGCCGTGCCTGGCGAGCGACCTCGGCGAGTGCATCCTGCGCCCGGCTCGCCGGATCCGGGATGCGCTGGATGAGCAAGCCCGCCAGATAAGCCAGGCCGGCAAACAGCACGATGGGCAACAGCGCCACCACCAGCACGGGCATTAGCAACAAGATCAGCGAAGCGTCGGCCCAAGCCCTCGGAGCGGCCACGCTCCGCTGCGCCAGCAGGTAGGCGACCACCGCTACTCCCAGAATCCCAAGCACAAGCGGCAGGTAGATCTGAAGCCAGACCTGGCGTCGAAAAGCGTGCCGGGTGACCGGGTTGTAACGTGGTGGGTGTACTTCTTCTTCCCAATCGGCCATGTAGGTGATTGTAGCATGCCGGTCCGCAGGCCGGGCGTGGGCGACCATCGACTAGAATGCTTTCGAGGCGCACCCTGGAACGGAGGCTCTCCTGACCCGCTGGCAAGTTGAGCTGCACTGCCATACCTATTACTCCCCCGATTGCCTGGTGTCGCCGCGAGAATTGATCGAGACCGCCCGTAAACGCGGCCTCGAGCGGGTGGCCGTCACCGATCACAACGCCATTGGCGGTGCCTTGGCGGCCGCCCGGCTGGCCCCAGACCTGATCATCGTGGGCGAGGAGATCAAGACCACCGAGGGTGAGCTGTTGGGCTACTTCCTGACCGAGGAGGTGCCGGCGGGCCTAAGCCCAAACGAGACCATTCTCCGCCTGCGCCGGCAAGGTGCGGTGATCTCCGTGGCGCATCCGTTCGACCGCAAACGCAGTGGGTCGTGGGCGCCCCAGGCCCTGGCCCAGATTCTGCCCCAGGTGGATGCGGTGGAGATTTTCAACGCACGGGCCCTGACCCCCGCACCCAACGATCAGGCCGCCGAGGCCGCCCGCTTGGCGGAACTGCCCGGCACGGCCGGCTCCGATGCCCACAGCGCCGGCGAGTTGGGACAGGCGCTCTTCATGCTGGCAGCGTTCACCAACGCCGACGAATTCCGCCAGGCATTGGCCTCCGGCGAGGTGCAGGGCAAACTATCCACACCCTGGGTCCACGCACGCTCGCGCTGGGCAGTGCTGCGCAAGGCAACCGGTTGGAGGCGGCCGGCCGATGGTGAATGAGGCCGCCGTGAGACGAACGCAGCCGGCCACGGCCCTGCTCCTGGTCTGCGCCGCGTATATTGCGGCGCAAATGCTGGCCGATATCACCAGCCTCAAGATCGTGAGCCTGGCGGGGCTGTCGGTCGACGCCGGCACGTTGATCTACCCATTCACCTTCACTCTGCGCGACCTGGCGCACAAGGTCATCGGCCGGCGCGGCGCAAGACTGCTGATCGTCACGGCGGCCGCCATCAACTTGCTGATGGCCGGCCTATTCTGGCTCGTTAGCCGCTTGCCCTACGATCCAGCCGCCGGGCCGCAGTCGGATTGGAACGCAGTGCTGGCGCCGGTCTGGCGCATCGTGCTGGCCTCGATTGCTGCCGAGCTTATTGCCGAACTGCTCGACACCGAGATCTATCACCTGTGGGTCACCCGCATCACAAGGCGATTCCAATGGGCCCGGGTGTTGGTCAGCAACGCCGTGGCGGTGCCGGTCGACAGCCTGATCTTTGTCTGGCTGGCGTTTAGCGGCCAACTGCCGCCTGCCGTATTGGTCTCGATCTTCTGGGCCAACGTGCTGATCAAGGGCGGGGTCACGCTGCTCAGCCTGCCTGGCATCTACCTGGTCCAACCCAACAGCACCACCGAGACAACCTCTTCCGGGGAGGCCTGACATGCACTACCTCCTGACAGGGGCCACCGGCTTCGTCGGCGGCCGGCTGCTGGGCAAGCTGCGGGGCCGCGGCGATCAGGTGACGGCGCTGGTCCGGTCGCTCGAGCGCGCCCGCCATCTGGAGGCGCCGGGTGTACGCCTGATGCATGGCGACATCACCGACAGGGCCAGCCTGGCGCCGGCCATGGCCGGCGTCGACGGCGTCTTCCATGTCGCCGGCTGGTATGAAGTCGGCCTGAACAAACCGGACCTGGCCCGCCGGATCAATGTCGACGGCACCCGCAACGTCCTCGAAACGATGGCCGAACTCGGCATCCCCAAGGGCGTCTACACCAGCACACTGGCCGTCAACAGCGATACCCGGGGACAGGTGATGGACGAGAACTACCGCTTCGCCGGGGAGCACGTGTCGGTTTACGACCGAACCAAATGGCAGGCGCATGTCCAGGTGGCCGAACCGATGATGGAGGCCGGCCTGCCGCTCGTGATTGTGCAGCCCGGCTTGATCTATGGCCCGGGCGACGCCAGCCCTTCCGGCCGGGCGCTTATCGACTGGTTGCGGGGGGACCTGCCGGCGCTGCCGACTCGGGCCGCCTATTGTTGGGCACACGTCGATGACGTGGCCGATGGCCACCTGCTAGCGATGGATCGCGGCCGGGCCGGCCAGAGCTATATCATTGCCGGTCCATGCCACACCTTGATCGAGGGCTTCGAAATCGCCGAGCAGGTCTTTGGCATTCCTGCGCCTAGGATGCGCCTACCTGCCCGGCTGCTGCGGGCGCTGTCGGTTCCGATGTCATTGCTTGACGCTTGGCTCCCCATCCCGCCGCGCTACACAGGGGAAGCACTGCGGGTTCAGGGTGGGGTCACCTATCTGGGCACCAACCGAAAAGCGCACCAAGAACTAGGCTACCAACCGAGGCCACTGGCGCAGGGCCTGCGCGATTCGGCCGGTTACTACTGCCGGGCCGCCGGTTTGGCCCCGCCGGACCCGGATTAGTCCTCTCGCTGGCGCAGGTGCGGGAAGAGAATGACTTCGCGGATCGACCGATGGTTGGTCAGCAGCATGGTTAGCCGATCGATCCCCATGCCGACCCCCCCATTGGGCGGCATGCCGTAGCGCATCGCCTGTAAGTAGTCCTCATCGAGCGGGTGGCGCTCCTCGTCATCGGCTTGATACGTCCGGCCCATCTCCAGGAAACGCTGCTCCTGATCGAAGGGGTCGATCAGCTCGCTGAAGGCGTTGCACAGCTCCATCCCCCCGGCAAAGCCCTCGAACCGCTCAACCAATTCCGGGTGATCCCGGTGCTGGCGCGCCAGGGGTGAGATATCGCGCGGGTAGTCCAGCAAAAACGCCGGCTGGATCAGCCTGGGCTCGACAAAGGTGCTGAGCAGCGAGTCGATCATTTTGCCGCGGCTGGCGCCGGGCGACGGCTCGCGTCCGGCGGCTTCCATGGCGCCCCGCAGGCTGTCGGCCGTCGGATGCGCGTCCAGGTCAATCTCAGCATGCTGGCGGATGGCGTCGCTCAGGGTCATGCGGGTCCATGGCGGCGTCAGGTCAATGCGGTGCTCGCCGAAATCAATCGTGGTTGAGCCGGTCGCCTGCTCGGCGATGTAGGCGACTAGCGATTCAGTCAGCGCCATCATTTGATGGTAGTCGACGTAGGCCATGTAGAACTCGAGTTGGGTGAACTCGGGGTTGTGCTTGAAGGACACGCCCTCGTTGCGGAAATCACGCCCGATTTCATAGACCCGTTCCAGATTGCCGACCAGAAGCCGTTTGAGGTAAAGCTCGAACGAGATCCGCAGGTACAGGTCCTGATGCAGCTGTTCGTGATGGGTGGTGAAGGGTGTCGAAGCGGCCCCGCCGTACATCGGCTGCAGGATTGGCGTCTCCACCTCGAGAAAGCCGCGCTCGTCGAGGAAGG
>DASWJQ010000142.1:0-46562 GCA_036397095.1 Anaerolineales bacterium
CCAGCCCGCCAACAGCTCTGCCAGGGCACGATTGGGTCGGTACTTGAGTCGGAGAATGGCACGCGATAGTGGAGGCCGGTACCAGCCGAAGGAGCGGCTGAGAATGTGATCGGCCCGACCAAGGCACCGGTCGCAATGTGATTGAAACGAAAGAACGGGTGTTCCGCAGCCGCGACAGTGCGTACGGCCGATTGGTTGAAGGCTCTGGGCGCATTGCGGGCACCAAAGGCTGGGCTCCTGGCCGCAGCCAGCACAGCGGTGCGGGAAGAGTAGATCGAGAATCGCGGCGAGTGTGCGTCGAGCCCACCCCGGTGATTTGTGGTCCGCGGTTTCCCCCTCTCAACCGCGCTGGCAGTGTTCGCCTGTTGGGCTTTCTTACCCCCCCAGGCCGAGGATCCCACCCAGCGGAGAACGAAGCAAGAGCATGGCTGCCGGCCCCAGCAGAATGATCAAAAGGGAAGGGAAGATGAGCAGGCCAATCGGAAAGATCATCTTGATCGGGGCCCGGTGGGCTTCCTCTTCCGCCATCTGACGGCGCCGCACCCGCATTTGGTCGGACTGGATGCGCAGCACTTTGGCCATGCTCACGCCCAATTGCTCCGACTGGACGACGGCCGCCACAAAGCTGGTCATCTCGGCCACGCCCAGGCGCTCGGCCATATCGCGCAGGGCCTCGCGTCGCAGCTTGCCCAAGCGGATCTCCTGGATGACCCGGCCGAACTCCAGGGACAGGTCGTTGTCCCACTTCTCGTGGACCTTGGCCATGGCGGCGTCGAAACCCAGCCCGGCCTCCACGGCAATCGTCAGCAGATCAAGCGCGTCGGGCATCGCCCGGAAGATGTCGCGCTGGCGCCGGCTGATCATGCTGCTGAGCCACAAATCCGGCATGAAATAGCCTAGGACCAGGAACAAGAACGAGACAAGCAGGCCCTGAAGCCAGTTGCGCCCTGAGATCAGGTAGACGAGGATGAGCAACCCTCCCAGGACAACCGCCAGTACGAAGCGCATGGCCAGGAAAAAGGCCGGCTCGAGCTGCATCGGGTTGCCAGCCATCTCGAGGCGGCGGCGGGCAGCCTGCAGCGTTGCCTGCGGTGTGAAGCGTTGGGCTAACTGCCCCACCCGGTTGAAGAAAGGCAGGATGACGCGTTCGTAGAACGCCTGCGACAGCTCGATCTCTTCCAGGGTGACCGGCTGTTCGGAGATCGCGAACTCGGCCAACCGCTGCTGGATCGGGTCGCCGGGTTGCGGCGCACGGATACCGGCAATGATCAAGACGACCGCCAGTAGTATCGCCCCACCGATCAAGATAACGATTGTCAGTGCTGGCATTCGGTTAGCTCTCCCAGAACCTCAAGACAACTAGTATCGACCTAGATGTCAATGTCGACGATCTTCTGCGTGATATAGAACCCTGTGATCACCATGAGCGCGGCGCCAAGCAGCATCGGAATACCGCAGGTGCGTGTCTCCGGGTTGAAGAACTGCATAATGTAGGGGCGGTTGACCAGGAACAGAATCCCGGTCAACGCCACCGGCAACAGCGAGATCACCCAGGCTGTCGCCCGCCCTTGGGCGGTCAGCGCCGAAATCTCGCCTCGGATTCGGACGCGCTCCCGAATCGTGTAGGAAATCGTGTCAAGGATTTCGGCCAGATTACCGCCGACCTCCCGCTGGACGTTGACCGCCGTAATGAGCATATCGAGGTCATCACTGTTGATGCGCCGAAGCATATGGTCGAGCGCTTCTTCCATCGGCAGGCCAAGCTGCATTTCTTGGACGACCCGGTGAAACTCGGTCGAAATGGGGGCGGGCAGTTCACGGCTGACCGCTTCCATCGCCTGCAGTGTGGAAAAGCCGGCCCGCAAGCCGTTGACCATCAGGTTGAGCATGTCACCAAGCTGACCATCGAACTTCTTCAACCGGGCGCCTTGTTGCATCCGTACGTAGATGCCCGGGATGAAGGCGCCGCCGAGGGCGGCGGCAGCTCCGAATAGGATCGAGCGGCTCAGGACCGTGGCCAGCACGCCGGCACCGCCGGCCGCCAGCACGACCAATGCAATGTACTCGGCCGGCCGGAATTTCATGTCGGCCCGGGCCAGCCCACGCGATATGTTCTCGAAAAGGTCGGTGCCCTCGCCCAGCCGGTTGAGCAAATCGGCCAGCGGGCTGGGACGGTCGACATCGGCCTCGACCACCTCCCCCCGACCAGCGGCGGACATGCCGCCTGTCTCTGAATAGCGGCCGAGCCGCTCCTCGACGACCGTTTGCCGTCCGACCAGCGACAGGACTGCTCCAATCGCCAGCAGGAGCAATCCTAATCCGCCCCCAACGAATAGGACTGTTGTAGGATTCATCGCTTAGGCATACCTCATCCGGTCACCCATCCCAAAGATGGACGGCGGCAGGTGAATTCCTGAAGCTTCGATCTGATCCATGAACTTGGGGCGCAGGCCGGTCGGCCGCAGCCGACCAATCACTTTGCCATCTTCAATGCCGGTCTGATCGAAGACGAACAGGTCGGTCATGGTGATGACGTCCCCTTCCATGCCCTGGATCTCGGTGATGTGGGTGACCTTGCGCGTGCCGTCCCGCTGGCGCTCCAGATGGACCACCAGTTGGAGCGCCGAGGCGATTTGTTCCCTGATCGCCCGCTGGGGCAGCTCCATGCCGGCCATCATCGTCATCGTCTCGATGCGCGACAGGGTGTCGCGCGGGCTGTTGGAGTGAGCCGTTGTCAGTGAGCCATCGTGGCCGGTATTCATCGCCTGGAGCATATCGAGCGCGGCCGAATCGCGGATCTCGCCGACGATAATCCGGTCGGGACGCATTCGCAACGAGTTGACCACCAGGTTCTGGATGGTCACTTCGCCGCGGCCCTCGATATTGGGTGGGCGCTTTTCCAGGGACACGACGTGCTCCTGGCGCAGCTGAAGCTCGGCGGCGTCTTCGATGGTCACGATGCGTTCATCCGACGGGATGAATTGGGAAACCACGTTGAGCATGGTGGTTTTTCCCGAACCGGTACCGCCGGAGATGATCATGTTGATGCGTGAGATCACTGATGCCTTGAGGAACTCCACGGCTTCGGGTGTGATGGTGCCCCACTCGACGAGCTGTTCGATTGTGATTGGGATCTTGGCGAACTTACGAATTGTCAGCACCGGACCCACCAGCGAGATCGGAGGGATGATGGCGTTGACGCGCGAGCCATCAGGCAAGCGGGCATCAACGTATGGGCTCGATTCGTCGATCCGGCGGCCAAGCGGCGCCACAATGCGGTCGATAATCCGCATCAAGTGATCGTCCGACTCAAACGAGGCCGGCTCACGGTAGAGCTTGCCGGCGCGCTCGATGAAGATGTTCTTGGACCCATTCACCATGATTTCCGTGAGGGTCTCGTCGGCCAGCAGCGGCTCGATCGGGCCCAGGCCCAGAATCTCGGCAACAATCTGCTCAAACAGACGCCGCCGTTCGGGGCGGGAAAGGACGATCTTCTCCTCGGCCAGGATATTCTCGAAGAGCTCTTCGATCGTGCGACGGACATCGGCGGTCTGACTGACGTCCATCGTCGGATCGAGTTCAGCCAGCAGCTTGTTCTGGACGCGCGTCTTGAGATCGTAATAGGTATCACGGGCAGCCGAGCCGGGCGGTGCAGCTCGTCGCGAGCTGATCCCGCTCAACCGAGAGGTCCCGCTGCCCTGCCCCGACGAAGAGACACGGGCGGGGGCAGCAGGTTCGGATGACTGACCCTGTTCAATCCGCTTTAGTAGCGACACGGTCTACCTCCAGTACCAGCGAAATTCGATCTCTAAACGATCCTACCGGCTGGCCAGGCGGGGTCGTTCAGCTTCGGCCTCGAGCACTTCTTCTTCCGGCTGGGCAACCAATCGTTGCCTCAGTGTACCAATCAGCTCGAGGATATTCCTTGCAGGTGCCTTACCCTTATCGCCCAGGATTAATGGGATGCCCTTGTTGATGGACGCCGAAACCAGTTTCTCGTCGGACGGTATTTGCCCCTCAACCGGCCGCTTCAGGTTCTCGGCGATGGCTTCGGCGGTAATGCCAGTCTTGCGTTCCATCTTGTTGAGCACGAAGAAGATGCGCTCGCGCGGGAACTCGAGCACGCTCAACAGATCAAACAGCAAGCGGGTGTCCTTAATGGACGGGATGTCGGGTGTCGCTACCGTCATCAGCACGTCGCAGGCATCCAGCACCGCCAAGGTGATGTCGTCCATCGTCGAACTGGTGTCGACCACCACGTAGGCGAAGTTGCGTTTCAAGAACGAAAGCACTTTGCGCAGCTGGTCGGCCTGCACCTCGTCGGCCATCTCGGGCCGAGGCGGTGCCGCCAGCACCTTGAGCCCCGTTTCATGCGTGATCAGGACGTCTTCGACGTAGTCCCGATCGAGCTCGTCGGCCCGAGCCGCCAGGTCGACCAAGGAATTCTTGACTTGCATATTGAGCGAGACCGACACATCGCCGAACTGAAGATGGGCATCGACCAGCACAGTCGGAGTCTCATCAGTATGCAAGCCAAGTGCGATGTTGGTGGCGAGCATGCTGCAGCCGACACCGCCCTTGGCCGAGTAGACGGCCAGAAGCTTGCCTTCAATCGCACCCGTGACCCCGCGGATCGGGCCCGTGCCGGGCAACTGCATGACCGGCACCGCCGCCAGCTTGGCCTTCTGTTCCTTGGCCCGCTCGGACACCAAACGGATGGTCCGGATCAGCTCATCGCCCGAAGGTGGCTTGGCGATGAAATCGCGGGCGCCGGCCAGCATGGCCCGGCGCATATAGTCGGCCTCGGACTGGACCGAGAGCATCACGACCTGCGCATAGGGCACATCGCGCAGCAAAGCCTCGGTCACCGCAATCCCGTCCATGTCGGGCATGTTGATGTCCATCAGCACGACATCGGGCTCGATATCAGCAGCGATCTGCAGCGCTTCTTCCCCAGAGCGGGCTGCCCCGACAACGTCAATGTCGGTCTCAAACTGAAGCAGCCGACGAATGTTCTCGCGCGTTTCGGCGATATCGTCGACGATCAGAACCCGGATCTGGCCTTCGGAACTCTCGGTCATCCTAGTCTCGGGCTTCGACCAGCTTGGTGCCGGCCTGGGCTACTCGGTTACCGGCGCCGGCGCCGAGCTGGACTGGCTGGGCTGCCAGCGCAGCGAATCGGCTTCGAGCCGAGGCTCGGTGCCGTACGGCAACTTCGAAGGCACGGCGATGTTGTACGTATCAATCAGGAACTGCAGCGTGACGCTGGTTGTGGCTTCATTGACGTCATCGTTGGGCGCCCGCAGCGTCAGGGTCAAGTCCCCGCCCGCCTCCAGCGCCCACTTCAGCGCCAGGGCGTCTTGCGGAGCAACGATCAGCGTGACGATCGTCGGCTTCTCAATGACGACCACCTGTTGTTGCTGTTGGGCCGGAGCCCCGGCTGGCGCCTGTTCAGTGGCCGGCTCCTCTTCCTCTTCCTCGGGCAGAGCAAAGTCACCCACGTGCAGCACGGTCGCATTGGTGATCAGGCGCTGCGACACCAAGCGCGGCCGCTGGGCGCCGACCGGCAGCAGGTAGACCTGCTGACCCGTTGTTTCTTCCTCATCGACGCGGCCAAGCGGCAGCGGTTCCGGCGAGGTTGCCGACGTGCCTTCGGCGCCGGTTTCGACGGTGGTCGCACCAGTGCCGGTCAGCACCTCACCATTGGGCCCGACCAGGATGGCCGTGTGGTCCGGCAGCAAAGTTTGAAATTCCGGATCGACATCTACCATCAGCATCGAGATGATCACATCGACCTGGTCGCCATCTTGAATGGCATAGGCCACACCCGAGAACCGGTCCATCGGCACCGCAATGGCCGTCATGCCTGGAGGAATGGCAATGGCCGCCTCGGAACCGGTCCCCAGCAGGTCGCCAGCTTGCTGGGTCAGCATGCGTTCCGTGATCGGCACCCCGCGGGCGATATCCATGCGCGCCCGCCTGCCGATCACCTGCTCGACGTCCGTCACCATGGTCTCGACGACGAAGTCCGCCGGGAAGGGAGACAGGATGATGCCGTCGGCCGGGATTTCGGAACCGCGCGCAATGTCCTGCGCAGCGATCACGATTTGGGCTTCACCCACCGGCCCACTCGGGGTCGCTTGGGCCTCCTGACCGGATGGCTGGCCGCCAAGCCTTGTCAAGAGCAGGAATGCGGCGACAGCGCCAAGCAAGAGAACGAGAGCCAGGAGAATGAAGATGCGACCGCGGCGCATGGTGCCTCCTTAAATATCGTTAAGACAGGTTTCTTTAACCTGCTTGGCCGGTTATCATACCGGTTCGAACCAACTTGTCAAGCCGGCCCCACGTCCGTACATGCGGCCGGCTTTTTGACGCAAGGAGCCCTATCGCCGATAGGGCTCCGCTGCGTTCAGTGGATGTCGCCCACGGTGTCAATTGGGCAGGCGACAAGCTTAGATGTTCTCGACAATGTTGCTGAACACGTTCCCGATGGCCGGTCCGAGCAGCGCGAGAATAACGATCACGACGACCGCAACCAAAACTAGGATGAGCGCATACTCTACAAGACCTTGGCCCTTCTCTTTCGGCGCAAACAACATGGCTTTCACCTCCTTCCGCTGCAGACTCGCTTGTATTCTGCTCCAAGCTGGCTCCATTATAGGGAGCTGGCAGCGAAAGGCACAATAGGACCTCCGTCCGATGCCCGCAAGGGCTCAGTCGCCGGCTGGGAGCGACAGAATCAAGCGGCTGCCGCCTTCCGACGAGTCAACTTCAAGGGTTCCCCCAATTTGATGGACCCGGTTGCGAAGGCGCTGCAAGCCGCCCGGCGGGCCCTCGGTGGTATCCAGAACCTGCTGGTCAAAACCAATGCCGTTGTCCTCGACGACGGCACGGATCTGACGATCATCCATGTCCAACATGACTTTGACCTGAGTCGCCTGCGCGTGCTCCCGGGCGTTAGCCAGGAACTCTTGGACGGCTCGGAAGGCAATCACTTCACGATGGGAGGCCAGGCGGCGCTCAGTGCCCGTGATCACCGTGTTGATATCCAGGCCCGACTTTTCTTCGAAGGCTTCGGTGTAGCGCCGGACGGTAGGCGCCAGACCCAAGTCATCGAGCATCATCGGGCGCAGGTCAAAGATGAAATCCCGTACCTGAGCAAAAGTGCCGGCGGCCGCTTCCTTGAGCCGGGCCAGTTCACTCTTCGCTTCGTCGGCGTCCTGGTCGAAAAGACGCATGGCGATCTCAGTCTGTAGAATAAAGTTGGCCAGCGCTTGGGCCGGGCCGTCATGGATCTGGCGCGATATCTTGCGCCGCTCTTCCTCCTGGGCCTCAATAACCTGTTCGATGCCCAGGTTGCCATTGTCCGGCTGCTCGCCCGGGGCGACCACCGGGCCACCCTCCAAGACGCTCAACGCTTTGCGCAGCAGATTGGACCGGCTATCCAGGTGCGACCGGTCGGCTTCCAGCTTCTCGAGCTGGCCCCGCATCGTGAAAAGCCGCTGCTGGGCATCCTGGGACGACTCATAGACCGTTCGGATGTCCTCACGCGGCATGGTGTCGAAATTGGCCTGGATTTGATGCAGGCGGGTCGTGATGCTGGCATTTCGCTGCGCCAACTTGTCGACCTCCCCCTGACTTTGCTCGACGAGCATTGTGATCTCATTGAGCCGAGTCGTGACGCTCTCGAGGTCGGTGTGCATCTCCTCGATCAGGGCATCAACGGGGGTTTGTTCGGTGGTGGTCTCTTCGGCTTCGGTCATCCTGGCCTCTACCCGCCCGAGGGATCTTTCCGCGTATCCTGGAGCCGGACCCAGCCATGGCGCAGTGCATAAACGGCCGCCTGCGTCCGGTCTTCGACATCCAGCTTGTGCAGGATTGACGTCATGTGGTTCTTGACCGTCTGGTGACTGATGCCAAGGCGGGCCGCAATTTCTTTGTTGCTCATGCCCCGCGTCACATACTGCAAGATTTCCATCTCCCTGGGAGACAGCGGCGCAAAGGCCTCGACATCGCCTTCAAGATGCGGCCGCCGGATGGTTTCAACCCCCTCTTCCAACCACTGTTCCAGACCATCCTTGTCGTAGACCTGGTCGCCGGCGACGTAGTAGCCGCGGGCGACATGCCGTACCACATCCACCAGTTTGCCGGCATGCACGTCCTTAGAGCAATAGGCCTTGGCTCCCGCCCGGAAGGCGTGCAGGACCTGCTCCACATCGTCGTAGGCTGTCAGCAACACAATCGAGGTGCCGAGGTTTTCGGCGTCGAGCGTACGCGTCACCTGCATACCATTCATGTTGGGCAGGTTAATGTCTATCAGGGCCACAGCCGGCCTGAGTTTGCGGATCAATTGAATCGCCTGGTCGCCACTGGTCCCCTCGGCGAGCACCTCCAGGTCATCCTCGGCATCGATGACGTTGCGAACGCCTTCCCGGAATAAGGGGTGATCATCGATGATGACAAGACCGATGGTTTCCATTGCGACCCCTACCTTAAAAGGACTGGCGCGAGTATAGCACAGGCGCTGAATCGGTAGCAAACCGGGCAAATCACCATGGAAATATCGCCATATTCTCCCCGCCGGCGGCCGGGCTGAACCGGCCTTCCGTCTGAAACGCCGGCACCCGTCCAGCCGTGAGAGCCGGATACCAGCCGGGGAAGGTCATCAGGTAGTCGGCCCGACGCTGGTCGAGCAAGTCGGACAGGGCCTCCTGGTCACGCAGGATGGGGATGACTTCCGGCGAAACCAGTCCCGCCAGATCGAGGATGCTCCGCTGGCCATAGTAGCCCAAAGCCCCGATATCGTGGGCTGCAACCAGGGCGGATGGCCCGGTGTTCGCTCGAATCCAGCGCGCACCGCGCACCATTTCCGTCTCGATGATGGCGACATCGGTCGCAAATGCATTCGCACCTAACCAGCCGAAAACCAACGTCGTCGCCAGAATGGTCAGGGCCCACACCCTTTGCGTGATCCATGCCGTCCGGCCCGCTTGCCAACGCTGCCACAGGTCGGCCCACCCGAGCACGCCGAGCGTCAGCAGTACGGGCAGCAGCGGCAGTAGGTAGCGGCCGTGCTGGTAGCTGACTGGCAGCCGCAGGGCAAACAAGAGCGCATAACCCTCGACCCAAAGTAAGGGGGCCAGGTCGGCCCAGCGCCGCTCCTGCAGACGGCGGTAGGCCCAAACCATGACGCCCGGCGTCAGCGCGGTCAAGGACCCGGCCAGCAATGGCATCCACAGCCCCAACCAGCGGTTGGCCAATGGCAATGCGAGCAGTTCGGCATATTCAGCTTGCTTGGCGTAGAACGTGCTGGGCCAGGGCTGGCCGGCCAGCCGGAATTGAAACAGCAGGTATGGGCCAGCCAGCGCCACCATCCCCAGGCCAAAACGCAGCCAGGCTGTCGTCCGCTGCCGGCGATCGCCAGCCGACAGGAGGGCTACCCAGGCGGCCGGCCCGAGCAAAGTGAGCAAATCCGGCCGGATCCAAACTCCGGCTCCGACCAGCACGCCGGCCAGCAGACCGACCTGTCTACGCCGCCAAAGGACGATCGAAAGGCCGAGCGCCAGGAAACCGGCGGCCAGGGTTTCCATCCCCGACAAAGCCGACCAGAGCAGGTGCCACTCGAGCACAACCAGTGCCGCTCCCAACCAGGCCAGCCAAGACTCCGTCCTCAGATGTCGCCCAAGCTCATCCTTAACGAGCAAGCCGAGCGCCAACAACAAGGCTGCCCCGACAACGCCCGCCCATAAGCTGGGCGCCAGGCCGACCAGGTGTCCCGGGATCAGGAGCAAGGTCCACAGTGGCGAGGTTGAGCCATTCGACGGTTGACCGGCAAAGCGCCAGCCTTCGCCTTGCGCCAAGCTGCGGGCATAGGTCTGATGGATCCAGGCGTCGTCGAGTGGGAAACCGGGGCCCTCGAGCAGCAGGCTAGCCCAAGCAAACAGCCCGAGCGCCAACAGCACAACGGCCCCCAATAGGATGGGGCCCAAGCGGGGTATCAGGCGGTTGCCTTGGGGTTGGATCAAGGCCCGCTCCCGACCGAGTACAAGTGGATGGGACTGGCGCCCTCGATCGTCAGGGTGTGCTCATAGGTCATGGAGCTCGCCCGGGCGGGCTCGGCGTACAACTCGTTGAGCCCGAGTGGGTGGTTGCGTTCGAGCACGACCCAGTCGACAGCAAACTCGCGGACAACCTCAGCCAGTTCGGATTCACCTCCGACGGGGATAACGACCGCCGGCAAGCCGCTCGCCAACCAGAACCCGGGGGGATTGTTGACGGCTACCGTGCCAAGAGAAGGATCGTGCTGGCGCAACCAGGCGCCAACCTCGGCGTAGTCCAACTGGCTGGTCCCCCAACCTCCTCCGGTTTGCTGGGGTCGAACCTGCCGGATATAGAGCAAGAAGCCGGTGGCCACGGCCGCCACGGCCACGACGCCCCAGCCAAAGCCGGACCAGGCTTTCGCCAGCTGCCAGCTGCGGCGCGGTGCCAGCCAGCGGAGGCTGGTGTAGAGCCCGGCCGAGGCCAGCGACCAGAGCAGCGGCATCAAAGCGGCCGACGAGTGGAAGAAACCGCCGCGGGTTCCTGGGTGGGGGAAGGCCAGGCTCATGGCCAGCAACAGGAGCAGACCGTAGGCCGCCCCCAGGCGGACGATGGGCCGGTCGCGCTGTGACCACCCGCCGATGATCGCAAGCGGCAGTTGGAAGACCAATCCGTTGACGACCCACAGCGTGACCAGGTTCTGGCCGAGCGCCGACAGCCGGTCGCCAAGGATCGACCGCCAGCCGGCCTGGAGCAGGTGCTGCGGGGTTAATTGGCTGGCTGGATAGAGGAAAAGCTCGTCGTAGTTCCGCAGCCAAAGCGCCCGCCCCGCGCCTGGCGGCAGCGGGCTGCCACTGACGGCCATGAGGCGCAGCATCCACGGCCCGAAGACGACCAGGTAGCCCACGACCAATGCGGCCAGCGAACTCGCTCGCCGCTGGCGCCCCAGGAGGGCGGCCATGGCCAGCGGCAGGCCGAGCAGCACACCATCGGCTCGTGTCAGGTGGGCCGCCCCCACCAACAGACCGGCCGCCAGCCACAACCATGCACGTTGCCGCCGGTAGGCGGCCGCGCCGGCGACCAGGCTGCCGCTGCCAATCCAAGCGTATAGGCTGAAGGCATCGGTCGTTACCAGGTACGGAGAGAAGAAGCCGCTGGGGGCTGCCAGCAGGCCCGCCAAAAAGGCCTGGTCGGGTTCGAGCCCCATCCTGAGCGCCAACCACGCGGTCAGCAAAGGCAATCCAGCGGCCAACAGCAAGAACGGCAGCTGCGCAAACCTGAAGGACTCACCCGCCAGTCTCATCGGGACGGCGGCCAGCAGGCTGGTCAATGGCATCCAATATAGATGCGCCGGCTGAGGTAAGCCATTCGGATCGGCCAGGAAGTTCCAGATGAAGGGTTGCTCGAAGCCCAGGCCGCGAGCCCATTGGATCGCGTTCGCCTGGTAGTAATCGGCATCCGTGTAGCCGGGCGCATCAACCCAATAGGCGGCCAGCAAAGCTGCCCCCAACCCGGCCGCCGCCAGGATGGCCCAGCGTAATCTGCTCATGGCGCCAACCGGTAAAGTTCGTAGGCGCCGCCGAAGGACTCCACAAGTGGCAAGGTGGCCAGCAGTTCGTGTAGGGCCTGCCAATCCGACTCCAGGTAGCGATCGTCTTCGTCTTGCAGGAAGGCGACCCCGGCTTGGTTGACCAGCAGTTGACGGTAGCCCGCCGACCGCCATTGTTCAAGCTGCGCCGACACCGGCAGCCCGGCCCGTCGAGCCAGCCACCAGCGGTCGATCCATGAGTCCGGACTGCAGGTTGGGTAGCAGTACAGTCCGCGCGGCTCCCACAACAGCAAGACGAGCTCCTCCGGCGATTGGCTGATTTGCTGCATCGCACGGGCGTAAGGGCCAAGCCGGCGTGCAAGGTAGGCGGCCCGAGGTTCACCACCAAGCCAGGCAGACCAGGGGGCGGCCTCCATGGTTGACTTAAGCGCCTGGTAGACACTCATGGCCAGGACGACAACTACCAGGCTGGCGGCCAGCCGACCCAAGCGGACGCGCCCTATCCGAACCTCACCCAGGGCATCGAAGCCAAGGGCGGCCAGGTAAGCCCAGGCCGGGAACAAGACGAAATATAGGCGTGTTTGGCTCAGGATCACACTGAACGCAGCGGCCGTCGCCCACACGAGCCAGCCGACCAGCAGGAAGCGCGCGATGGCGCCGGCGTGTGCCGGCAATTTGCGCCTGCGCAATAAGGCCGCCGGGGCCAGTCCCATGAGCAGCGGCCCAATGCTGGCCGCATAGCCGGCGGCGCCTTCAACGCCGAGCCAGCTGGCGGCCAGCGGCTGCACGGCGGCCAGCCAGATGGGCAACGGGCGGTCAGCGTAGCTAAAGAACGCAGACCGCTCCGGGGTCATGTTGTGACCCAACCCCAGGTGGGGGTACAGCGGGTGCCCAGCCCCGAGCCAATTCTTGATCAGCCAAGGCAACACAAACAGTGCACCCCCAGCCAGGGCTACGGCGATCGAGCGCCCTCGACCGGGCCGGCTGCTCGAGACCATCACCACCAGGCCGGCAATCAACCCGACCCCCGCGGTCAGCTTGGCGCCGATGGCGGCCCCGGCCAGCAGACCCACCAGCAGCGCCAGTCGCCCGTCCAGCGTTGTCCGCCAGCCGACCAGCGCCAGCAGCAAGCCGGCCCCATAGAACAGAGCGAGCCAATCGACATAGGCCCAGCCAAGGGCGGCCCACAACGAGTAGCCGCACAGCATGGCGGCTACCGCCACCCAGGGTGCTTGTGCTGAGAGCTGGCGAGTGAGAGCCATGACAGACAACAAGGCAGCCAAGCCGATCAACCAACCCAAGACAGCAGCCGCCTCCGGGCCGCGCAGGAGCCAGGCCCAGGAGAAGAGCATCTCGCCCCCCCATGGCTGCCCCCAGAATGGGTTGTCTGGAATGAAACCTACGCCACCCTCGGTAGCAAACACCTGGGGCAGATGCAGGTGGTAGACCAGGGCATCGAAGTGGACAGGGGGTGCCAGGGCCTCGGCCAGCGGGGCCAGCACCAGAAACGCAACGCCGATCGCCAGGATCTTGCCAAGAGACGACGATGGGCGCAGGCCAACCAGGGCGGCTGCCAGATCCTTCCAGGCCTGTCGATAGCGACCAAAACCGGCCACAAGCGCCAGGCCGAGCACCAACCAGGCAGCCACCGGTGTCAGCAGATTCATTGCACCCAGGGTGACCAAGACCAGCGCCAGGCAGGCCCAGCCCAAGGCCAGCTGCAGGAAGGGTTTCCAGGTCGGCTGAACCGTCGGCTGGGGCAGGAGGCGCGCCCCGACCCCCAGGGCTCCCGCCATGAGGAGCAGGGGCAACCCAAGATTGGCGGCTGCGCCTGACAGGCGAAACAGATCCTGGGGGCCGATGGGCTTGTGCCACACATAGTAGCCGGCGACCGTCAGCAGCAGCCATGTGACCGCCAGCACGGACAAAACTCTGCTACTCCGCCAGGTTGGCGGCGCTTGTACGCGGCTGGGGAAGTCGGCTGGCGTTGTCAACGTGGACCTCGGCCTTCCGTCCATCCGGTCTCGGGCAATTGGGCAGGGACAGCCGCCCACCAGCGCACCCACCACAACGCCGGGAAGACCAGCAGCCACGGGAACCACAACAGCCATGGGGGTATGTCTCCGCTGGCTGTGGGCAGCAGCGCAAAACTGGCCCAAGGAACGGCTAGCAACGCCAGGCCCAGGACCAATGCCATCAGGGCGCCGGTTCGACGCCAGCGGTCCAGCCATACTCCTACGCACATGAACAAGCCGGGCAGCAAGAGCAGTGCCGAGGCGGGTTTGGGCACCGCCAACAGCGGGTAGCCAATGGCCAGGGTCAGGCTGGCCGCCCAGCCGAACCAGCGCTGGCCCTTGCCGGCTGTCACCGCCCACTGCCAGAGCAGCAGGACCGCCAGCAGCGCGACCAGGAGCAGGCCCAGGGGTCCGTTAACCAGGTCCAGCACAAGCGAGCCGTCCTGCCCCGCCTGGCGCAGGCTAACCACAGCCGACAGCCAGGCAACCGGCCAGCCTGGCAGCCAGCTCCAACTGAGTACGCTCAACCCGGCCAACCCAAGCCACGGTGTGGCGACCAGCAGCCAACGCCGGCCGACGGCGCCCCACACCGTCAGAAACACCAGACCAAGCAAACAAATCCAAGGTTCAAACCCGGCCAACGCCAACAGCAAGCCAGCCGGGAAATCGAGGCCGGAACGGGCAAAGGCCATGCTGCCGACCACCAATCCGACGGCCAGCGCCGTCGGTGTCCCCGACAGGACCGCTTGCGCACCGTAGTACCAAAGGAAAGAGGCCAGCATTAAGCTACCGGAAACACGCGGTTCCGGACGCCATCCAGCCAGGCGCAGGCTGGCCCAAACGATCAACGGCAGGCTGACTTGCGCAAGGGAGAGCCAGATGGCCAGCACCCAATCCGCCGGAAGCACCGCCAGCAACGCGAATGGCGCCAACCCCCAGACGGGCCGATCGTAAGGCTCGGTGAGCGCCTCGTCTTGAAGCTGGGTCAGTTCGCCCTGCAGGACCTGCGCCGAGCTTGCCAGATCTTCCACCACGTAAGGCGATCCATCGGCAACGAACAGTGCATGACCCGCTGCCAGCTCTAGGCCCAACGCCTGGCTAAAGCCGGTCTGTTGAATCAACCGCTGGTTGGCAAATGGCAGCAGAAAGGCCAATGCCGTCAACCCCACCAACAATCCGCCGACCGCCACCGGTGATGCCGGCCGGCCAGGGCCTCGCCTGTCCATGCTCATGGAAGCATCCAACCGACCGGTTGGGTTGAAGTGAGTTCCGCACGGACGGGCGGGCCGAAGTGCAGCAACCACAGGTCTCCCACCGCCTCTTGCCCGACCAGGGTGTAGTGGTCCGTGAGCCAGGCGATGGCGGGGTGCTCGCCCTTGCCCAACTGTCGATGCTCGTCGATCGCACGCTGGAAGACCACGAACCAGACGGCGGGCGCACCTTCAGTAGCCGACTCGATGTCCGGCTGGGGCGTGAGCCCAAGTGCTGCGGCCGATTCGTGTGCCAGCGTATCGTTATGAGAGCCCGGTTCGTCAGCCAAGAAAGCCATGGGCAAGTCCGGCCGGTAGATGACCATGGGAAAGTAGCTGAGCTTGTTGTCGTGCACGATCCGGTCACCGGCTCCGACGCTCGCCGACAAACGCTCAGCCGCCTGGTCAAACGGTGAGCGCGGGAAGGATCGGAACGTGTAAAAGGATGGAAGTCCGATCGCGGCCGTAGCCAGCATGACGACCAGCAGCACCCAGCCGAGGCCGCGCAATGGGGGCCGCACGATCAACAAGCCAACCACCAACGCATACGCCACCAAGCTCAGAATGAAGGCCCGGGGGACAAAGACTGGTCGCATTAGATAGGAAGTAATCCAAAGCAGCGCCGGAGGCAGCAACATGAAACCCAGCGGCATCCAGCGGAGCTGGTCGCGGCCACGCACCACACCGTAGGCGACCAAGACGATCGCCAGCAGCGAACCGAATACGACCACCGGTATTAAGGAGTCGGCGACAGGCAGGTTGACGTGCAGGCTCACAATGGCCTGGACCAGTTCGAGTAGACCCGGCTGCGGCGTCCAGAACGCCGCCTGGATCTTCTGGATCTGGCCAGGAACAAGAACCAGCCAGGGCGTAAAAAAGAGCAGGGCCGTTCCCTGGGCGACCAGCAGTGCGCGCTGCTCGGCCCACCGGCGCCGGAGGAGGAGCACCAGATTGGGCACAACCAATGTGAAGATGGCCAGGTTGTGGGTGTAGAGCGCCACGGCGGCGCAGGCCGTCACCGGCCAGATGGCGCCGAGCAACCCACCCTCATCGCGCCCGATCAGTCCAATCATCCGCTGGCAAGCCCAGGCATAGCCAGCCAAGGCGACTGCCAGCAAGGTATACATTCGGAGTTCCTGCGCATGGTAGATGAGGAACGGCGAGACAGCCAACAAGATGGCTGCCCAGGCTCCGGCCTGTGGCTGAAAGTAAGCCCGTCCCAACACGTAGGCCAACCCAATCAAGCCGACACCCAAGAAAACGTTCATTAGCCGCGCATAGGCGATTGATTCACCAAATGCCAGCCAGCCCTTCAACAGCAGGTAATAGAGCGGCGGCATCGTATCGGCCGCCGTACCCGCCAGCAACTCGGGGACCGGCCTTCTGGCCAGCAGTAGGCTGAATGCCTCGTCGTACCAGATGGGCCGGTCCGCCAGATACGCCAGTCGCAGACTGAGGCCGACGACCAGCGACATGCCAAGCAGGAGGCGCGGCGGAAGGCGGTTCATTGCCCCGTCGCCGCTGTGGAGGAGAGGACCAACCTGGCAGGCCGCCAAACAATCGCCGCCAGCAGCAACAGTGGAATGGGCAGGTAGTTAAGGGCGCTCTCCTGATTGCCACTGACGGTCACCAGGAACAACGCCCAGCTGCCGACGAACACGGCGGCCAGGGTCAACCAGACAATCGATTGGGGATTACTGGCCCGACGCCAGCTTTCGAAGAGCAAGAAGAGCGGTAACAGATAGACGGCGAATTGGGTCGTCGCCGTCCGTGGCGCCACGAAGTGGGTCGCCAGCAACGTCAACCCAGCCACCCATAGCATCCAGGCCTCGGGCGCAGACCGGAACCGCCACCACACGGAACCGAGCGCTGCCAGCGCCAGCGCGGTCAACCCCCAGGCCAACAGCGGCGGGGTGGCCAAGTAGTAGCTGGTCATGATCCAGATGGCGGAACCCAACTCCGTGTAGGACGGATAGCGCACCAGTTGATCAAGGAAGCCTGCGATCCAGTCCGGCTGAAGCAGTGTCACGCCGCCCAGTAGGGCCAGGAGCGTCAGCCCGAAGGAGCGCAGCAAACGGCCCCGGCCCGATTGCCAACTCCACCACAGGAGCCAGCCAACGATCAAGAAGGACATCTGCGGTTTGACGGTCGCCAGCGCCAGCATGATCCCGGCCCAGCCCAATCGGCCGCGTACGACCAAGACCAGGCTTGCCATCAGACACAGGAAAACCAGCAGCGACAGCTGGCCCAACAGAATCGCCCGCAGGTTTGGATAGACAAAAACCGACCACACCAACGTCGCCATCCAAGCGGCCTTGGTCGGCTGCCAGCCGGCGGCGATTTTGGCGAGCGCTGTACCGGCCAGCGCAGCGTGGATCAGCAGCGTCATCCAGGCGGCCTGGACCGTTGCAAAGTCCCGGCTCAAACATGTCGGCCACGTCAGCCACAGCGTGTGCAGCGGGTATGCATAGGCAGCCTGATCCTCAGTGGGCTGCGCCGGTCGGCCGTACATCCCCTGCTGGATGCGCAAAGTCGTGGCCCCATCGTACGGACTTGCGCCTTCCCACAACAGGGCGCAGCCACCGGCCCAGCGCGGGTAGAAATCGTTGGCGCCGGGCACCTGGCTGGTGAATACCTGGCGGGTTACCCAGGACTGGCCGGCAAAGACCGCCAAGTAGAGCAGCGCCAGTGCGGCCATTCGGGGCCAGCGCCCGCCCCTCATTTGGCGGTCTCCGCTTGCCCGCTCGCCGCCGGCGCCTGCAGCACGACAGCCAATTCATCTTGGAAGATGACCCGCCAGCCCTGCGCTTGCAGCGCCAGCGTGATCGGGGCAGACGGCGCCACCAGGGCGCTCTGGAACCCGCGGCGCGCCACCACTTCCTGCCACCCAGGATCGGCACGCCACACCTGCAGATACTCACGCAACAGGTCCTCGCCGAACAAATCGGTGCGGCCATCGACATAGCTTTGGTACGCCGGCCATAGCCGCCAGAGCAAGTAACCGCCCCAATCGTAGCTGTGCAGCAGCGGGCCTGGTGGCGATTGCTCGGCCAAGTAGTCAACGGCAGCAACCGGCAGGCGCGCCTCGATCGCCGCCTGGTTGAAGTGCTCGTTCAGGCGCGGCGCCATCCAGACCAGCGTAGCGATCACCAGAAGCATCAGAAGGACACAATTGGTAACCGTGACCAGGCGCGGCGGCAATGGTTTGGCGGCAGGACGGGCCGGCAAGCGGGCAAGGGCAGCGGCACCGTGCCGACTCAAGACCGGCGCCAGCGCCAGGGCGAAGATTGCGATGTTGCGCGCGGCGGCCAATGACAGATAGCCGAACCCCACGTACAGCGCAAGTTCGGCGGCGTGCTTCGGGCGACGTGAAAGCGACATGGCGACCGGTACCAGGAGCAGGAGCCAGGCAAACGGTTGGACCTGGGCAGCGTGAAAGTTGGGGCTTTGCCATTCTTGAATGTAGTCCTGCAAAGCTCCGATCGATACCGTCTGGAATGGGTACGCCAGCAAGCCCGGGCCATAGGGATTGAAGCTAACCGCGACAGCTGTCACCAGACCGACCAGCGCCAGCGGGCGGAACCCATGCCAGCCACTGGCCAGGCGGTTGCGCCAGGGGGCGGCCGCTGTCAGCGTGCCTTGCACAGCGGCGCCGGCTCCGTAGGCGCCAATCAGCAGGAAGCCAATTGCAAAGCCGCCATGCAGATTGGCCCACAGCACCATGAGCGGCGGCAGGAGCCACAGCCGATCTCGCCGGTCGCTGCGCCAATCCTCCAGGACCGCCAGGTAGGCTGCCGCCAACAAGAAGCTGAACATGTGGGGTCTGGCCGCCCAGAAAATGGCAGCAGCGCTGGCTGCCAGAATCAGAACGAAGGCATTCAGCAGATGTCCACCTTCAAGCCGCGGCCACAAGATCCAGAATGCGCCGACCGCCAGGGCGGCGGTCAACAGATTGAGGCCGGCCAGGCCAGCCAGACGGTAGCTGGCATACAGGCACAGCTGCGCCAGCCAGCCCGGGTTGACCCAAGGCGACCCCTGGCGGGTGAATGAGAAGACGTCGCTGCGCAGTAATTGACCGTGGTCCACCATCCAGCGGCCGGCTGCCAGATGCCACCAGGTGTCGGTGTCGGCGGAAACACGGACGGCGATCGCCGCCACTGCCAGAAATGCGACCGCTTTGGTCAGCCGCTGAAAGGTCATGGCGCCGCGCTCATATCAAGCTGATCGGGGTTGATCGGCTGGCTGAGATCGAAGAAGACGTGGTAGGGACCAATTTGACGTTCCTGGTATCCAATGTCGGCCCGATCAAACGCGTCGGCCAATCTCCGGTCGAGTTCCGGGTGCAGGCTGGTGACATAAACAATTCGGTCCGCGCTACGCGCCTGCGACAAGTAGCCGGGGATGCGCTGGTCACGGGGAGTGTAGCGAAGGTCGGCCTTGTACGGAAGCACGGGGGCCAGCTGGATGCGTTCATCGGTCAAGAAGGCAATCCGGTAGGAGACCCAATAGTTGGTATAGCCGGTGCGGAGCTGGCGTTGATCAAGGAATGCAATCAACGCCACATCGGCCGTGTTGTCAAAACGAGTAATGGTGTCAAATTGCGTCGTCAGTTTGTCGGGGGATGCCGCCGCCCGCAGCACGCCCCAGCCATTGAGCACCATGAACGCCAGGACAAGCCCAATGGCGCTGGCCCGACGCCAACGCCAGGCGGCCTGCACGGCATGTGCCGCCCCAACGAGCAATGGCAGATACAGCGGCAGCAAATAGCGGCCGGTCGAATCGATGCCGAACTGCGTCCCAACAAAGGCCGCAGCGAAGAACCCGACCTGACCGACCAGCAAGACGGTCCCAAGAGGCAGCGGCCTGGCCCTATGCCGCCACTTCAGGAAGAGGAAAAGAAAGACTCCCGCATACAGCAGCGTGCCCGCGAACAGCCAGGGCGTCGCCAGATAGTCCGGCGCCCAAGGGAAACGCAGACCAAGTAAGGCCGGCAGGCCCAAGAGCATAAAGCCGAGCAAGCGCTGCCACCAGGTGCTCTCGAAGGGTGTATCGCTCGTAAGGACGGAGAGCGCGGCGCCTCCCTGTTCCAAGTTGTAAACCCACCAGGGTGCACTGCCGATGAGAAAACCGAGCAGAACCAGGCCGTACCGCGGGAGACGGCGGCGCTCAAAGCGAAGCAGATGAATCAAAGCAACCGGAGCCAGGTACACCACGGCCAAACCCAAAGTCCAGAACGCAAGGCCGGCAACCAGGCCAAGCATCAGCCACAAGAGCGGGTGCGCCGGCCGATCCGGCTGCGCCGTCTCGTAGCCAACCAGCAATGTTAGGTTGCCAAGCACGAGCACTTCACCGTAACCGCCCAGGGTGGCCGACGTGTAGGTCATAACTAGGACCGGCGGCACTGTGCCCAACAGCACCGTCCAGCGGGCGACAGCCGCCCCAAAAAATCGACGGGTCAGGAAGTAGCTGGTGATAAGGAAGAATAAATAGAGAGCAATCTGGACGAGACGAATCGAGAACAGCTCATCACCAAGAAGCCGGAAGGTGCCGGCAATGAGCCATGCGTCCAGGCTGCCCATATAAGATTGCCCATAAAAGAAGGGGGGACGGGCGCCAGCATTGATATGGCGCGCCATCAATCCAACGATCGCCTCGTCGCTGTTGAAGGGGACAGCCCGAGCCAGCCACAAGGCCAGGCGAGTGGACAGTGCCAGCGCCAGACTGAGCACGAGGATGAGGCCAGCCCGGGAGGCGCTGTCGCCTTGGGCCCCGTCGACAGGCTTTGGGAACAAGTGCTCAGTTGTGGAGATGGTTGCTCCGTTCTCGCCGCCAGGCGCCGAGGACAAGCCCTTGTATAATGCCGACATGCCCCGGCGACTGCGGCAGTGGCTCCCGGTAGGCGTGGCGCTGCTCGCCTTCCTCGCCCGTTTGATCCCCGGCCCACGGGTGATCGACGATGCCTACATCACCTTCCGATACGCCCAGAATTTGCTGGCGGGTTATGGCCTGGTCTACAACCCGGGCGTGGCCGTGCTGGGCACCACCACCCCGCTCTACAGCCTGCTCCTGGCCCTGGCCGCCCTGCCCTTCGGTGGAACCGAGGCCAACTTCCCCTGGCTGGCGCTGGTTCTTAATGCCGTTTGCGACGCAATCGCCTGCTGGTTGCTCGTCCAGCTTGGCCTGCGGCTTGGCTCGCCCGCCGCCGGCTACGGGACTGCCCTGGTCTGGGCCATCGCACCCATGTCGGTCACTTTCGCCATTGGCGGCATGGAAACCAGCCTCACGATCTTGCTCGTGCTGGCGGCATTTTACCTGTATCTCGTTTCGCACCCAACTGGGGCCGCGCTGGCAGGCAGCCTGACCCTGCTGGCCCGACCTGACGCGGCTTTGTTTGTTGCCCCACTGGCCCTCGACCACCTCCTGGCAAGTTTGAGCCTACTTCGTCAACGCAGGCTGGATCCAGGCCCCCTTGCCCGGCAGGCGACAGCCTTTGTGCTCCCATTGGCGATCTGGACCGTCGGCGCGACCTTGGCCTATGGCAGCCCCATCACGCGGTCGATCGGGGCCAAAGTCGATGCCTACCTGCTGGCGCCGGATGCGGCCCTGATCCGACTGCTTCAGCACTACGCCACCCCTTTCCTCGGTCATAAGACGTTCGGCCTGTGGTGGATCGCTGTCGGCCTGGCGTTGTTTCCGATCCTTTTTGGCCTCGGGGCGCTCTTCGCCATCCGGCGCAACCCGCGCAGCTGGCCGCTGTTCGTCTCGCCCTGGCTCTACTTCGCGGCCTTTTCGCTGGCCAATCCTTTGATCTTCCGTTGGTACTTGGCGCCACCCCTCCCCTTCTATTTCCTTGGCATCCTGCTTGGCGGACATCGGGTGGCTAGCGACCTGCGCCGGCCCGGCAGCGCCTGGCTGCTGGCGGCCGCCGCGCTGGCGCTCACATTGCGCGGCTGGTGGCTGCACCCGGATCACGGTCCCGATCGTCCAGCGCCGGATATGGCTTACATCGAACTGGAACTGCTGTATGAACGGGTCGGAGCGGAGCTGGCCGGTGAGATCGGCCCCGGCGAGACCCTCGGCGCAGCCGACATTGGCGCCCTGGGTTACACCACCGGAGCCGTCATTATCGATACGCTCGGGTTGGTGTCGCCGGCCGCCGGTGCCTACTACCCGGCCGACCGCAATCTGTATGCCATCAACTACGCCATCCCGCCGGAACTGGTTTCTGATCTGGAGCCCGACCATCTGGTGATCCTCGAGGTCTACGGCCGCAACGGGCTCCTGCTCGATCCGTCATTCGTTCGCAGTTACCAATTGGTGCAGACCATCCCAACCAACATCTACGGCAGCCGCGGCATGCTCATCTTCCAGCGCAAGGCCACTCCATGATTCGACGGCGGTGGTGGGGCGCCCTGGCCACACTCCTGCTGCTGGCTCCGGTCTTCCTATTGCAGCTCGATCAAGTTCCGTTCCATCCGGACGAGAGTTCCTTGCTCTACCAGAGCCGCGATCTGGAGTTGGCCCTCCACTCCACGCCGTCTTTGTTTGACTACACGCAGTGGGAAACGGACCCGGCCGTCGCCTACCGCGTGCTCAACGCACCGCTTGCCAAGTATGTGCTGGCACTGGGCCGGGGCGCGGCTGGCTACGGTCCGGCGTCGGTCGACGTGGACTGGGACTGGGGACTGGGCTGGCAGCAGAATCTGGCGGCAGGCGCCATGCCGCCCGCCGGCGGCTTGCTCGGCGCCCGGGCCGCCAGTGCCCTGCTTGCATTGTTGGCCGCACCGGTGTTGTGGTTGGCGGGCCGGCGCCTCGGCGGCAATTGGGCGGCCTGGGGAGCAGCCGGCAGTTATGGATTGAATGCGCTGGTGTTGCTGCACGGGCGCCGGGCGATGGCCGAAGGCACGCTGCTTTTCGCCGCCTCGCTGGCGGTCTTGACATTGCTCAGCGCCAACCGGCGACCGCTGCTAGCTGGGGCCGCCGGCGGACTGGCATTGGCGGCAAAGCACTCAGCATTGCCGCTGGCCATCAGCGCTTGGCTGGCGGCGTTGCTTACCCGATCGACCGCGAACAGCGGGCCGGTCAGTGCTCGATGGCGGCGGCTCGCGCTCGCGCTGGTCGGCACCGTGCTCGTCGTCTTGGTCCTGTCGCCCTATATGTGGTCCAACCCCTTCGAGGCGGTCCGGGCGACGGTTCAAGCCAGGAGTCAACTGCTCGCCGAGCAGGTCCGCCTGACCGAAGAGTTGGCGCCCGACCGGCTCCTGAACCGGCCCGACGAGCGGTTGGCGGCGATGGTCGGCCACCTTTTTTTCTTGCCCGTGCAGCTGCGCGAGATCGGCAACTACGACCTGGCGCTGACGCCGGCCTACCAGCAGTTCCAAAGCAGCTGGCGCGGCCAATTGTTGCGCGGTGTCGTCGCCGGCGGCATCTTGCTCGGTTTGTGCTTGCTTGGGGTTGCGCTGAGCACGGTCGGCTGGCGCAAGCTGACGATGGAATCCCGCTGGCAACGGACTGTCTTGCTTGTGGCGACCGTCCTGCAAGGGATAACGCTGCTGCTGGCCAACCCCCTGCCAATTCAGCGGTACTACTTGCCCTTGGTACCGCTCGTCTGCCTGTGGGCCGGAATCGGTATCACCGAAATCGTCCGCGGGGGACGACAGGTACTGACCGGACGAAGGACAAACCACGAAGTCGCAAAGGTCACCTAGGTTTGACCACAGGAGCACGAAGGCCGGTCCAACGGCGAGCGGTCCCCACGATCCAAACTAAATGAGAGAGCTTCTTTGTGCCCCTCATCTTCCACTTCGCGCTCTTTGAGTCTTCGCGGTTAGCCGGGAGTAGCCGTCGCCTCGGGTGTCGGAGTCCAGGTCGCTGTCGGCGTCGCTATAGGCGGAGTTTCCAGCAGGTCAAGCGAATCCTGTACCACCGCCTGCCGGATTTGCAGGATGGCCTGATCAGGCGCCGTCTGGCCATACCAGATGGCGCCGGTCGGCGCCTGGCGACCCAGCTCGAGGGTCCGGGTTGATCCGTCGGTCAGTTCGAGCCGGAGGCGGTAAGCGGGCGCGGCCAAGCCGTATTGGCCGCGGTCGTCGGCCTCAAGCTGGCCTGCCGGAAGAACGATCAGCAAGGACGTCACTGCCCGCTCGATCCGCCCGCCGTCGGCCCAATCGGCCGGCGGCTCCTCCAACTGCCAGCCGGCGCCGGGTTGCCGGCGGGCCCTGACGCGCGATCCATCCCCAAGATCTATGACTTCAATGGCAACCACGTCGGTCGCCGCCAATTCCCACAGCGGCGCCGGCGTAGGCGTTGCTTCGACCGCTTGATCGGTGTCGGATCTGGTCCACCAAACGGCCACGACCAGGACGACCAAGAAAAGGCCCAGTGCAATCCAGGTGTTGCGCCGGATCATCTCGATTAGCCCGCTCGGCGCCGCCGCCACCAGACCGAGACCCCCAAGCCGATGACAGCGCCTGGGATCAGGATGACTACGGTCAGCAAGATCAGCCCGACCGACTGCACGGTGGGGGGCAGGATGATCCTGCTCGTCGTCTGGCGAGGCGTGATCTGGATCAATTCTTCCTGATGCGTCAGCCAATCGACGGCGTTGACAAAGAAATCTCGGTTGCCGGCGCCAAAGATGTCACCGTTGGCGGCAAATTCAGAGTCGCCGATCACCACGACTCTGGCGCCAGTGGCAGCGTTGTCGACGGCTGCCGCCAGGGTTAGGGGTCCGGCAAAATCTGCCCCTTCATCGAACGCAATCTGGGATTGCTGCGATAGGCCCTCGAGGTTGGTCTCGCCCCATGAGTTGAGGCCAGTCATCGCCAGCGCGGTGGCGACCGGCCCCTCGCCACCTTCGCTGCCGAGCAGAGCAAGACTGCGGGCCGTCGGGAAGTAGGTCGCCAGGTTGCCCATGCGGTCGGTGATCGGATGCGTTCCGTAGCTGGCGGCGATCCCGGCAAACGGCCTGCTCGAGTCGAGGTCGACCACGACGTCGTTGTGCAGCTCGACGCGCCAGGTCTCGGCCAGGTAGCTGACCAGCGGATCGTCGCTGACGCCTTCGCTCATCAGCACCGACGGCTCGATCATGGCCAGCAGCGATCCGCCGGCCTGCAAGTAGCGGTCGATCGCCTCGACCTCGACCTGCGTCAACGGGCTCTGCGGGCCAGCCAGCACCAACACGTCGCTGCCGGCGGGCACATCAGCTTGCGCTGCCAAGTTCAGCTGTTCGATGGCGTAGTTCTTTGTGGTCAGGGCCCGTTCGGCTTGGCTGTAACCTGTCTGAGCCGTCTCCCCGGTTTCGTGTTCGCCATGGCCGCTGACCATGGTAACCAGCCGCTCGCCCTCCTGGGTGACGCGGATGATACCGCCGGTAATCTCGCGCTCATTGGCGAAAGTGAGCTCGTGTGATTGATCGCCCTGCACGACGACCAGGGTGCCGTCGCGGGTGATCTCATAGCGGTCGGCCTCAAGCGGATTGGCGATCGGATCGACATACCTGACCTCGATCAAGTCACCACTTTCAACGCGGTAACGCTCAAGCAGCGGCTCGATATTCTCTCGCGCCCGCGCCTGATCGGGCGAATAGAAACCCACGATCTCAATCGGCTGCTCCAGCGAATCCAACAACGCCAAGGTCTCGGGGGCGAGCGAATACTGTTGGTCCTCGGTTAAGTCCCAAATCTGCGGGTTGTGATAGGCCAGGTAGTTGATCACGCCCAGAATGCCGGCCACGGCCAGCGTCAGCAACAAGGCGTTGCTTCCGTAGCGCGCCTGCCGACCACTGAGCCACCTCTGAACCCGCTGCGGGTCCAGCATCACACCGGCGGCCAGCCCGGCGATGGCCACCCCAATAGCGATCTGAAACCCAAGGTTCGTCTGGCGTTGGACAACATACCAGCCGCCGGCGAAGAGCAAGGCAGCCAGGCCGACGAGAAAAGCGTACGGTGCGAGTCGTTTGCGATCGAGGTTCATCGCCATCTCCGTGCCTGGATGGCCTGGGCCCCAACAAACAGGGCCAGTATCGTCATCGACACGTAGTAGAGAATGTCGGTCAAGCTGAGTATGCCCCGGTATAGGTTGTTGTAGAAATGGTCGACCAGTCCCAGGTAGCCAGCCAGCTCGCTCCACGCTCCGCTGCCGCTGCCAAGCCCACCCAAGATCCACAAACCAAGCAGCAGCCCGAGCGTAGCGAAAAAGGCCGGCAAGGGATTGTCGAACAGGCTGGAAACCAGCACACCCAGCGCCAGCATGCAGGCCGTCAACAGGAAGAGCCCCAGGTAGGCCGAAACCAGCAGCCCCTGGTCGATTCCCGGATCGGCCATTTGGTGCATGATCAGAGGGTAGACCCAGGTCACGGCCAACAACGCCGTCATGAAGCCAAGACTGCCCAGCCACTTGCCTACGACCAGCTCCCAGTCGCGGACCGGTGCGGTCAGCAGCAGTTCTAGTGTGCCCATGCGTTGTTCGTCAGCCAGCAACCGCATCGTTAGGGCCGGCGTGGCGAAGACCATGATGGTCACCAATGGACCCATCACCATGCGTCCATCCGGTGAAATGTTGCCGCTCTGCACCCCGAAGTAGATATTAATGAAGAAGATGCCGCCCAGGATCAAGAAAACCGAGGCGGCGATGGCATAGGCCAGTGGCGAGATGAAGTACAGGCGGAACTCTCGGCTGGCAATCGTCCAGACGTTTCTCATTCAGCTGCCTCCTGCTCGCGGGTCAGCTGCAAGAAGACCTCTTCCAGGCTGATGCCGGCCGGCCGGAGCTCAAGCAGATCGTGGCCGGACTCGACGATCAGACGGGCAACCGCGGCGCGCGGATCCTGGCCGGGTTCGCTGTGGACCACGATCCTGTCTTCGGCAGGCTCAAACAAGACTTGGCGAACCCCGGGCAGGGCCTCGATCTGGCTTGTCAACGCGGCCTGGCCCGCTGCCACCTGGACGTACAGCCGGTCACCACCGGCCAGTTGGGCCTGCAGATTGTCCGGCGTATCCTCGGCGACGATGCGGCCCTGGTTGATGATCAAGACCCGATCACAAATTTGTTGGGCTTCGGACAGGATATGCGTCGAAAGCAAAACCGTCCGATCTTGCCCCAGGCCGCGCACCAACTCGCGAACCTCTATGATCTGCGCCGGGTCAAGCCCAATCGTCGGTTCATCTAGGATCAACACCGGTGGCTGATGCAGCAGCGCCTGCGCCAGCCCAACCCGTTGGCGTAAACCTTTGGACAAGCTGCCGATGAAGTTGTCGGCGCGTCCAGAGATGCGGACTTCGCCCATCACCGTCTCGATGCGTTCCGCCAGATCACGCACGGCTCGCAGTCGCCCCATGTATTCCAGGTATTCGCGGACGGTCAATTCGGGGTACAACGGGACCGTTTCCGGCAAATAGCCGATCCGCTCCCGGACTTGCAGGGATTCGTCGACGACGTCGTAGCCGGCCACGCTGGCCTTGCCCGATGTCGGCGGCATGTATCCGGTTAGGATGCGCATGGTGGTCGTCTTGCCGGCACCGTTCGGTCCCAGGAATCCGACGATCTCGCCTTGATCGGCGTGAAACGCCAGATCCCGAATTGCCGGCACGCGGCCGTAGTACTTCGTTAAACCCTGAACCTGGATCATCGTGTGCGCCTCAGTTCCAACTGGATGAGGGTGGGTGGCCGCGGTGGCTGGCATCGACCGACCGTCGTGAGTTATAGCAAGAATGGCCAGCAGCCGTCAAGGATTGGAGCTGACGCCGCTCGCTTGACATCATCTGTTCCGCAAAGTACAATCCTGCGCCGCCGACCCAACAGCCAATGGGAGTCTAGTGAATGTACTCGATGCAGGGGTTGAGGGAGTTCGAAGCCCTCGCCATCTGGGGGGTGCTGGGTGTCGCAATCATCGGTCTGCTCTACGCCATATTCCTTCGCCGCCAAATTCTAAGGGAAGACACTGGCACGCCGCGCATGCGGGCGGTCTGGAACTCGATTCGCGAGGGCGCCGAGGCTTACCTTAGCCAGCAACTCAGCTCGATCCTCCCGATGATCGCCATCTTAACGGTGGCGCTCTTCTTGTCGGTCTACATCGTCCCCCCAACGCCCGAAGCATTGGAGCGATTCAGCACATTTGACGAGGCCAGCGTGCGCCTCATCATCGGCTTGGGCCGAGCGCTCGGCTTCGTCATGGGCGCCGGCTTCAGCCTGACGGTGGGCCAAATCGGCATGCGCATGGCCGTCCAGGCCAACGTCCGGGTGGCTTCAGCCGCCCGCACCTCGTTTGGCGATTCGCTGCGCATCGCCTACCGGGCCGGCACGATCACTGGCATGCTGACCGACGGGCTCGGTTTGTTCGGCGGCACGATCTTGTTCATCATCTTCGGTATTGCTGCGCCGGACGCCTTGCTTGGCTTCGGCTTCGGTGGCACGCTGCTGGCGCTGTTCATGCGCGTCGGCGGCGGTATCTTCACCAAGGCTGCCGATGTCGGGGCCGATTTGGTGGGCAAGGTCGAGGCCGGCATCCCAGAGGACGACCCCCGCAATCCAGCGGTGGTGGCCGACCTGGTCGGCGACAACGTCGGGGACTGCGCCGGCATGGCGGCCGACATTTTCGAATCGTACGAGGTCACGATCGTCTCCGGCCTGATCTTGGGCCTGGCCCTATGGCACATCACCGGCAACCTGGAGTGGATCATCTTCCCGCTGCTGGTGCGCGGCATCGGCGTCTTGTCGTCGATCATTGGCACCTACGCGGTTCGGTCGGAGCCGGGCAAACCAGGCGACGCTATGGCCTCGATCTTCCGCGGCTACCTTACATCGGCGGCCATTTCGGTCGTGCTGTTCGGTCTGACGGCCTACTTCTACATCGGACAGAACGTCCCCGGCGGCTGGTGGCGACCGTTTCTGGCAACCGCCGTCGGCGTCGGCTTGGCCATCACCATCGACCGCGTGACCGAGTACTTCACCGGCAGCCATAGTGCGGCGGTCAGAGAGATCAAGAAATCAACCAACACTGGTCCGGCGACGACCATCCTGTCGGGCCTGGCGGTGGGCTATGAGTCGAGCGTGTGGGCCATCCTGGTGATCGCTGTCACGATTATGGCCTCGGTTTTGATCTTCGGTAGCGTGCCGGGGATCGATCCAACCCAGCAGGTGACCTTTGTTCTTTACGGTGTAGCCATGGCTGGCATCGGCATGCTGACCTTGACCGGCAACAATGTGGCAATGGATAGTTACGGACCGATCGCCGACAACGCCGCCGGCATTGGCGAGATGGCCTGGAGTAATGAGGACGATCCCAAGCTTGACCGGGCACGTCAGATCATGGCCGATCTGGACTCGGTCGGCAATACAACCAAGGCCATCACCAAGGGAGTCGCCATCGGCTCGGCGGTGATCGCTGCCGTCGCGCTGTTTGGCTCGTTCATCGTAGATGTCAGCCGGGCCCAGGCCTCGCTAGGCATCCCGCTTGAGCAGCAGATACAATCGATCGGTATCCGGGTTGACCTGCCCCAGGTGTTCGTCGGCTTGCTCATCGGCGGAGCGCTGCCCTGGCTGTTCTCATCGTTTGCTATCAACGCCGTCTCGCGGGCGGCCGCTTTGATCGTCGAAGAGGTGCGCCGCCAATTCCGGCTGGGAGTGCTTGAAGGCACGGTTGAGCCCGATTACCGGCAGGCCGTCGCCATTTCGACAACGGCAGCCCAGAAGGAATTGGTCTCGCTGGCCTTGCTCGGTGTGATTACGCCAATCGTCGTCGGGCTCACCCTGCGGGTGGAGGCCCTGGGCGGTTTCCTGGCCGGGGCGATCCTATCGGGCCAGTTGCTGGCTGTCTTCATGAACAACGCCGGCGGTGCCTGGGACAACGCCAAGAAATTGATCGAGGACGAACCGGCCAACCCGGCCATGAATACGGGCAAGGGCTCGGAGCGTCACATGGCAGGCATCGTCGGCGATACCGTCGGCGACCCGATGAAAGACACGGCCGGCCCGGCGCTCAACCCGATGATCAAGGTCGTTAACCTGGTGTCCGTCATCATCGCCCCGATCGTGGTCAAATACAGCGAGCTGGGAATCATCGGCTGGATCGTGGTCGTGCTGTTGCTGGCCGTCCTTGGCTGGGCTATCTGGCAGAGCAAGCGGCCGGCACCCGAGGTGGCGGCGGCCTAGGTTGTCCGACAGTAGATTCCCTGGCGGCCCCGCCAATGGCGGGGCCGCTTTGATTCTGGACCGGATCTGCCGCAGGGTGCCGTCTGTTCCCGTAGCACCTTTTGGGCTAGGATTGCCAGCGTGATCAGTCGCAGGCCCAACGCCCGATGACCAATACCCCTCAGCCATTGAACCGACGCCAGGCCAGCTGGCTGTTGCTGCTGGCCGTGCTTGTCCTGCTCCTGGCCGGGGTCGGTCTAGACAGCCTGTCTCCGAGCCTGCTGCTGATTGGGGCAGGCGTGCTGGCCGCCATCCCGGCGCTGTGGTGGCTATGGCCATCCGACCACGAGCGCCGTCTGCCGCCGCCGTCGGTTGTGCTGCCCGGGCTGACGCTGCTGGCGCTCCAGGCGTTCTCGCTGATGTGGACACCGTTCCCCGCCCCCGCGTACAAAACGTGGGTCGAAACCTGCCTGCTCCTGTCCCTGCTTGTGGTCGTCACCGACGCCACACGGCGTGGCTGGGGCCCACGCAGCTGGCAGGACGCCGTCATCGTCACTGCGCTGGTGTTGGCCGTACTTGAGATGCTGCTGTTTGGCCTCTGGCTGCTCGAATGGCAAGCGCTGCGCGGCCCAGTAGATGCTGCCCTGCCACCGGCCGGCTACCGTGCCAGCGGTCTGCTGCTCGGCCATCCCAACGTGCTCGCCGGGCTCATCAATCTGGCGCTGCCACTGATCGTGGTTCGCTGGTTTTCCCAACGGGATACGCCCAGTCGGCACCTGGTCCTCATACCGTTCGCCCTGCTGCTGGCTGGGCTGTACCTGACGTCTTCCAGGGCCGGCTGGATCAGCGGTGGCCTCGGACTGGCAACCGTCGTTTTGCTTCTCTTGGTGGCTACACGCAGTTCTTCTAGCTCCAGCATGAGCGCCCGCGTGCGCCGGATTCCGCGTTGGCAATGGGCAGTCGGGCTGCTGACGGTCGTGTTGGTTGGCGCCGGTCTCTACTGGCAACTCTCCTCCAGCGGGCGCCGTCCGCTGACCCAGGCGAGGAGCGCCGTTTGGCAGGCATCGGTTGAGCTTATCGGCCAGTCACCGATCTCCGGACATGGTTTGCGCGCCTTTCCCGTCCGGTACGCCTCCCTGCCATTCAACTACCATGAAGAAGATATCCCGCACGCTCACAATCTCCTGCTGCAGGTGGCGGTTGAGAACGGCGCCGCCGGCGTGGTTGTTCTTCTCGTTTTGCTGTTTTATGCGGGCCGGATCGGCTGGCGTCGCTGGCGGGACGGATCGGTCACTACCCGCATCGCACTGTCCGCTTATGCTGGAGCCGCCGCAGCCTGCCTGAGCCACAATCTATTCGACTACTTGCTCGGACCGCCGCTCTACAGCGCGGCCGTCGTCTTCCTTGCCGGAGCCGCGCTCGGCGGCACCGGAGCCGTCAACCTGGATGGACCACGGCCGGTTTCACGCCTTGCACTCGGGCTGGCACCGCTGCTGGCGGTCGGGGCGATGGCGCTGACCCTGGGCGGGGCATGGGACCAATGGCGCGGTGCCCTCGCCGGGCAGACACACGACTGGCCGGAAGCAGCCTCAAGGTTGTGTCGGGCAGCGCAGGCCAACCCGGCCGAGCCGGTGGCAGCCTCGGGCTGTGGGTTGGCAACCTGGTTGGCGGGATTAAAGGATGGACCGCCACCTGCCACCTCCCTGGCTGCCCTGACAGCCGCCACCCAGCGGGACCCGGGCTGGGGGAACCACGCTGCCAACCTAGGGGCCGGCCTGCTCGCCGGCGGCGATGCGGCAGCCGCCGTCGAAGCGCTCGACGCGGCCCTGGCCGTCCATCCAACCAACCCCGACTTGCTGCTGACCCGGGGTTATGCCGCCGAACTGCTGGGCGACCTATCCTCGGCGAAGGAACTCTACCTGGCCGCGCTCGAGCGCAACCCGTGGGGTTACAACGCCGCCTTCCTCCAGGCCGATCCGTGGCGGACGGCCGGGATCGACCTTGAGGGCCTGGCGGACGACTTCACGTCGGGCCAGGCGCACCTGTGGCAGGCCCAGCTGGCCGTTGCGCAGGGCGATCAGGCGGCGGCCGCGGCAGCCCTCGATCGGGCTGCGCCTTTGACTCCTGGCAACTACCGGCTGGCTGTGCTGCGGGCCGAACTTGCCTTGCTGGCTGGTGACGCACGCGAAGCACTCCATCAGGCGCGATTGGCGAATTTCCTGGATTCGGACCAGCCCGCCGCCCGCGAGATCCTCGCGGTCGCTTTGTTGGCCGACCGATCGTCGAACGGCGAGGCCGGCCAGGCCATCGTCCGGGCTGCCGAAGGCCTGGTCTTCACCAGCCGTTCGCAGCGGTATTTCTTTGCGGCGCATGGCCGGTTGGGGCTGGCCACCGACCGTGCACCCAACCTCATCCTTGGCAGCGCCAGCGCTCGCCTGGTGGCCCTGGCCCAAGCCCTTGTGAACGACCATTTCGTCGATCTAACCGAATCCGAACGCTTGGCGTTGAGCTTGTTGATTCGCCATTGTGCTTGCCAGCCTGAGGGGCTCATGGGCGATCCCGCCCTTGGCATTGGGGCCGCTGTGCCCGAGGCCCCATGACGGCGACAAGCGGGGATCCCTCCGAGTCAAGCAGATCTGAAATGTCGGGCAGGAGGGTAATCCCCTTCCACCCCTGGCTGCTGGCGTTGCTGACGCCTTTGTTGATCCTGGCCCAGAACGGTCTCGAAATAGCGCCAGGCCAGGCAGTACGGTCGGTGGTATTCGAGCTGCTTTTCGCCAGCCTGGTATGGCTTGGTTGCCGCCTAGCTACCGGCGAATGGCGCCGATCTGCACTCGTCGCTTCGGCCTTCCTGCTGGTGTTTCATGCATACGGCCGTTTCTACGCTGGCAGCGGCCACAGCGCCGTCCAGGCGCTGCCGCTGGTTGACCGGCTGGCCGGCAACCACGCGCTGCTGCTCCCGCTGGCCATGGCAGTCCTGGCGTTCCTGGCCTTCGCCGTCTCGCGCCTGCACCGCTTTACGACGGGCATGACGAATCTGCTTAACATCGTCAGCCTGACGCTGTGCCTGGTGACGGCCGGCACCATCGCATTGCTCGAATGGCGCCTGGCACAAGCTCCGGGCCATGCCGAATTCCCAATCGCCCAGACGGTCTCAGGTGAGCGCGCCCCTGACATCTACTACCTCGTGCTCGATGGCTATGGCCGGGTCGATGTCTTGGCCGATCTGTACCGATTCGACAATCAGCCATTCCTGCGCCAGCTTGAGTCGTCCGGTTTCACGGTCGCCTCCGGGGCCCACGCCAACTACATGCAAACCAGCCTGTCACTGGCTTCCAGCCTGAATTTGGAATACCTACAGAGCATTGTCAAAGCGCCGGCAACCAGTGACACCGGCCAAGCTCGGCTTCAGATACAGCGCTGGTTGCGGCACAACCGCCTGGCGGCGGACCTCGAACGGCGCGGCTATCAATTGGTGGCGATGGAGAGCGGCTACCGCCCAACGCAGTTGGCGGGTGCCCAACTGCTCGGTCCCTCCAGCGCCGCCACCAACCTGCTCGAGCGTCTCATGATCGAGAACAGCGGGCTAACCCTGCTGCAGGCCTTTGCCGGGATGCCAGACAGCCTGCGCCGGCCGGGCTACGATCTTCATCGCCAACGCGTCGACTACGCCTTCGCAGCGCTGCAGGCTGGCTTGCCGGCCAGCGATCGACCCCGGTTTGTCTTCGTGCACATCCTAGTGCCGCATCCACCCTTCGTCTTCAATTCCGTCGGCCAGCCAACCTGGCCGCCCTACCCCTACGTACTGCTGGACGGCGATGCCTACCCGGCCGATCCGGCCGACTATCCCGGCCTGTATCGTGATCAACTCACCTACGTCAACCAGCGCCTGACCGAAGCCCTGGCCGGTTTGCTGAAAAACGGTGGCCGCAGAGCGCTCATCGTCGTGCAGGGGGATCACGGCCCTGGCTCGGGGCTCGACTGGGACTCGTTGGCAAGGACAGACGCCCGCGAACGGTTCGGCATCCTGCTGGCCGTCCGCCCCCCCGACGGATCGTCACTCGACCCGGGCCTAATCGAGACCCCCGTCAATGTGTTCCGCTGGGCCCTGGCCGGTTTGTTCGGCGCCGACTTTCCCTTGCTGCCGGACAACAGTTATTACTCCACCTGGCTGGCGCCGTTGGCGTTTCAGCAGGTGCCGTCCGGCCAAATGAGCCCGCCCGGCCAATGAGCAGCAAGATCGGGTGGTGCCGCCTGGCCGCCGCCGATCACGACCTGAGCGGCCATCCCGAGAACCCGACCCGGGTGCACGCGCTAGCGGCCGTCGAGCGCGGCCCCTTGGGTGTGGACCTTGAACACCTCGAACCGCGACCCGCCGAACTGCCGGCTCTGGTCAGCGTTCACGATCAAGCCCTTCTTTCAACCCTGGAGCGAGCCGGCCAACACGGTCCCGTCCTGCTTGACACCGGCGACACGTACATTCTGCCGGGGTCGTGGCAGGCGGCACGATTGTCGGCCGGAGCCGCCATGGCGGCCACCGACTACGTTCTGGATCGATCTGGCTCCGCCGCGTTCTCGGCTGCCCGTCCGCCGGGTCATCATGCCAGCCAGAATCGAGCCATGGGCTTCTGCCTTCTCAACAACATCGCCATTGCTGCACGCCATGCACTCAGTCGGGGCGCACAGCGCGTGCTGATTGTTGATTTCGATGTCCACCATGGCAACGGGACCCAGGACATCTTTGCCGAAGACCCTGCAGTCTTCTACCTGTCCTTGCACCAACGCCGGCTCTTTCCTGGAACGGGTCATCTGGGTGACACCGGCTCCGGTCCGGGCAAAGGAACCGTCCTCAATATTCCCCTGCCGGCCGGCGTTGACGATCCGGGCTACCTGCACCTGCTCGATGAGATCTTGCCCCGGGTCGCCGACCGGTTCCGGCCCGACCTTGTGCTAGTGTCTGCCGGCTACGACGCCCACTGGCGCGACCCGCTGGCCCGCTTACGCCTGACCGCCAGCGGCTTCCATCAAATCGTAGCTAGGTTACGCGTCGTCGCGAGTGACTATGCGCAGGGCAAGCTGGCGCTGATCCTTGAGGGAGGCTACGATCCCGAGGCCCTGGCGGTTTGCGTCGAGGCCAGCCTGGCTGCCTTGCTTGGCCGGCTGGCGCCAACGGAGGTCGAGCCGGCGCCGGAACATCCGGCGCCGTTCCTTCAACCCTTGCTTGATCAAGTCCTTGAGCTACATTTCGGCAATTCCCAAGGGCGCTAAGGTCCCTAATCCACCGGGTTTGTGCCGGCTGGCGCTTGTCTTGCACAATGACTTAGACTAGGGCATACTCTTAAGGTGAAGGGCTATGACTGAACTCACCTTGCGCGCCTACATCCGGGAAATCGATGCCCTCATCGAGCAGGAGAAGCTCGACGAGGCCATTGCGCATGCCCGCCATATCCTCCAGCGCTATCCCAAGAACATTGAGTGCTACCGCCTGCTGGGCAAGGCTTACCTCGAGGCCAAACGCTTTGGCGATGCCGCTGATATCTTTCAACGCGTGCTCTCGGCCGTGCCGGACGATTTCGTCTCCCATATTGGCATGTCGATCGTGCGCGAAGACGAGGGGAACCTCGACTCGGCGATCTGGCACATGGAACGCGCTTTCGAAACCAACCCGGCAAACCCGGCGATCCAGCAAGAATTGAAGCGGTTGATTGGCCGTCGTGATGGCTTTGAACCGCACAAGGTTCGCCTTACACGGGGCGCACTGGCCCGCATGTATTCCCACGGCGAGCTCTACCCACAAGCGATCGCCGAGCTGCAATCGGCCCTGCAGGAGGACTCAGACCGGCCCGATTTGCAGATATTGCTGGCCGAGATGTATTGGCAAACCGATCAGCGCCGTGAGGCGGCTGAGGTCAGCGGGCACATCCTCGAGAAACTGCCTTACTGCGTCAAGGCAACAAAGATCATGGCGGCCATGCTGCAGGAAACCGGCAAGATTGAGGAGGCCGCCGCCTACCACCGACGCCTGGCACAGCTCGACCCTTACATGGCCTACATTGAAACGCCGATGGCCGATGCCACCCGGGTTGACGCCGAGACGATCGAGATCCGACGCCTGTCATGGCGACCGGGCCAACCCTTGCCGGCGTCGGAGAGCGAGCCGGCCGACTGGGCCGCGTCGCTCGGGCTGGAAGGCGGCGAGGGCGAAGAGATCTCAACCGGGCCCCTGCCCTCCTGGCTCAGTGAAATCGAGCCGGATGAGGACACCGGCCCGGCGGCCCCCGCACCAGCGGCACGCCCAGAAGCGGCGGATGAGCCGGCGGAACTGGGCCCCGACGAGCGGGCCGACATCCCGGACTGGATGCAGGAGGCCGGCTGGCAGGAGTCCTCTGGGGAGGCCGCCGAGCAACCAGTATCGTTCTCGGCCGAGGAATTGGACTCCCTGGAGCGTGGCAAGATGCCCGCCGAGCCCGGCGACAGCCAGGGAGCGGCGGCGGATGACGAAGAGGTCGAGTTGGTTCGGGCCGACATCCCGAGTTGGCTCCAGGGCATGGCCCCTGGCCAGGCACCCAGCGATGAGGAATCGATCGACGAGGACGAACTTGCCAGCTTGCTGCAGCGGGAGGTTGAGCCCACCTCCGAAGAGACACTCGATTTCGAGATGGCCGAAGAAGAGAGCCAGGGCGCGGAACCTGAGGGTGCCTCCGACGTACCCGGTTGGCTCGATGAGGGCCAACCGGGCGCCACCAGCACGATCATGACGTGGCTTGGCGATCGCTCACGAGACGAAGACGACAGCGCCGAACCGGGCGAGACCGCAGCCGCGGGTGAAGAGCTGCCAGATTGGATGTCCGCCCCTAGCGAGGGGAATTGGGGCGCCAGGCTGCCGCAACCCGCTGAGCCGGAAGCCGAAGGACCTCCGAGCTGGCTATCGGGAGTTGCCGAAGCTGCTGCCGGTGCAACCGAGGCCGAAGAGGAAGAACTGGCCCGCCTGCAGCGCCAGGCAGCGGCTGAATCTAGCGGCGCGGAGGCAAGCGGCACGGATGAACTCCCGCCCGATTGGCTGCAGGCGATCGCCCGCGACGAACCCGAGGCCCCCGAGGCGGCGTTGCCCGAAGACGAACTCGAGCTGCCGTGGGAAACGCAAGTCGAGTCCGGTGAGCAAGACACCATCCCACAGGGAATCGACGAAGATGACGCCCCGGAATGGCTGCTGGGTTTCAGTGACGAAGAACCAGGTCCTGACTCCGCGCCGGATCTGGAGGTAGCGGCGGCCGAAGAACCTGAGGCCGACGATGCCTGGTTAGCCGATCTGTCCACTGGACAGGCTGACGAGCAGCCGGAAGCCAGCTCGTGGTTGGAACAATTGGGCACGGAGCAGGAGGCCGAAGCCTCGGCTTCTGCCGATATTCCGGACTGGATGGAAGGCTTGGGAGAAGACGCCGACGAAGGCAGTCCGGCCGGCGACGAAGTCGAACAATTGGCCAGCACCTGGCTCGATGATCTGTCTGACACGCTCGCCGAGACCCCGGCCGAGCCTGACGTTCTTCCCGAGTTCACGATGGCCTCGGAAGAGGAGGCCGACGAGGCCGAGGCGAGCTGGGGCCCCTCGGGTATGGAAGAACCGGTCACGGCCGACGAGGTAGAAGACCTGTCGTGGCTGGACCGCCTGGTCACAACCGATAAAGATCCGGCAACTGAGGTGAAGTCGGAGGCCGAACCCGAGCCCGCCAGCGCCGCCGACGTTGAGCCGACCGATGAGGATAGCGTCTTCAGCTGGATGGACCAGATGGCGGCCGAACAAGCCGCCGAAGCCGCCTCGGCCGAGCCTGCCACCGAGCAGCCGGCACCGGAGTTGGCCTCTCCTGACGCCGAAGCCCCGCCCGAATCCTTGGATGAAGGTCTCGAGTGGTTGGATCGACTGTCAGAAACCCGCGGCATCAATGCCGATGTTGATCGCCATCCCGCTCCCGGAACTGTCAGCGAGGCGCCACCCTCCGAAACGGCCGAGGTCCCGGCCGAGCCCGCCCGCCAAGAGACATGGCCACCATCCATGCCAACCGAGCCAGCGCCACCCTCGGACGAAGAGGAGTCGACTGACCCGGGCGAAATCGGTCCATGGGAGCCGGAGCCACAACCTGCTCCCGACAAGGAACCAAGGGAGTTGCCGGCCGGGCCACCCGATTGGCCCGTCGCCGAAGCCGAGCCGGAGCCGGGGACCGAGCCCGAACCTGAGCCAGCCTATTTCGAACCAGAAGATGATGAGTCTGAGGTTCCCGAATGGCTTCGCGCCCACGCCGAGCCGGTTCCCCTAGAACCGGAGGAAGAGCCGGCTGCACCCGAACCGCCAGCATCAGCGCCGCCGGCCGCCGAGACGATCGTCGCCAAGCGGCCAGTGGCTGAGCAACCGCCAACCACGCCCCAGGCCGAACCGCCGCCTGCCACACCGCCGGCGCAGCCTGCCGAGCCCTCCGCCGCCAGCCAGCCCGAGCCGGCCGATCCCGACCTGCAGGCCGCCCGGCACGCACTGGCTCAGGGGGACCGAGATCAGGCAGCCAGCACCTACAGCAAGCTGGTCAAAGCCAAGCGGCAGATCGAACCCGTTGTCCACGATCTGGAGGCGGAGCTCGAGCAAGACCCGGACTCGCCCCAGTTGTGGCAGGTATTGGGTGACGCGTACATGCGCCAGAACCGGGCCAAAGAGGCGGTGAAGGCCTACAACCGGGGCATGGAAGAGACCGAGATGCTCGACAGCGCCCGCCAGGCACTCGCGGCGGGTGACATCAATCGGGCCGCCACGCAGTACGGCATGCTGATCAAACAAAAGACTGAGATCGAGGCAGTTATCAAAGACTTGGAAACGGCTACGGGCGCCGGCGAGGGCGCCCCGATGCTCTGGCAGACACTGGGGGATGCCTACATGAAAGCCGGCCGTGTTGACGACTCGATCAAGGCTTATCGCCGCGGCATGGATTCGGTCTAACAACCGCTCGGAAGGCAAGCGGATGAACTCGGGCGCTCCCCGAGTTCCCTTTATGTAAGGAGGAATCCTTGGAGAGAACTCTGGTGCTGGCCAAGCCGGATGCCGTCCAGCGCGGTTTGATCGGCACGATCATGGGCCGCCTGGAACAGCGAGGCCTGCGCCTGGTGGGTGCTAAGTTCTTGCGGGTGGGCCGAACCCTAGCAGAGGAACACTACGCCATTCACAAAGGCAAACCCTTCTACGATGGACTGATCGACTACATCACATCGGCTCCGGTCATGGCCATGGTGTGGGAGGGACCCAATGCCATCGCCGCCGTCCGGCAGACGATGGGCGCCACCCGGCCGACCGAGGCCGCGCCTGGCTCGATCCGTCACGACTTCGGACTGGAGGTGGGCCGGAACCTTACCCATGCTTCCGACGCAGCAGAAACCGCCGTCAGCGAGGTCAAGCTGTGGTTCCGAACCGAAGAGCTTACCGATTGGACCCGTGCCCTCGACCCCTGGCTGTTCGAGTCCTGAGGGTCGTTGAGATGGGGGAGAAGCTGCCTGAGGCGCCGGTCGTCGTCCTGACCGGCGCCGGCATTTCGGCCGAGAGTGGCGTGCCTACCTTTCGTGGTGAGGGGGGCTTGTGGAAGGAATACCGGGCTCAGGATCTGGCAACCCCCGAGGCCTTTGCTCGCGACCCCGAACTGATTTGGCGTTTCTACGCCTGGCGCCGCCAACTGGTGGGCGGCTGCCGGCCCAACCGGGGCCACATGATCCTGGCCGAGATCGAGCGTCAGCTGCAACCCTTCACCCTGGTCACGCAAAACATCGATGGTTTGCATCAGCGGGCCGGGAGCAAAAACGTGATTGAACTGCATGGATCATTGTGGGGGCTACGCTGCACACAATGTGGCCAGGCCTGGCGTGACCTGGCGGTACCGTTGGAGCCATCACCGCCTTTGTGTCCGAATTGCGGTTCGATCGCCAGACCCGCTGTTGTCTGGTTTGGGGAACTACTTGATCCCCAGGTCCTGGACCGGGCCACCGAAGCTTGCAGCCGGGCCGCAACGATGCTGGTAGTCGGCACATCGGCGCTGGTCCAGCCGGCGGCCCAGCTGCCGCTAACGGCCAAGCGGGCCGGCGCACAGCTCATCGAAGTCAACCTTGAGTCAACCCCCCTGACCCCGCATGCCGACCTGGCGCTCTCCGGCGCGGCCTCGGTTGTCCTCAAGGAATGGTGGGATCAGGTGCGAAACTGACAGCTCATTTCAGATGGACCAGCACTTTGCCGTCCTCCCACAGACTCTCCAGGGAGTAGTAGCGACGAACCTCGTCGGTGAACAGGTGCAGGACGACGCTCCCATAATCGACCAGGATCCAGCCGCTCTCGGCCTCACCTTCGACCTTACCAACCATGCCAAGCTCGCCCTGTTTTAGCTGCTGATGGACTTCATCTGACAGTGCGCGTAGCGTACGCTCGCTGGCACCCGTGCAGATCACGAAGTAGTCGGTAAACGAGCACTTACCGATAAGATCGAGCAGCAGGATGTCTTCTCCCTTCTTCTCTTCGAGAAGGTCGACAATCCGCCTGGCTCGCGCTAAACCCCGGTCTTCCATCTCGTTGAATCCTACCGCAGGTCGCTCGTTAGGGCCCATTCAACCGCCTGGGCGGCGCTCGAAGCCTGCCGGATCGCGGCCGGCTGGTCCAATCCGTCGGTCGCCTGCCAACTGCTCAGACCGATAACCGGTCGACCGGACTTGAGGGCAAATGCGATTTCGCTCAATGTTCCGTACCCGCCGCCAATCGCGATCACAGCCCGGCCCGCACGTGCCACCAGGGCGTTGCGCACCTCCCCCAGGCCGGTCGGGATGGCAATCTCGACGTACGAATTGGCCTCAGCCGGATCGTCTCCTGCCAACAGTCCAACCGTCAGACCGCCGGCTTGCTGAGCTCCTCGGCAGACGGCTTCCATCACGCCAGTGCGGCCGCCACAGACCACGGCGGCACCCCGCTCTGCCAGAAGCTGCCCCACCTCCTCCGCCAAGGCGGCTTGCTCGGGCGTGCACGCGGCGGCGCCTATGACGGCTACCAACTCAAGCATGGTTGCCGGTCCCCAGTTCAAATCGTTCGATGGGGCTGTAGACGGCCCCGCTGGGCCGTAGGTCACTGCGGAATAGGACCAGCGACCGCATGGAGCTCACAGCCAGATTGTCGGCCCGTTCTCGAGTGAGGACCTCGGCCAGGGCCTGCCGGTCCGACACACCTAGTTCCGGTCGAACCCTGCCGAGGGTCAGATGTGGTGCGAATTTCCTCGCCTGGCGGTCGAACCCGAGCTTGGCCAAACCGTCCTCGACGGCAGTCTGGAGCTGGGCCAAACGATCCTGCGGTTCGTCCAGACCGATCCAGATCACCCTGGCCCGTTGCGGCCTGGGAAAAGCGCCCACGCCGGTCAGTGTCATGATCGCCGGTTGTGCTTGCGCGCTGATGGGGCCAAGCACTTGCTGAATCGGCAATAGGTCGCCATTGTCGATTTCGCCCAGAAATTTGAGCGTCAGGTGAATATTGGCCGGATCCACCCAGCGCACCGAACCGGCGGGAAGATGGCGACGAAGTCGATCGGCGACTTGCGCCAGGGCGCGCTGAGCCTCCGGTTCAATCTCGACGGCGACAAAGCTACGCACCGACGCCTCCCAGCGTGCCAAACCTGGTTCTCGCCTGACTTCCTCGTCATGAATCCAGCCGGCGATTATAGCAAAGCACCCGGTTGGAATCAGGTTGTCCGTTGAGTACAATGATAATCAGACGGGATTTGTAGATACCTATCGGAGTAGCCAATGCTTGTTGGGGAACGAATGTCGCGGCCGGTGATTAGTATCCCGCCGCAAACACGGATCCAGGAAGCCCTCAATCTCATGAAGCGCGAGAGCATTCGCCGCATGCCTGTGATCGATCAACAGGGCCGAATGGTCGGAATCGTCTCGGAGCGCGACCTGCTGCACGCCTCGCCGTCGGACGCGACGTCCCTGAGTATCTGGGAACTAAACTACTTGCTGAGCAAGATCACGGTCGATGATCTGATGAGCCGGGAAGTCATGACGGTGACCGAGGATACACCAGTCGAAATTGCCGCCCGCGTGATGGCCGATCAGAAGATCGGCGGCATGCCGGTCGTGCGTGATGGGGAGGTCGTCGGCATGATCACCGAGACCGACCTTTTCAAGATCTTCCTTGAAATCCTCGGCGCCCGCTATGCCGGCGTCCGCTTGACGGCGACGGTGCTCAATATCCCGGGTGAATTGGCCCATATTACGACTGCCATCCATGCAAACGGTGGCAATATCATTTCGCTCAGTACAGCACTCGGCGAAAGCACTGCCACCGGTCTGGTTACGCTCAAGGTTGAAGGCATGGGTCAGGAAGAACTCAAGGGGCTGATCGAACCGCTCGTCGAGCAGATCGTGGATATTCGTACAACGGAGGCTGCCTAGCGCGTCGCCAGTTGGCGGCGGCAGGTGGCCGGGCCTGGTAGGACGGAATGCTTCGCCCATCTGAGGTAAGTCGACGTGATTTCTTGGCCCTGAGCGCACTGGCGGCCAGCGGACTGGCCTTCCGGCCACCCGATCCGCCCGGCGCACAAGCGGGCCTGGGGCGCGTCACAACCGACTGGATCGGCCTTTACGCGGAACCTTCGTTCCGCGCCAGGCAACTTTCCCGGCTGACCCGCGACGAACTGATCACGCTATTAGGGCACGTCCAGGCAGATGACGGACCGAGCCACAACCCCTTGTGGTATCAAGTCCCCGATGGCTACGCGCATTCAGGCTACCTACAGCTTGTCGGGTGGCGCCCCCAAACGCCGGTTCGGAACATGCCAGCTGACGGAGCGTTGTTTGAAGTCAGCGTCCCCTACACACGCACCTATCGGCAGCCCGACCCAGCCACGCCACCTCTCTACCGGCTTTACTACCAATCGACGGCTTGGGTCGAGGCCTGTGTCGAGGGCAGCGATGGCCGGCTCTGGTACCGGCTGGTCGACGACCTGCTGAATGTGCGCTACCACGCGCGGGCGGAGCACCTGCGGGCGATCCATCCCAAGGAACTTACGCCCATCTCGCCCGAGGTGCCCTTGGCCCATAAACGCATCGCGGTCTCCCTTGCCCGCCAGGAGCTCTTAGCCTTTGAGCGGGACCAACTCGTATTCCGGACGCGGATCTCATCGGGCATCCCCGATGAAAGACCGCGAGCCAATGGCATTCCGACGATCACGCCGGACGGCCGCTTCTATGTCGACAAGAAGATGCCGGTGCGCCATATGGGGGACGGCCATCTAACGGCCAACCTGGAAGCGTACGAGCTTCCGGGTGTTCCCTGGGTATCCTATTTCCACTTCACCGGCGTGGCCTTTCACGGCACGTATTGGCACAACAACTTCGGCACGCCGATGAGCCATGGCTGCGTTAATATGCAGCCAGACGAGGCCAAATGGTTGTTCCGCTGGACCTTGCCTGTCGTGCGCCACGATGAGCTGTTGAAGATCGGACGCGGAACAGCCGTCGTCGTCACCTGATCCGGCACGGACCAGGTTAACCACGAAGTATCAAAGATCACAAAGTTCATAACTAGAAACACAAAGGAAAGCGTGCTCACACCTGTCAGCACTTAGCCAGCAACTCCGTGCTGGCAGTTGAAAGCTTACGACTTACAACAGAAGGCTGGCACCAGCATTCCTTTGTGTTCCCTATTTGATTCTTTGGGTCCCTTAGGGTCTTCGCGGTTTCCCATCAATCGTCGGGCCGTTGCCGCTTGCGCATGCGGTCAAGCAGGTTGGGCAGTTGTCCCGTCTCAGAATAGCCTGAAGCCCCACGACGCATAGCCGTGCGCGCCTCATCTTCGTCGAGTATATCGGACATGACGTAGATTTCGGCCCGGCGGGCGGTCGAACGCAGGGCCCGCAGCAACCAGTAATCCCGCTCCTGCGCCAGGGAAGCATTGACAAGGGCCACATCCGGTGTGGCGCGCTCGGCCAGCGCCATTGCCTCCTCGGGCGTCCCGGCTTCACTTACCCGGTAGCCCTGAGCCTGGATGGTCAACACCATGTGGTTGCGCAGCCGCTCGTCCTGCTCGACAACCAGCACCCGCGACAATGGGTTAAGCCCAGAGGTCAGTACGGCACGGACAGCTGAAATCACCGCTCCGGTATCCGCCTGGCGGGGCAGAAAGCCGACGGTGCCCATGCTAGTGCCGCCCTGAGGGTCGTCGACCGAGGTCAGAAAAAGCACCGGCAGGTTGCGGGTACGCCGGTCGTGCTTGAGGATGCCGGCCACTTCAAAGGCAGTTGGAGCCCGAGCCACCAAGTCGAGCAGAATCAGGCTGGGCTGCTCCTGCCGGGCGACCGACAATACCTCTTCTCCGCTGCCGACGGTTAGCACGCGGTAGCCAGCCGTTTCCAAATCCCCCGCCAGCGACTGGCGAACATCAGGGTCTTCCACCATAAGCAACAAGGCGTGGGCCTGGTCGCCGCCGGGGCCCAGGCGTGTTGCCACGGCCTGGCGCAGGTCCGAGACATTGGCTCCCACATCGTAGGCCGCCCAGATGGGCAGGGCCAGGCACAAGCGATAGCTGGCCGAATCGGCTTGCTCTATCCAAAAGCGCGAACCGTTATCCTCGATCAATTGACGGCACTCGGCTGATTGCCAGCTGCGCTCGCCGGCATCCGCAGCGCCCAGCTCAGCCGCCCGGGCCTCTTGGCCTTCGGCGGCAGAGAAGCCAATCGATAGGTGGACCCATGGACCACCCTCAGAGAGGACGGCCGGCAGCTGGCTCGGTTGGCCCGACAACACACCGGCCGACAACAGGTCGGCTCGCACGTGCAGCTCGCCGTGCGCCGCCAGGACACCTGCCTCTCGAATCAAGCAAGCGACCAAGGCCGTTAATTGGCCACGGTCGCCGCTGACCGTCGGCAGGTGCGCCGGGTACTCGGCCACCGTCGCAAGTTCGGCACCCGCCAATTGCTGGCGTGCCCGACCGATCGACTCCTCGATCACTCCGGGCAAGTCGATCGGTGTACCCAATGGGTCGATCAAACCTACCTCCTACGCTCCCGGCGCCATGCGCCGGCACCCCCCTCAGGCGATTTCACTCTAGCCCATACCCTAGGTGAGCTAACTTGCCATCGGCTTACAGATTGGACAGCCGACAACCCCACCTGTAGAATCCCCGTGATGGATGTTCTGGTTGCGGTCTCCAAGGTCGCCAAGTATGCGACGTCCGAGAGTGGCGATACCCTTGAGATGGTGGAGCGCCCCGGAGGCGGCCTGTCGTTGGTACTGGCAGATGGCCAACGCAGCGGCCGCTCGGCCAAGGCCCTATCGAATGTTGTCGCCCGCAAGGCCATCAGCCTGCTCGGCGAAGGAGTGCGGGATGGGGCCGCCGCCCGGGCGGCGTCTGACTATTTATACACCTATCGAGGCGGCAAAGTGTTGGCCACCCTCAACATCCTATCGATCGACTTGCAGACCCAGACCATGGTCGTTACTCGCAACAACCCGGCGCCGGTAGTGATTGTCGACAACGGTAACTTGAAGCTGCTGGATGATGAGTCCCCTGTCGTTGGGATCCGGCGCGGCATCCGCCCCCTCATCCATGAGATCCCCCTTTCGCTCGGACTGACCGCCGTCGTTTTCACCGATGGACTGCTGCATGCTGGCCAGCGCGCCGGCACGCCCATGGACGCAGTCGGAAGCATTCGGGCCCTGATGGCCGAAGGCCAGCCCAACCCGGAGCATTGGGTCGAGCGTCTGGTTACACAAGCAGTCGAACTCGACTTGGGCCGGCCGGTCGACGATATCAGCGTACTGGTCGCCAGCGTAGTCGCCTCGTCCGGAAGCGAGGTGCGACGACTGCATCTTCAGTTGCCGCTCGGGTTCAAGGGCCCCGGATAGGCCGCCGGATGAAGCGCCCCCGGACGGGCGGCATTATCATTGTCGGCCCGTGCGCCTCCGGCAAGTCGAGCCTGGCCTCAGGCCTACGCCAGGCCGGTTGGCGGGCTCGCCAGATCGCGCAGGAGCATTCCTATGTTCCCAACATGTGGCAGGTGCTGAGCCAGCCGGAACTGCTCATCTTCCTGGACGCCGATTTCGAAACCTGCACCCGGCGCAAGTCCCTCGATTGGGGGCCAGCCGACTACGAGGCGCAGCAAGCCCGGCTGGCGCATGCCCGCCGGCATTGCGACTTGTATATGGCGACCGATGGGCTAACACTGGAACAGGTGCTGCAGCAGACGATTGCCTGGCTCGATGGACAGCCCGGAAGGGCGGCAGTATAATCTCGCTATTCGCCCTCCGGCGATCTGGAGGGCGGTTCGTTTTGTAACGGCTGGAGGCAGCAGACTGCATGACCCAACGCTATAGGCCGTGGCAGATTGCCCTGATGTTCCTCGTTGTGGCCATCGCCGTCTACCTGGTCCTTCCCTCCGATCCAGGCATCCATCTGGGCCCCGTCCAACGCGAAGTCAAGGTCGTGCGCGGCCTCGATCTGCAGGGCGGCTTGCGCGTGCTCTTGGAAGCCGACCTGCCACCCGAGATCGAAGTCTCAGCCGAGCAAATGCAGTTGGC
>DASWJQ010000143.1:0-10358 GCA_036397095.1 Anaerolineales bacterium
TCGACAAGTTGGAGCGCGGGGAAGTTAGGACCTTTGAGGAATTGGACTACCGCTTGACAACTTTGCCTCCGAGGCCGGCGATGCTAGCGGCCGTGTTGGGCGGATTGTTGGGGACCGCCCTGCCGTTGCTGTTTGTCCAAAGCCGGCTGCCGGGATCCATGTTGGCCCGCGCCGCAGCCCAGTTCGGATTCTCGACGCAACCGGCCGTGCTGACGACGGCCTTGCTGACCGGCATCGGCTCCACGGCGATTGCCGGCGTCTTCGTGTACCACACCATCTACCAGCTACGCTGGATCGACCGTATTTACCGGCAGTACACGAATGTCAATCTGTATTGGCTGCCGCCGCTATTCTCCTTCTCGCGCACGACCGCCCTAACCGCCGCCGTGCTGGCATTCGTGCTGCCCCTTTGGGGGATTCACCGCCGCCTGGCCGCAGCCAAGGAGGAAGCCATATCCGAGGTGCTCCGGCGGCTGGATGCTTGTTACCAGGCGGTCAATCAAGCGGTCGATCGAGCCGAATTTGCTTTGAATGAGCAGCTGGGCCGAACCATTGGGCTCTTAATCAGTCAACACGACCAGCTCAAAGCGATCTCCACCTGGCCCTGGCGACCAGGCACGTTGCGCGGGTTTGGCTCGGCGCTGCTGCTGCCGGTGGCCCTGTGGCTGCTGCCGCAGGTGATGGTGAGGATGATCTGGGGAGTGTGAACCGGCCGATGGCGGAGGGCGGACCGTAAGTGCGGACCGTGGACGATAGACCTTAGACCGGGCCATTCCCGACCTCCGAGGTCCACACGGGGAGGGTCCTAGGTTAGGACGCCCCAGGTGGACCTCGGAGGTCATGTCGGTTTCATAGGACCGGCCGGTCGCCCCTACGCTATTACCGATCCTGGGGGTCCGTTCGAACGATCCTCGTATCGAGCGCTTGCACCAGGGACCCCCGGGGTCGGGCGGCGGTATGGCCTCCACGAGCATAAGTCACGCAATCTGCAAGGCAGCCGGCCGTAGTCGCCTGTTGGCGCCGTTGACTTGGGGCCGGATGGCCGTAGAATCGGCGAGTTCGCCGCTGCCACACACTGTGAGGTCACAGATTGTCCGGCCATGCTGCTCCGGCGGAGCCTTCCGCAACTTCGTTTACGCCACCTTACCCGCCTTCGTGGGTCGACCGCCTTACAGCGGCGGTCGATCGATTGCCCTGGCCGTGGTGGCTTTCCTATCTGGCGCTAGGGCTGGCCGTGTTCGTAACAGCCACACTGACCCAGATTGCCACCGGCGGCTACAACCCAGGGCGCTACCTCGCCTTTCATGTGTGGTCCCAGTCCTATTTTGCCTACCTGCTGGCACTGCTGCACGCCCTCGACCGATCGGCCGCCGGCGCCCTGCAGTCCTTTCGACCCGTGCTGACGTTTGAAAGTGCTGGCCAGGCAAGCGACGAATCGTTTGAAGACCTTGCCTACCGCTTGACAACTCTGCCCCCACGTCCGGCGCTGCTGGCCGCCGGGCTCGGCGGCTTGCTCGGCACGGGCTTGCCCCTGTTCTTTGTGCAATCGCAGCTGCCGGGTTCGATGATGGCGCGGGCCGCGGCGCAGTTCGGTTTCTCGACCCATCCAGTCGTACTGGTGACGGTGCTCGTGAGCGGTATTTTCGCCACGGCGGTGGTGGGGGTGTTTGTTTACCACACCATCCATCAATTGCGCTTGATCGACCGCATCTACCGCCAATTCACCAACGTCAACTTGTTCCAGCTTCCGCCCTTGTTCTCGTTCTCGCGCACCACGGCGCTGACCGCGGCAGGCCTGGCCCTGTACAACTATGGCTGGTTTGGCACGGCGCCCGGTCTGATCGAACAACCGGTGGGCCTGGCGCTGGGCGGCTTCTTTCTTGTGGTCACGCTCATCACGTTCTTCTGGCCCTTGTACGGGGCGCATCGCCGGCTCGAATTCGAAAAGCGCCGCCTGCTGACACAGGTCTCGGGGCGTTTTGAATCCGCTGCCCAGCAGTTACACGATGGGGTGGACAGCGGCGGGCTGGCAGGGGTGGATGGTATTCATAAGGCGATGCTTGCGCTTGATCTGGAACAGAGTGTGCTTCGGCGTATCCCGACGTGGCCGTGGGAGCCGGGCACCCTGCGAGGCATGCTGACCGCCTTCATGCTGCCGATCACCATCTGGCTCATTCAAACCGCGCTGGGCCAACTGCTCAGGTGACCTCCGAGGTCGGGTGGTGATGGGCCTGGTGCGGTCGATGACCTCCGAGGTCCACACGGGACCTTTCGATTCCGAAATCCGCCCATGTGGACATCGGAGGTCGGGGGGAAGGGCCCGGCGCGATCGATGATCTCCGAGGTCAAGACAGGGTTATTGGATTCCGATATTCGCCCATGTGGACCTGGGAGGGAGCGTGGCGTTCTTCCGACCCTGGGGGGCAAAGGGGAGGCCTAGCGATCGAGGGCGAGGTCAAGACTCAGTTTTGTGCTCTTGGAGTCTTTGTCTCATGAGCTATTGAGGTCTGCTGACGATCCATGTCCGAAGACGTCAAGAACAAGCTGTTCGCACTGATGCCCGTCGCCATGGGCGGCTTCATCGTGGCCATGGCCATTTGGGGCGATGACTCGGGTATGCACGCCCCGCGCTGGGTGGTAGCGGCCGCCGGCGGGGTGTTCGTGCTGGCCGGGCTGATGATCTTGGGCCAAAATCTGCCCTGGTTTGCAGGCTTATCGGCGGCGCTGATGGTGACCCTGTTCGGTGCGGCCGTGTCCTGGGTCTCATTTGGCCCGGGTGAGCGCCAGTTCACCTCAACTCTCAGCCTGCCCTTCATCGCCGTGTCGGGTCCCGGCAATCAGATCCTTGGCCGGCTGTGCTTTGCGCCGGGGGCGATCCTGCTGGACGTGTGGTCCGTCTATCTGTGGCTGCGTCTGCTGGCAGGGAAAACCCGGTAACACAAAGACTCAAAGAAGGATATGAAAGGACTTCTGGATCAAGACTTAACCCTTTCGTGTCTTCGTGCCTTCGTGTTATCTGCTCTTGATCTGGGTGTCTGCCGAGGGCTGAAAGCTTCGCATTGGGCTATCCGCTCTTGATCTCCGCCCGCCACCTGATGCTCTGGCGCCGGACTTGCTGTATATTGACGGGGCTCCCCGATGCCCACAAAGGTGGTGGAAATGAAGCCGTCGCACCGGCGGCTGTCGGCGCTTCTTGGCCTGTTGTTCGGAGCCGGCCTGGCCTGCCAACTTCCGACGACCACATCGGGCCAGGTCGATCCGACGGCCTTGGCCGAGGCGTTGGTTGCTGCCCAGAACGCCACCATCGTCGCCGGACTGACCGAGACGGCGGCACTGCCGGCGCCCGAGCTGCCGGCCGAGGGCACGGCGACCCCCACCGAAACCGCCACCTCGGCCGAAACCGCCACCCCGGCCGCCACCATCTCGACCTCGCCGTCGGCCCGGCTGATCGAGAACACCCACTGCCGTAAGGGTCCATTGGCGGCCTACGACCTGGTCATCACCTACCTCAACGGCCAACTGCTCGACATCCTGGGCAAGAACGCCGCCGGCGATTACTGGTTCGTGAGCAACCCCAACAACCCATCGGCCAATTGCTGGCTCTGGGGCCGCTATGCCCAGGTGAGCGGCGACACCAGCCAGGTGCCGGTCTTCACCCCGCCGCCGACGCCCACCCCCAACCTGACGCCAACCCCGGCCTGGCAGTGGGCCGGCACCTGGGGCATTTGGATCGATGCAGCGTTTCTGGACCAGTTCACGCAGAGCCTGACGCTCAATGGTAACCAGGTGAGCGGGACAGTCAACGTCGGGGCGGGCCCGGAATCGCTCACGGGCACCACCGGCCAGGGGTGGCGTGACGTCAGCGGCGTCATTCCCGGCCGGTCGCTGACGTTCCAGTGGCATATGCTGGACAGCGGGGATCAATTCATCGGCAGCTTCTACAATACCGGCGATAAGTTCACCGGGCCGTACTGCGGGTCGCGCAACGGCCAACCGCGGCCGTCGCCGTGCCAGTGGCCGTGAGGTGAGGCACTGGGCGCTGAGCTCTGAGCACAGCGCGCAGCGCATTCCTTTGTGCCTTCGTGTTACCTGTTCTTGATCTTGCTGATAGCTAATTGCTAGTTGCTAGTTGCATCCCTCGTTCCCGGAAGGACGGAAGATTGGCCGGTCACCGCAAACCTGTCGTGGGCGTCCTGGTCGCACTGTTGCTGGCCGGGTTGGCCTGCCAACTGCCGGCGACCACGTCGGGCCAGGTCGATCCGACGGTCTTGGCCCAGGCGTTGATCGATGCCAACAACGCCACGGTTGTCGCCGGCCTGACGCAAACGGCGGCGCTGCCGGCGCCGGAGCTGCCGGTCGAGGCCGAGGGCACGGCCAGCGCCACTCCGACCGAAACTGCCACCCCAACTGCCACCATCCCCAGCTCGCCGTCGGCCCAACTGACCGAGAACACCAACTGCCGTAAGGGCCCCTTGGCCGCCTACGACCTGGTCATCACCTACCTCAACGGCCAACTGCTCGACATTCTGGGCAAGAACGCCGCCGGCGACTACTGGTTCGTGGCCAACCCCAACAACCCGTCGGCCAATTGCTGGCTGTGGGGCCGCTATGCCCAGGTCAGCGGCGACACCAGCCAGGTGCCGGTCTTCACGCCGCCGCCAACGCCAACGCCGACGCCGTCGTGGCACTGGGCCGGGACCTGGGCGGTCTGGCTTGATGCTTCCCATCAGGACCAGTACAGCCAGACGTTGAGCCAAAACGGCGATCAAGTCAGCGGCAATATGGTTTTGTTCGGGGGTCCGGAGACGTTGGCTGGGACGACCAGCCAGGCTGGGCGCAATGTGAGCGGCGCTTTTGTCGGCTCGACGATCACGTTCGGGTGGCACATGTTGGACAACGGCGACCAGTTCATCGGCAACCTTTATATCCCGGGCACCGACCAGACTCTCCCTTACTGCGGCGCCCGCAGCGGCCAGCCGCCCCCGTCGCCGTGTCTGTGGCCGTGAGGAAGAGCAGCGCGGGGCACTGAGCACTGCGCGCCGAGCGCAGCGCATGCCTTTGTGCCTTCGTGTTATCTGCTCTTGATCTCGCTGACCGCTGACCGCTGACCGCTGACAGCCAACTGGTCTGATCTTTCCCGGGAGGACGGAAACTTGGCCGGTCACCGTATTCACATCCTGGGCGTCCTGGTCGGGCTGTTGCTGGCCGGCCTGGCCTGCCAACTGCCGGCGGGCACGTCGGGCCAAGTCGATCCGACGGTCTTGGCCCAGGCGCTGATCGATGCCAACAACGCCACCGTTGTCGCCGGCCTGACGCAAACGGCGCCGCTGCCGGCGCCGGAGTCGCCGGTCGAGGCCGAGGGCACGGCGACCCCGACCGTAACCGCCACCCTGGCCGCCACCATCCCCACCTCACCGTCAGCCCTCTTGACCGAGAATACCCACTGCCGCACGGGGCCGCTGGCCGTCCATGATCTGGTCATCACCTACCTCAATGGCCAGCTGCTCGACATCCTGGGAAAGAACGCCGCCGGCGACTACTGGTTCGTGGCTAACCCGAACAATTCGTCGGCCAATTGCTGGCTGTGGGGCCGCTACGCCCAGGTCAGCGGCGACACCAGCCTGGTGCCGGTCTTCACCCCGCCGCCGAGCCCGACGCCCGCCTGGCTGTGGGCCGGCACGTGGACCATCTGGTTTAACGACGGCGCTGTCCAAATGTCGCAGGTGCTGACCCACAGCGGCAGCCAGATTGGCGGCTACCTGGCGGCGCCGGTCGGGAACCTGGACTTGGCGGGCACGACCAGCGCCGGCGGGCGTGATGCCAGCGGCGTGTTCGATGACGAAGGCGAGGACACGTACTTCCAATGGCACATGTTGGACAATGGGGACCAGTTCATCGGCAAGTACTACACCGACGCCTTTCCGGCAGGCGGTTCCTACTGCGGGGCGCGCAACGGGTTACCGCGGCCGGTTCCTTGCCTGTGGCCATAAGAGATGAATAACACCAAGACCCAAAGAAGGACATAAAGGGGCCGGTGCATCACCGATTTTTATCAGGGTCTTCTTGGTGTCTTGGTGGTTAGTCACTTCACCGTCCTCCTCCTGATTTCGACTAACGTTCGCTCCTCACCCTCTGAGGTCGACGGTCCGCGGTCCACCGTCAGCTTGATCCCTCCCCCATCCTGTATACAATTCGGCTGATTCGACCGTACGGAGGTAGGTTTGAAACGAGAATTTCGAACTGAAATCGAGCTGGTGGTCCTGGACATCGACGGGGTCATCACGGAAGGCGAAAGCTCGGCGCTGGACCTGGACTTCATCGGGCAGCTGGCGGCTATGAACCGGGCGGCGCGCGCCGACGAGAGCCTGCCGGCGATCACGCTTTGCACCGGCCGGCCGGCCCCCTACCTGGAGCTGATGCTGCAGGTCATCGACGGCTCCCTGCCCGGGATCTTCGAAAACGGCGCCGGGTTGTACTTCCCTCACGATTACCGCTTCGTCGCTCACCCGCAGGTCAGCGAGGACCACCTCATACAGGAGGTACGCACCCTCCTTGAACGGGGTCCGATCAAGGAAGGTCGGGCCTTCATCCAGCCTGGCAAAATCTACACCCTGACGTTGTTCGCTACCGATCCCGATCAGACCGGTCAGTTGAAGCGCTGGACCGAGAACGCGCTTGGCGATCTGGCCTCCAGGGTGGATCTAGCCTACTCGACTTCCTGCCTGAACATCCTTCCGCGCGGGATCGAGAAGGGGAAGGGCATTGAGTTTCTGGTCCAGAAAACCGGGATCCGTGCGGAGTCGATGCTCGGGGTCGGCGATTCGGACGTCGATCTTCCGTTTCTGAAACGGGTCGGCCACAGCGCCGCGCCGGCCAACGCGGTTCCGGCCGTGAAGGCGATTGTGGATTACGTATCGCAGGAACGCACAAGCGCCGGCGTGCTGGACATCCTGAAGGAGTACAGATTGCTGCCATGACTGCCCGATATCCGAGAGTCGCCGTGCAGGAGGACATGCTACCTGGCCCCACGCCCGAAGAACGCTTCGCGCAAGCGGCCGAGCTTGGGGTCGGCGGGATCGAGTTCTGGAGCGCCTCGCTGCCGGCCCAGGCCGATGAGATCGCCCGGCTGTCAGGCCGCGACGGGGTTGTGGCGTCGTCGGTCAACCACGGACGCCGCTCGAGGTTCCTGGACCCGGACCCACAGGAGCGGGCGCGGGCCGTGGTCGAGTTAGAGCAGGCCATCGACCTGGCCGGGCGCATCGGGGCCGCCGGCGTGATTTACGTCCCGCACTTCTTCGGCCCCTTACTACCGGACTTGGCCCCCTATCGAAGCGCCGTCGAACTTGAGCGCGGCCTGTTGACTGCGCAAATCGAGCTCTTGCTCGAAAAGGTCGAGCGCGCCGGGGTCGAATTGTGGGTAGAACCGGTCAATCGCTATGAAACGCACCTGTTGGTGCGCCTGCGAGATGCCGCCTCCGTCGTGGCCCCCTTGCCGCACCCCCAACTCGGCATCGTGGCCGACCTGTTCCACATGGCGCTCGACGAGCCCGATATCCCGGCCGCCATCCGGGCCAATGCCGATCACATCGGTCACGTGCACCTGGCCGACAGCAACCGCAGGCTGCCGGGCCAGGGCGCGACCGACTTCGGCGCGGCGCTTAACGCGTTAATTGCGATCGAATATCGAGGATGGATGGCCTTCGAGTGCGGCGACCCGGGCGATAACAGCTCGCAGGCGCAAACCTACCTGGCCGAGCTGCCCGACAGCCTGAGCGTGCTCTTCGACTGAGAGCGGAACGCGGCCGCGCTCAAGCGTCGCCCGCCGGGGAGGCCCTGCGTTCCAGCTCGTCCAGCACACGGAGGAGCTGCCCCGGGCTCTGGATCTCGAAATCCGGGACCTCGTGCTCATCGGCCGGCTGCTTGCCATAGCGGGGCGACCAGTTGAGCCAGACGCTGGTCAACCCCAGCAGATTGGCACCGCGCACGTCGCGTTCGAGCCGGTTGCCGACCATCACCACGCGGCCGTAGTCCTCCGGCGGGATGCCCAGCTGGTGGAGGGCATGCTCGAACATGCGCCGGTGCGGTTTTTCAACCCCCAACAGCTCGGAGATCGAAAAGACGTCGAACAGGTCATACAATTTATGCTGTCGCAGCACGTTTTCATAGGTACCCGGCCGCCCGTCGGCCACCAGCGCCAGGTCGTAGCCGCGCCGCTTCAGGCTTCGAAGCGCTTCTGCCGCGCCCGGAATCAGCTCGGCCTGCTGGGTGGTTTCGGTTTCGTCTTTGACTTCGGTGGACTCGTCTGCCAGCGTATCGCCGAAGTCAAGACAGACCGACCGGATCCAATTCTCACGCATCGCCGGGTTCAGCACTCCTTCTCACGCGGTCTCAGGGTGCCTGTCTGTCGACCGTCCCGGGGAGAGCGCTGAGGGGACTTCCTCGGGGAGCAGTACAGAGACCTGCGCTCCCTCTTCGTAGAATTGCTCGGGTGAGGGGTTGTGCACATCCACGGTCAGGTCCGAATCGTCCTGCGCCACCTTCAGCTCGTAGCGTACGATCGGCCCGATATAGGACAGACCGACGACTCGGGCCGCCACCCCGCTGTTTGGCTCGATGGTGAGTCCCAGGGCTTCGGGTCGGAGAACGACAGACAAGCTCCCTTGTGCGTCTGCCGGCAGCTTCTGGCAGCGGATCCGCTGGTCATACACTCTCAACACTGCCCCCCCGTCGGTTGAGTTCTCGATCAGCTCGGCCGGAACGATATTGGAAAGGCCTACGAACTGCGCCACAAACGGGTCCATTGGCGTTCGATACAAATCGATTGGGGTGCCCAGCTGGACCAATCGCCCTTCATTCATGATCGCCACCACGTCGGCCAGGCTGAAGGCTTCTTCCTGGTCATGCGTCACATAGACGCTGGTAATCCCCAGCCGATGCTGAACGTTGCGGATCTCGGTCCGCATGCGGACTCTGAGCTGCGCGTCCAGGTTGGAGAGCGGTTCGTCGAACAGCAAGACTTTCGGCCGGATGACGAGGGCGCGCGCCAGCGCCACCCGCTGCTGCTGGCCACCGGAAAGCTGCGGCGGCGATTTGCGCTCCTGCCCCTCCAGCTCCATCAGGCGAATGACGTTGGCAACCCGGCGCTTAATTTCGTCGCGGGGTGTACGCCTGGCTTTCAGGCCATAGGCGATGTTCTCGAAAATGGTCATGTGAGGGAAGAGCGCGTAGCTCTGAAAGACCAGCGCCGTCGGCCGGTTGTACGGCGGCAGCTCGGTCACATCCTGTTCGCCGATAAAGATCCGGCCTTCTGTCGGCTCCTCGAAGCCGGCGATCATCCGCAGCGTGGTGGTTTTGCCGCAGCCACTTGGGCCCAGCAGACACACCAACTTTCCCGGATCGACTTCCAGGTTGACCTGATTGACGGCCCGCAGGTCGCCAAAATCCTTGGTCAGCCCCTGAAGCTTGATCGAAGCGGTTTGCAAACCAGTAAATTCAGACATATCTCAAATCCTAAACAAGTCGACGAAGCTCTTGCCGGTCACGCGGCTGAGCAGGGCCAGGGCCAGCAGGATAATCAAGATCAGCACCGCGGCCATGGCCGCCGCCTGGCTGGCGGTACCGCGCAGCATGACGTTAAACATCCGCACCGTAAAGACCTGGGTCCTGCCGCCCACCAGAAAGATGGCGGCGCTCAGGTCGGTCATCGAGCGAATGAAGATATAGATCACGCCAGCCAGGAAGGCGCGGCTCAGCAAGGGGAATGTGATCCGGGCGAAGGTGCGCGGCCGCGAAGCGCCCAGGTCCAGGGAAGCCTCTTCCAGGGACGGATCGAGCTGCTTTTCGGTTGCCACGCCGGTTCGCAGCCCCACCGGCAGGCGGCGGAAGGCAAACGCGGCGATGATGAGGAGAAACGTCCCGGTCCAGAAGAAGGGGGCGCTGTTGAACGCGATGATGTAGCCGATGCCGACTACCGTGCCGGGGATCGCGTACATAAGCGTGCCTACGAAATCGATCGTGCCGCGCCGGGGAAGTTGTGGTCGGGTGACCAACCAGGCCAGCAGGATGCCGAAGGCGCCTCCTGCCAGGCCGGCGACCACCGAGACCTTCAGCGAGTTCACCAGCTGCGGAAAGCTGTTGACGACCGCGGCCAGGTTGCGCGTGGTAGGCGTGAAATCATAACCCCAGGTCTTGACCAGACCGCCGATGAAAATCGACCCGTAGAGCAGCAGGTTGAAGGCAGCCAGCAATACGCTGAAGCCAAACAGGGGCCACCTCAGATAGGGCGGCATTTTACGCACATGTCCCGTCCGGGCCCCGCCAGTGACGGTGACGTACGAGCGCCGGTTGCTGATCCAGTG
>DASWJQ010000144.1:0-2095 GCA_036397095.1 Anaerolineales bacterium
GGATGAGGCGGGGCTGGAAAGCCGTGCGACCTGAGGCGGCAAAGGCGCGGGGAAAGGGGACGGAGGGACCAAGGGACCAAGGGACGGAGGGGGGAGGCCCGGTCCGTGAGGGTTCCTCAGTCCCTTAGGCCCTTAGGGGGCTCCGATCGACAAAAAATTGTCGATGCGCGAACGGGCCGTTTGGAGACATCTGAGTTGTTCCGTCAAGGTGTTGGGGGATTGTTTTCGACAGGCATGTCGACAGGTTCTCCACAATCATTCGGGGGACGGTAGGTACTGCAACAGGGGTGATCGCCGGAGTCGAAGTTGGGCCAGGTAGCGGGCCTCGTCGTAGGGAGTACGAGCGTGCCAGCAGGCGACGATGATGCGGATCCATTTGGACGCCAGGGAGCGGACGGCGGCATGATGTCCCTTGCCGCGCGAGCGTTGGAGGTCGTAGAAGGATTTGGCCCAGATGCTCCGGCCGATCGAGCAGCCGGCGAACTCGTGGAAGGTCTGTTTGACGAAGGTGGGACAGGCCCAACGTCGTTGCACCAGCATCGTCTTGCCGCTGCGTTTGGTGACGGGGGCGATGCCAGAGAAGATCTGCATGTCTTGGGCCTGAGTGAAGCGGCCGCGGTCGCTGCCGAAGGCACAAGCCAGCCGGGGGGACAGAGCCTTGCCGGCGCCGGGGAGGGAGCTGAAGATGGGCGCATCGTCGTGGTCGGCAAAGACCTGCTGGATCTGCTTCTCGAAGCCGGCAACCGTGTCGACGAGCTGGCGGAGCAATCCAGCCAGAGCCTTGACGGTCATCTGACCGACGGCCAGGAGGGCCGGGTCGTCCACGAGAGGTTTGGCGGTGCGCATCTGATCCAGACGCGCTTCGATGATGTCGCCACGGCGGAGATTGTGGGCATAGAAGAATCGGCGGACGGTGTCGATCTTGGATCGCTGCAGGCTCTGGAGGTCGGGCCACTTGAGCAGAAAGTCGGTAGCCAGGCGAGTGTAGATCTTGTCGCCGAGCCAGTCGATCGCCTGGGGAAACGTGCATTTGAGCTGGGCGGTCAATTGGTTGCTCAAAGCGGTGCGCTGATCGACGATCTTCCTGCGCTGCTCGACCAGCAGTTGCAGGTGTCGGGTCTGCTGACAGTCCGGCCGCCAGGGCCGCAGCGCCTGGCGGTGCTTGACCAGATAGTCGAGGACCAGATCGGCGTCGGTGGGATCATCCTTGGCGCCGCTGCTGGTGAAGGCCTGGCGATAGGCGGCCAGCCGGGCCGGGGGCACCGGGTAGGGGACGAGGTGGGGGTACTTCATGAGCGCATAGATGAGCGCACCACGCGATTGCTCGAGAGCGACAGCAATCGGCAGGCCGCCGAAGCGCTGGAGCAGTTGCAGGGCCCAGTCGTCAAGGGCTTCGGGCGTTTGCGCCACATTCTCGTGCGTCACGGTGCCGCTCTGCGGGTCCAACAGCGCCACGGCATGCTGTTGATCAGCCCAGTCAATGCCCACGAAGGCGGCATACGCGGGCTCGGGTCCAGGGGGCGTGTCCACGTCGGGCAAGGTTGATTCGGTGTGGTTCATGGCAACTCCGGGTAGAATGAGGCGGACTGTGAAGCTGGACACGCGGCCTTGGACACGCGCCGTACTTATCGCAAGACGTGACCCTCTCCAGAGGGCATGTCGTCATCTGAGTGAGGCGTTGAGGTCCAAAGCACATCGCCCCGGCGCGAAGCTCTCCAAAAAAGCGTCGAACGCTGAGTGCGGCCATTCGTCGCCGGGGCGATGCGTGTCCGGTGGCCGGCGGACCACCCGCCGGCGCCGGCAGCATAACCGACAGCCTGCGGCGGCGGAGAGGCCCGGGGGCCTCTCTCCGCAGGCTATCGCTTATGCTGGAGGAACGATAAGTGCGGCGACTTGCCTGTCCTGAGCCTGTCGAAGGGTCGCCGCTTTCGTATCCCGCGGCTTGCCGCGGGGGCGGGCAAGCCCGCCCCATACCAAAGCGGTGACAAGTCACCGCACTCCAAAACGCGCCCCTGCGGCACTGCCGGCCACTGGCGGGCCATGTCTTGCGGGCGAAGGCCCGCACGACGCGTAGGCCCTTAGCCGAACTCTATCC
>DASWJQ010000145.1:0-5238 GCA_036397095.1 Anaerolineales bacterium
GGTCGTGATTGGCGCTGCTGGCCGGTTCGTAGGGGGCAACGTGGGCGCCCAGCAGCCAGGCCTCGCCCGCCTCCATCACGACATAGGCTTCCTGTAGGCTCACCTGGCCGGCGCGGATGGATTTGATCTCTGTGCCGCGCAATACCAATCCGGCTTCGAACCGGTCATCGAGGAAATATTCATGCTGGGCCTTGCGGTTGCGGGCAACAACCTTGATCCCATCCTCCGTCATGGCAGCCAGCCGTTTTGTTGCAGCCAGTCGATGGCTCGGCTCATGATCGGGTCTGGAAGGGCCGGATCCGGCTCAACCAGCACGGTCGGTGTCAATCCAATGTCGTCAAGTTGCCGGCCGCCCGGTGTGAACCAACGGGCGGTCGTGATATGCAGGTTCGAACCGTCCGAAAGCCCATAAATGGACTGCACGGAGCCCTTGCCGTAGGTGCTCTGGCCGAAGAGGGGTGCCCGTTGATTATCACCCAGGGCCCCGGCCACCACTTCGGCCGCGCTGGCGGTCCCCCCATTGATCAGGACCACTAGCGGGGCCCCGAAATCGTCTGCTGAAGCCTGGGCCCGGTGTTCACTTACAACGCCTTCGCGAGACCACTCAGTCAGAATCAAGCCGTCCGTCAGGAACAAATCCGCCGTTTCAATGGCGGCGTCGAGCAGGCCGCCCGGGTTGTTGCGCAGGTCGAGGATCCAGACCGTGGTGTGCTGATTGGCGGGATCCAGCAGGCCCTGTCGAATCTCTTCCGGGGTCGATTGAGAGAAATTTGTTACAGCCACCACGGTCACGCCGTCGGCCTGCGGGTGGTGGAAGACAGTGACCGAAGGCAGGGGTATGATCTGACGCTCGATTTCGAAGGTCTGCTCGTCCGGCTGGGCGCCGCGGGCAATGCGGATGGTGACGTACGTACCGGGTTCACCCCGCAAGGCAGCCGAGATGTCGGCCAGCAACTCGTCCGCGCCCAGGCGGAAGTCGTCGATCTGGAGCAGATGGTCCCCCTCCAACACGCCGGCGCGCCAGGCCGGGCCGTCCGGGTAGGGGACCAGGACATAACCGCCTTCGACAGGCTGGAGCAGGGCGCCGATGCCTCCATAGGCTCCCTGCAGAGTTTGGCTCTCGAGTTCATCCTGGGATGGTGATTGATACGTCGTGTAGGGGTCGCCAAGCGAGCCCACCAAGCCTCGAATCATGCCGCGCTGCAGGCGCAGCGTGTCGGGCAGCCCATTGAAGTGGTTGCGCTCGAGCAGGCCGAGGGCCTCGCGCAGCAGATCGGTCGCCTCGAGCGCTGAACGTAATTCAACCCTGGCCGCGGTGAAACCGCCGGCGAAGCCGGCGGCCAATGACACAGCGATCAGTGACAGCGTGCCGGCCCAGCGGGCCAGTCGCGAAAGTTCAATCATAAGTCGTCCCAGGCGCATTCTAGCACGGCGACCTGCCGCCAGTGGCAAGCTATAATCCGGACGGTAGCAATGATGGAGACGGGGTGGTGCACCTGTGGGTCGTGTCTTCCGGACCGAGACCGGCGCCAACCGTAGGCGCAAACTGATGGCCGAGATGTCGGCAGCTGTACGCTACGCGGCGGCGGCCGATCCGGATCAGTCCGAACAGCTCGACCTGTTCGCTTACCTTGTGCTGGCGTTGCGCCAGATCAACGAGAGCGTTGAGGAGAGCGCGGCGGCGTGGGAGCGTCGCGCCTACTGGGTCAAAGCCGACCGCTTCCGCCACGATTGGCGCTGGGCAGCACGGACGGACCTGGACCTGTCCCAGGCGTTAAAGACCGGCGATCTGGTGAAGGCGGGCCAGGCGGCGGCTGCCCTGGGGCCAGTCTTGACCGGCGCTGCCAGGCGGACTGGCAAGGACCACAAGCGTCCTTGGCGGGGCGCCCACGCCGCACTGCAAGCGAAGGACCAGCAGCCGGCATTTGGGAGCAGCGAGTGAGTTGCATCTGCCAACGCTGGTCGGCATAATGGATGGCGTGAACCACATGAAAACGGGATGAACATGACGAACGGACTACAGGCACTTGCGCGGGATGGACATTCGCTGCTCGTGGTCGAGGATGACCCGGCGATGCTGATCGCGCTGCGGGACATTCTGGAAGGTGCCGGCTACCGAGTGCGGACTGCATCGAATGGCGAGTTGGCGCTCGAGGAGCTGGTCGACTTCTCACCGACCTTGATATTGTCTGATATCTCGATGCCGGTGATGGATGGCATCAAGCTGTTTGAGGAGGTTCGGCGGCGGCCGGACGGTGCGGGCATTCCGTTTATCTTCCTGACCGCGCGGGGCACGCGTGAGGACATCTTTGCCGGCAAATCGCTTGGCGCCGACGACTACATAACCAAGCCGATCACCAGCCAGGAGCTGTTGTTGGCGGTTCGGGCCAGGATTGAGCGGACGGATGAACTCAAACTTGTCCAACTGCAGGCAGCCTACAAGGCGAGCCTGTTGGCCTTGGCCAATGCCATCGAGGCACGCGATTTCTACACACGCGACCACGTGGAGCGGGTGAGTGCTTACAGCCAGGCGATGGCGAAAGAACTGGACTGGCCCGCCGCCCGCAAATCAAAACTTGAGTTTGGGGCTATCCTGCACGACATCGGCAAAATTGCCGTCCGCGAATCGATCCTCACCAAGACCGGTCCGCTGGGCCGCGAGGAATGGGATGAAATGCGTGAGCATCCGGTGGTTGGTGCCCGCATGATTGAGGGGATCCCATACCTGGCGCCCGCCATTCCGATTGTCCTCTATCATCACGAGCGTTGGGACGGATCCGGTTACCCCACGGGGATGCGTGCTGAAGAAATCCCTGAGGAAGCCCGCTTGTTGGCGGTTGCCGACACCTTCGACGCCATGACTTCCGACCGGCCTTATCGCAAGGCCTTGCCCATCACGTTGGCCTATGAGACGATCGTGTCGGAGGCGGGCCGACTCTACGACGCCCGCATGGTTGAAGCGTTCGTCGCCTGCTGGGAGCAGGGCCAGTTCACGGACGCCAAGCTCGGCGCCAAGCTCGGCGCCAAGCCCCACGGCTAGCCCCGCGCTCGTTCCTTTTCGTATTCGTCCCGTCGTGCTTTGCCCCGCGCGACTACCTATTGGTTCGGCTGTTGCGCATAGCCACCATAGAGCTCATTCTACCCATACCATTTCATCGTGAATATACAACAGGCTACGCGCATGTTTCACGCCAGGAGGCAACGTGTCAGAACGCATAGGGTTCGTAGGGTTGGGTGTCATGGGGACTGGCATGGTGCGCAATTTGCTTTCGGCCGGCCACGCGTTGGCTGTTTGGAACCGCGACCCGACCAGAGCCGAGCTGCTGGCGGCTGCGGGTGCACAGGCAGTCGGCTCGTTGGGCGCGTTGGGGGCGGTCTGCAGCTTGGTCATGCTGTGCGTGTCCGACACTGCCGCGGTCGAATCGATCACGGTTGGTGAAGGAGGTTTGGCCGCCAGCATGGGCGCTGGCGGCCTGCTGGTCGATTTGAGCACTATCAGCCCCCAGGCGACCCGGCAGCTGGCTGCCACTCTGTCCGAACGGGACCTCGACTGGCTGGATGCCCCGGTGAGCGGTGGCAGCGAGGGGGCGGCTGCCGGGACACTAAGCGCAATGGTTGGCGGCAGCGGCGAGTCGCTCGAGCGGGCAAGGCCCTATTTGGAAGCGTTTTGCCAGCGGATTACCCACATTGCGCCCAACGGGGACGGCCAGATGGCCAAGTTGGTTAACCAGATCCTGGTGGTGGGCTATGCCTTGGCCATTGGCGAGGCCTTTATCTTCGCCCAGGCCGGGGGTCTAGACCTGCAGCGCACCTTCGATGCCGTCAGCGGAGGCGCCGCCGGCAGTTGGATGTTGAGCAACCGGGCCAGCCAAATGCTGGTGAGGGACTTCTCGCCCGGTTTCACCGTGGACTTGCAGCTGAAGGATGTACGGTTGGCGCTGGCCGAGGCGGAACGTTTGGGCATCCCTACGATCACCACCGGGATTGCCGAGAGCCTGTACCGGGTCCTTCAAAAGGATGGCCTGGGCGGTGAAGGCAACCACGCCCTGGTCAAGGCGCTCGAACGCCTATCGGGCGTGGTCGTCGACGGCCGCTAGTCGGCCGGAGCCTCCGGTATCGGACTGGTTCGCTGGCCCGCCTGGTCGACCTGCTGCTCGGCGGTCTTGGCGTACAACTGCGTTGTGCGGATCGAGCGGTGATTAAGGAAGCGCTGGACCTGGTCGATGGGGACGCCTTCCTGCAGCATTTGCGTCGCCCGCCAGTGGCGGAAATCGTGCGGATGGATGTGCGGCAGGCCCAGCGATTTGGCCGTGCGCCGGATCATACGCCACACGGCGTTGGCCGATAGGTCGCTGCCGCGGTACGACGGCCGGGTTCTGGCATGGCTGACAAACAAGGCGGTGGCGCCCGGGTCGGCCCGCTTGTCGAGGTAGACGCGCATGGCCAGTAAGGTCGGATCGGTGAACCGCAGCGTGACCAGACGGCCGGCCTGGCCTCGGCCTTTGCCCCGCACGCGGACCTGCCACACGCCTTGCTCGTTGAGCCGGGCCGCCCGGATGTGGTCGGCCGTCAGGCGCAGCACCTCCGACACGCGGGCACCGCTGTCCGCCAGGGCGTAGAGCAGCGCCCGGTTGCGCAGCCGTTCACACTCCTGGCGCTCGCATTCCTCCGGGCTGGCCTCCGGATCTACAACGGGTTGGTCGAAGGCGCGAATCAACTCGGCCATGCCCTCCGGCGGTTCCGGTGCGCCATCGCGGGCCTCGGAGGCTGGAACAAATGTTCTGAGTAGGCGTCGGGCCTTTTGTAGGGCAGTGGCGGCCGGGAAGGCTTCGGGCAGCAGCAGCTCGTCGGCCAGGAAACGGAAGAAGCTGATCATGGCCTGGCCGTACAGGCGAACCGTGGCGGGCTCCAGACCGGCGCTGGCGGCTTTGCCACGGCGTGGCCGTGCGTTGGGCGCCTCACGACCCAGGTAGTGAACGAACCATTGCAGCAGGTTGACGTCCTCGGGGGCCGATCCTAGATGTCCCAGGATGGCCTGGAGCGGCTCATCACCGGCCAGGCTGGTACGGGCCGCCATTGGCGCGGTCTCGAGATAGGCGCAGAACTGCTGCAATGCGTAGCGGTAGGCATCGAGCGAATTGGCCGACAGGTTGCTTTGGGCTTCAAACGCTGCAAATGCCTCACCAAGCGTGGCCTGCTTCATCTCACCCACCTCTCAGTCGAAACCAACCTAATCCA
>DASWJQ010000146.1:0-2002 GCA_036397095.1 Anaerolineales bacterium
GCTGGTGCCATGAGCCATATGCACTTGAGGCCCGGATATTTGCCCAGCCCGTGACGGATCACGAGATCGACCGGCTCGCGCCGCGGGTCAATGAGCCGCGTATCGGTTTCGACCTCGACCTCAATATCCGGATATACGCGAGAGAAGCTCCCGAGGCGCGGCACGAGCCAGGTCGTCGCGAACGATGGTACCGTGTTGATGACCAGCCGCTTGGATCGGGGTGCTCTCGGCGCTCTTGTCTGAACCGCCTCTATCGTCAGGAATGCTTGATCGATCTTGGAAAACAGCGTCCTACCAGCCTTGGTCAGTTCGACGCCGGTCCGGCCTCTGATGAATAACCGGCAACCGGACCGATCCTCGAGCTCGCGGACGCGTTGGCTCACGGCGCTGGGTGTCACGGCCAGTGATTCCGCCGCCGTCTTCATGCTCCCGCTGCGGGCCACGGTAACGAATGTTTGCAGCAACGGCAGGGGAATGGTCATGCCGAGAGTTTAGCCCAGCTTATCTCAGCCGTCAGCGATTTCGTTTTTCTCAGCCCGCACAATGGCTCAGAACTGACCAGATTTCAGCCTCAAGGTGATTCGCCATGCCAGTTCAACCGGACCGCTCCTTCCTTTGGCCATGGTTTCTCGTGGGCTTCGGCTTCCTGGCGCTGGCCTTGTCCTTCTCCGCCAGGGCCGCTCTGGGCCTGGTCATGCCAGTGTGGGACAGCGAGCTTGGCTGGAGCCGGAGTTTCGTCTCTGGCGCGGGCGCGGCGGCATTGATCGTGATGGCGGGGATTGCCCCCTTCGCGGGACGATTGGTTGACCGATATGGCCCACGTGTCGCCCTGACGGTGGGGCTCACCGCCCTTTCGGCTGGCTGCTTCATGGTTGCGTTGACCAGCAACCGGCTCGTCTTCCTGGTTTCCTACAGTCTCATCTCCGCGGTGGGATTCGGGATTGTCGCGACCCATGTGGTTTCGACGGCGGTTGCCCGGACATTTCGGCGTAACCAAGGCCTTGCCATCGGTGCGGCAACCTCGGGCGCGACAGCGGGTCAATTCGTCATCGTGCCGTTGATCGCAGCGGTTCTTGCCTTTGCCGGCTGGCGTTGGAGTTTTGCCGGGCTGGGGCTTGCGTCAATGCTGTTGGTTCCGGTGCTCTGGTGGCTATTGGCCACTCCAGGCCCCAAAGCAGGCAAGACCAAGTATAACCCGGTAACGGACACAAGCCTTCTAGTTGACGTGGTCACCCTCATCAAACGGCCCGCCTTCCACGCGCTGTTTTGGAGCTATCTGCTTTGTGGCTACACGACCACGGGCGTCATCGAGACCCATTTCCTGCCTTACGCGTCGTTCTGCGGCTTCGCTCCGCTGCCGAGCGCGACAGCTTACGGTGTGCTTTCGGCCGTGAATATGGCGGGGATGATCGCGGCTGGATGGTTGGCGGATCGGATGAATCGACCCCTGCTGCTGGGAACGATCTACATGTTGAGGGCGCTCACCTTCATTCTACTGATAAACGTGGGCGCGAGCCTGGAGACGCTGTTCATCTTCGCCGCACTGTTTGGCGCCGTGGATTACGCCACGGTCCCGATCACCGCTAGCTTGGTCGCCAGCCATCTCGGACTCAGGGTCATGGGCCTCGCCATGGGAATGATCTCGGCCGGCCATGCCATTGGCGGGGCCATCGGCGCCTTCCTTGGCGGCTATCTCTTCGACCTCTACGCACGCTATGATTGGATATGGTTCAGCTCGCTGGGCTTGGCGGTCCTTGCCGGTATAATTGTTTTCCTGCTAAGCGAGCAGCCTTCCGTTACGCCCGCCCCTGCAACAACTTGAAGCTATCTGCCGCTCGAGTTTCGAAGCCCAGGGGTCTCTTAGGGGGGTTCATCGCTGCTCGAAAGTTCTGGCTCTGAATTTCTCAGAAATAGACGTGCGTGCCGAGGCCGATGTACTCCAGCGTCCGGTCGTAAAACTGGCCGTTCGGATTGCGCCCGTTGAAGTATTCGAGCATGAGCT
>DASWJQ010000147.1:0-8908 GCA_036397095.1 Anaerolineales bacterium
AGATGCTCTCGGCCGTTGGACCCCGATACCCCCGGGCAGCCTGGCATCGCTGAACATGTGGGGTTTCCCCCCATTGTTCTTCCAGCACCTCGAAGAGGGCTTCCGCGATTTCTTGGTTGCGGGAGATCCGGAGCTCGCTGAACGCGAGTTCTTCCTACCCGAATTCGTCAATCAGCTCCTTCTGCAGAGTAAGGCGAGGGTGAGGGTTCTACCAACCCAGGAAACCTGGTTCGGCGTAACTTATCGTGAGGACTTGCCACGTGCGCGGCAACGCATCGGCGACCTGATCAAAGCAGGGGTATATCCCCGTAGTCTGTGGGGGGTGTAAATGGCGACGGATCTGGAGGAGATCGGCCGCCAGTTCGCCATCAAGGGTGAATTCATTTCGGCGGGCCCCTACGGGATGGGGCACATCAATGACACCTACGCGGCCGTCTACCAGCAGGATGGCATACGAAAGAGATACATCTTCCAGCGGATCAACCACAATGTCTTCAAGCACCCCGAAGGCTTGATGGCCAACATCGTCGCTGTCACGGCCCACCTAAGGCGCAAGATCGAAGCTGCCGGGGGAAATCCTTCTCGGGAGACATTGACCCTGATTCCCGCCTTAGATGGGGGATCGCATATTCGCACAGAGGCAGGCGACTACTGGCGGGCCTACGTCTTCATTGAAGGGGCGAGGACGTACGAGGCGGTTGAGGATCCTGACCATGTCACCTCAGCAGGCAGGGCTTTCGGTAGGTTCCAGCTTCTGCTGAGTGATTTCCCGGCCGACGAGCTTATTGAGACAATCCCGGACTTCCATCACACGAGAAAGAGGTTCGAAACTTTCACCAAGGCTGCCGAGGAGGATGTCAAGAACCGGGCGGGCTCGGCTCGGCGTGAAATCGACTTCGTGTTGCAGCGAAGCGACCGCATGAGTGTCCTTGTCGACCTGCTGGCGGCCGGAAGGCTGACTCAACGCACTACGCACAACGATACCAAGTTCAGCAACGTAATGATCGATGACCACACCGGGGAGGGCGTGTGTGTCATCGACCTTGATACGGTCATGCCTGGCCTTTCCCTCTATGATTTCGGCGATTCCATTCGCTCGCTCGCCACCACCGGCGCCGAGGACGAGCGTGACCTTTCCCGGGTCGAGTTCGACCTACGGATCTTCGAGCCTTTCACGCGCGGATACCTGGAAGCGACGCGCGGCCTCCTTCAACAGGAAGAGGTTGACCTGCTTCCGTTCGCCGCCCAATTGATGACCCTGGAGTGCGGCATGCGGTTCTTGGCGGATTACTTGCAGGGAGACATCTACTTCAAGACGCGCGCGCCAGACCACAATCTCCGTCGTTGTCGGACGCAGTTCAAATTGGTGGAAGGCATGGAGAAAGCGGTAGACCAGACGGCGGCGATCGTCCAGCGCTGGGCGCAAGTGTAGGCAGCCACGCGGTTCAACGCACGGACGCGCCAGCCGCCCTGTCATCCGCGGGGCATCCCGCATGCCCCCCCAAAAACCCACTGAACCCACGTGACCGGCCCTCGTTCGCCTTTCACCTGGCAACCAGGCCAATGCCACGCTAGTAATGTCCGGGTCCCCCAAGCCATCCAAACCTCGATTTGCTGGCGCTCCCCGCGCACTCATGGAATACTAGACGCAATCCATCCTCAATCACGGAGGCGTATCTTGCACAGGTCAGCCATGGTACGGCTGTTCCTTGGTCTCACGTTGTCCACCTTGGCCTGCTCGGCCTTTGGGCTAGGCGGCCAGCCTGCCTCGCCGCCTACGACCGACTTAAGTGCAACTTGCGTTGTCGGCACCTGGGAGCAGGATCCGGACGAAGCGCACCGGATCCTGACCGAGATCGTCTCAGGGATGGGCACAGTCACCGACGTGTCCGGAACCCGCTACTTGGTGATCACGCCGGCAGGCGAGGACACCCCAGGCCAGATTTCGCTCTTCCCGCGCGATGCCTGCGCCACGATTGTGGCTGACGGGCGCGTCTCCCGCGGTTGCGTATCCGGTATGACCACCGCCGACTACACGATGGTAGACGAAACCCATATGAGCGTTTCCAACCAGGTCGTTAACCTCGGCCTGACCATGACTACCGCTGACGGCGCAATCGAAATAGCTGTTCCTTCGGACGGTGCCAGCAGCGAAATCTGGGAAGTCCAGTGCACCGAGACAACCTTCACCTCCTTCACCGGTGGAAGGGCGCCCTTCGAAACGAGCACCTACCGGCGCACGTCGCCGGTCCCGACGCCCGAGCCGCCCGAAGACGTTGAAGGCCCAGGCGGACCCGGCGCTGGCGGCGATCCGCCGGGTGGATTGCCGGTCAGTTCAGCCTGTGAAGCTCTGACCATAGGGGACTTCGTAATTGGCACTGACGAGGTCAGTTGGACGCTCAACAACGCAAGCTTTGAGGCGGCTGAGATCAGCCGTGTCTCTCTCGACTGGCCCGGCGGCAACGGCGCCTGGCAGTCGATATCGCTGGCCGGGACCGAGATTTGGTCTGGCAGTCAGGCGGCCTCGCCGGCTGTGGTGGAAACCGGCTGGCGTGGGGCGGCCGACGAGCGCACCGTCCTGGCCGGCGGGGACGTCGAGCTTGCCCTCGGTTTTCTCTCGAGCGCGGCGACGTCTGGCTACATCGTGGTGGTGGACTTTGCCAATGGCTGTTTGCTAAGTAGCGTAGAATAGGTCGGCTTTGGACCATGTCCGACCCTAGCCGATCCGCCGCTGCCCCCGACGGTCAACGCACCCCAAATCCCTTTCACCGCCGAACAAGTAGTTTGGTCGAGACGAGCGCCATGGCCCCGGCCAACAGCGCCAGGGCCGGTAATTCCAGCGGCTGATCCGCAGCGCCAACACCGGCCCTAAACGCCACCCCACGGCTGCCTTGCAGCAACCAGCGCGCCTCGAATGACTCCTAGCTTGCCACTAGTGGGCCGAGCGTTGGGTCATTGAACGCAACCGAACCGCCGTCGGCGGACAGACCGGTGATGGTGACGAAGTGACCGGCCCCCTCCGGCCCCAACGCCACCACCACCGGTCTACCAGCCGCCAGCTCGGCCTGCAAGTCCGCCATCGCCAAGTCATCGACCGGCCGAGCTTGCGCATAGCCATAGGTGGCAGGGGCATACGCCAGCTCCTCGATACCCGTTCCGAAGTCGTAGAGCATGGCCTCGCCGCGCAAGGAGTTCAGCAGCGCCGACGAACTCGACACCTGGCCGTCTAGTCCGTCCAGCGGCATCCCGAGTGCCAGCACGCCGCACGACACGTCGCCCGGAGTCTGGTAGCGCATCGTGAGATCAAGGGTCGGGAAGGTTGGGGTGGAGGACGATGGACTGTGGACGGTGGATGCTGGAGGTTCGACGGCGGACCGCTGACCAATGGCCGTCGGTCCTGCGTCGCCGGTTGACTGGCTCATCTCCGATCTCGAACCGGTGAAGGAACCGGCCGAGACGAAGGGACTTTCACCAGGTCCGACCGGGCGTAGGGCGCCGGCGGCGGTGCCTTCCGAGAGAGCCGCCTCCAGCGCGGCGTCGGGATTGACCTGCCTTGATGGAAGCGGCGTAAGCCGGCAGCTCGGGTCGGTCGTCGGGCCGCAATCCGCCTCAGCCGGCCCAACGATCCTTAACGCAAACGCAGCGACGGCCGCCGCTGCGATAGAAGTCCGCCCTTCTTGCATAGGTCCCCCCTGCACCCGGCCTTTTTCGAACCGGACGACCTAGGTCCACTTTAGCATGGTTGGGGAGGGAGTCAAGAGCAGGGACTGGGGATTCGGGATTGGGGATTGGGACAATGAAAAGTGATAGGTGATAAGTGATAGGTAATACGGAATACGGAGGTTCAGAGAATGGTAAATTATGAGATTGGCCCGCCCTGTCGAACTGTTGGGCGAGGCCCAGCTAGCTGAGCCCTTAAGGGAAAGGCTGACATCAGGGCCAGCCGGGCCGTCGATTGGCGGCGGACCGGTTCTCCGCCCAGGGGAAGAAGGGTGGAACGCCCCTATTCCAGCTGTCGTACCGGGAGCGGCACAAGCTCTCGGTCGCGCAGGCCAGCCGCGAAAATCAATCGCCCATCCCGGTCATACAACCGAATGATGTCGACAGCCAGCGGCTCCCCCTCCGCCGTTGCCAACGGCACCACAAGCTCGAAAGTGACGTCGGGGTCCAACAACGTTCCGTGCGGGGCCGATGGGTCATCCGATTCGACCCGGGCCAGCCGAGGATCCTGGATCCCGTAGCGCAGCGCCTCCGAAGCGCCGCTGGTCAACAGCACGGTCCACGGCCCTGGCCGGTTGACGACGTTGGGTCCATAGCCTGGCCGCTGTTCACCTTGCTGCATCTCAACGCCAATCACCTCGCCGGCGGCGTCCGACACCACCCGCAGCTGCAGCACCGCAATCTGACGTCCGTCATCCGGCGTCGGCGCCGGTCTCAGGTCGGCAGCGGAAGGTCCCTGCCCGCCAGGCAAGCCGGCGCCGAGGAGCCAGACACCGACCAGAGTGAGCAAGCCCAATAGGAGCAAGATCAATAGCCCGAAGACGACTCTACGCATGCTCGGCCCGCCTTACGGCCACTCCGCCGGCGCAAACACCGACGGTGGATTGATGCCGGCATTGGGCAGGCCGGACAACACGCCCTCGACGATGACCCAGTCGGCCGGACCGTACTCGAGTACGGCGCCACTGACACAATTCATGATGTCGCAGTTGTTGTCCTCGGAGCGCCACCATTCGTCGGCATCGGTGTCGGTAAACGAGTCGCAGTCGCGCCAGCCGCTGGTGACGCCATCCGTCAGGCAGCTATTCTCGAGGTTGTACAGCACCGGCGGCGCATGCCAATAGCCGCCATCGCAGCAATACTCGTCAGGCAAGCCGAAGACGGCATGGCTGGCCTCGTGGACCACCGTCCGGTAGCTGGTCGGCTCGGACGTCACCTGGCTGCCCCAGGCGCAATCGCGCAGCGGGTTGGTGTGGAGCAGAATGATGACTTCGGCAAAGGCGGCGTCGCTCAGGCTCGGCCAGGTGACCGAGGGGCAGGTGTCGCTTCCTGGCTGCACGTCCCCCGACAGGGTCAGGTACCAATAGTTGACCACGCCGGCGTTCAGCGACCAGCCCTGGTTCATGGAAAAACCTAGCTGGATTAGATCATCGACATCGTCCAGGAAGGCCTGCCGGTCGGCCACATTGTTCATGTCGCCGTAATCGTCATCCGGCGCAAAAACCACATCGATTGCCTCGTTGGGGAACTTGGCAGCCGCCACGGCAAACACCGACGTGCCGAACGATTGCGGCGGCGGGCCGCTAGGTGGCGCCGGCTGGCAGGCAACCAGCACCATGGCAATCACGACCAGGGCAGAACTTATGCGCGGTCTCAACATACTACGATGCGGTTCTCCCAGCGGGTTGGGGTTGCCTGGGCTGGTGCGTTGGGAATGAGGCTGCGAGGGTATCCCTTGTTTGGATCACACCATCCTACCCATCTTGTCCGGTTGGCACAAGCTGCAACTTCGCCGCGGTCGACGTCTGGGATGCCTTGCGTTCTGACCGGCCCTACCGCAAAGCCTGGCCCCCGGAGAAGGTGTACGGCTATCTTCAGCTCCGGCGTGGCAACCAGTTCGACCCGCAGGTGGTCAACAAATTCCTGCAGATCGCCGCCGAATTCGAAGGGCATTCCCGTTAGCCTCGATCCCCCCACGCCGCTCTGTTCGACACATCCCCTGGCCCAGGGTGTGCCTGACCGTGTGCTGGAAACGATCGGGTAAAGTTGTGAAAGACCCGGGCGGGAGGCGGAAGTGAGCAACGGGTCTAGCCTTTTCGAAATGGGAGGTGATATGAGGCTGCTTTCGACTGTTCTGGGTGTGCTGTTGCTCTTCACGGGGGCCGTTTGGATCCTGCAAGGGATTAACATCTTGCCAGGCAGTTTCATGACCGGCGACTTGCGCTGGGCGGGCGCTGGGGTGGTGGCCGCCGCCATCGGTTTGTACCTGGTCAGGCCGAGAGGCAGCGAGAATGACGCCCCGTAAGTGCCGGTTTGGGTAGAATAAAAGCCTCGACGGTATTCTCCCAGGCGGTGATCGTATGGAACAAAAACAGCGCAAGGTGCAAGAGGTCCTAGAGCCGCAGGTTGCGATCGAAGGCGCCGGCGTACGGCTGCTGCGTTCCTTCGGCCCCAGCCGTGAGCACCCGTTCGATCCATTCCTGTTGTTTGACCACTTCGCGTTCAACGATCCGATCGAAGGCCCGATCGTTGGGTTCCCGATGCACCCCCATCGAGGCCTGGAAACGGTCACCTACATGCTGGAGGGCAATACCCGCCACCGCGACAGCCTTGGCAATCTTGGCGTGATTGGTCCTGGCGACGTCCAGTGGATGACCAGCGGCAGCGGCATTCTGCATGAAGAAATGCCCAAGCGGGGGCCGGAGGGCAGGGTGCGCGGCTTCCAGCTGTGGGTCAATCTGCCCAAAGCAAGGAAGATGGATACGCCGCGTTACCAGGAGGTCGCCCAGGCGGACATCCCCATCATCGAACGCGAGGGTGTCGAGGTGCGGCTGGTAGCAGGCGAGTTTGAGGGGGTGCAGGGGCCGGTGGCCGAGATTGCGGCCAGGCCTGTTTACATGGATGTGAGCCTGCCGGTTGGCGCTTCGTTCACGGTGCCGGTTCCGGCCGGGCACACTGCGATCGTCTACTTGTTCGAGGGGTCGGCCGGGTTCGCCGGTGAGCCGGCCACAATCGAGGCCACCAAGATGTTGGTATTTGATGATGGTGATCAGCTGCTGGCGGAGCCCGGACCCTACGGCGCCCGCTTCATGTTGATGGCCGGCAAGCCGTTCGGTGAACCGATCTTCCCCTATGGCCCGTTCGTCATGAACACGGAGGATGAGATCCGCCAGGCGATCCACGAGCTGCGCAACGGCACGTTTGTCAAGGAAGGGGCCAACTGGAAGGACTGAGGGCAGCCTAGTCCCTTTTCACCCCCCGGCAGGCACTCCTCAAGGGGGATGGGGAGGATTTGCCACTTCCGCGGCATGTCCTGTTGCTGGCAATGTAGGCAGTTCGCAAACATCTGGGGCCGAGGCCCGAGCCATCTGTCTAACTCCACCCATGCAGCTCCCCTCTGACCTCCCTGGGTTCCTTCGTTCACGCTGAGATCCCTGCGGGTCGCGCGACATTCCCCCAAACTGGTTCACACCTCAATTGTGGCTGCTCTCCCGTATCCTGTTTCACCCATCACATGTCACCGATCTCTTGGCCCCATTCCCCAATCCCAAGCTCCCCAGTTTGGTCCGAAAGGATCGATGCCGAGGCCTCAACCAATCCTCTAACCGGGGCACATCGTGTGGACGGTCAATAGATTGCAGGTTACAGTGAGGATTCGTTTCCCTGTCAAAAGAAAGGCAAGTGACCCGTGACGTTGGTCGAGTTGATCATTCTCCTGGTTATCGCCGCTGTGGCCGGCGCGATTGGCCAATCGCTGGGCGGGTACCGCCAAGGCGGTTTCTTGCTTGCCGTGGTTCTGGGTTTCGTCGGTGCGTTGATCGGAACCTGGCTGGCGCGCAGCCTCGGTCTGCCGACGCTCCTGGAAGTCAACGTCGGCGGAGTCGGGTTCCCCGTGATCTGGGCGATCATCGGGGCGGCCCTGCTGGTGGCGCTGGTAGGTTTTGCGGGGCGAGGGGGATACCGTTGGAGCGTTACGCCGCCCACACGCTGGGTGCTTACCCTGTCCATTCTGCTGGCAGTGCTGGCGCTGCTCGTGCTTACCGGCACACTATCGGTCTCTGTCTCAGCCTTCGCCCTGATGGCCGCCGCTTACTTCGTGCTGCTGATCGGCAACCTGTTCCGGGGTCTTTGACGACGGCTGCGGTGGGAGGGGTGCGGACAGGCAGGATGTCTCCGAGCGCCCCTGGCTGAGTGGCCTGCTGGCGCTAGAGACAATTCGCCGGGCGCCGGTGGGCTCGCTAGCGCAAAGGCGCCGGTGGCCGTCTTCCGGTTAGACCAGACCTCGGATCTTGGCCAGCGATAGATCGCCGGCCGCGCCCCAGCCCTTCTTGCCCTTGGGCACTTCGGGCCGGAAGGACTCGTACAGCGCATAGGCTTGTTCATCCAGTTCCGCCGGCGATTTCGAATCGGCCAACTCGGTCATCGCCTGGCGGACGGCGGCAAGTGCCTCGCCAAACTTCTTTTCCAGATAGCGCTCGACACTGGCCGGATCAATGGGTTGACCCTTGTTTGTGGCCCGCAATCCATCATCCTGGCTAACCGCCGGGACCTGCCGCCCTAGCAGATTGACGGCGATGTTCTCACCTGCTGGCGGCCGTCCGCGTTCGCCGGCCTGCTTCTCGCTCGGGGTGAAGATGCCGAGGCGTTGGCCCTTGGCCTGGGCGTTCAAGCCGGCCACGCTCTTGCCGAGCGTCAGGGCTTCCGGCCAATCGAATCCCTTGCGCTCGGCCACGACCGCCGCCCACAAAGTCATCACCGGAGCTCGGTTGACCCTAACCAGTTCGGTTGCCATCGCCTTCCCTTTCCACCGCTCTTGAGACCTCAGTGTATCCGAAGGCAGCCAGACCGCTTGGGCAGCAGATGCAGGGGGGGAAGGAACGAGGAGCGTGAGATGAGCCGGGGTTGGAAGTTTGTGAGACGTGACAGGAGGCATGTGACATGGCTGTTTCGACAAGATGCTTAAAGGTGGGATGGGGGAGCCGAAACCCAGCGGGTTGCTCCCAGACGCAAGGCGTATCGTTAAGTCGAGCGTGGAAGGGAGTCCGGTGACAAGAGGTCGTCGGCAGTGGCTTGAACTGTATGGTGCGGTCCGCTGCGAGGAATGCCTAGCTGATGGCTCGCCGTCCGCGCCGCGCCAGCCCACCTACGATCGCCAACGCCAGCAACAGACCGCCTACCAGCGCGGAAG
>DASWJQ010000148.1:0-41936 GCA_036397095.1 Anaerolineales bacterium
GTGACAGGGGACTGGGGATTAGGGATTGGGGATTTGGAGAAAAACGAAGGGTGAACCAGCCGCTACCCGCAGGGGCACGCCGTGGCGTGCCCGGAGCTGACAACTGATGCCTGACGGCTGATTGCCTTGTGCCCAGCGCTCAGGCCCCTCTTTCCTGCTTGTATAATCGCCCAAGGAGGGCCGAACGCATGCGCGCGATCGACATCATCGAAAAGAAACGCGACGGCCATAGCCTGTCGACCGAAGAGATTCGGTTCTTCATCGAGGGTTTCACCGCCGGCGAGATCCCGGACTACCAGGCCTCGGCTTGGGCGATGGCCGTGCTGCTTCAGGGGATGGACGGCCGCGAGACGGCCGACCTGACAACCGCAATGGCCGAGTCGGGCGACCAAATCGATCTATCGGCCTTGGTCGACATTGCCGTTGACAAGCACTCGACCGGCGGCGTTGGTGACAAAACTACGCTGGTGGCCGAGCCGGTGGTGTCCGCCTGCGGTGTGCCGGTGGGCAAGATGTCCGGCCGGGGCCTGAGCTTCACCGGCGGGACGCTCGACAAGATGGAATCATTCGCCGGCTACCGCGTCGATCTGACGATGGAGGAATTCCTGCAGCAGCTCGACCAGATCGGGCTGGTGCTGGCCGGCCAGACCGCCGACCTGGCGCCGGCCGATGGCAAGTTGTATGCCCTGCGCGATGTGACCGGAACGGTCCCTTCCATCCCCCTGATCGCCTCGTCGGTGATGAGCAAGAAGATTGCCGCCGGCGCCCAAGCTATCTTGCTCGACGTCAAGCTGGGGTCGGGCGCGTTCATGCCCGACCAGGAGCAAGCCGAGCGGCTGGCCCGCCTGATGGTCGAAATTGGTGACCATGCCGGGCGCAAAGTTGTGGCGCTGCTGTCGGATATGAACCAGCCGCTGGGCAGGGCCGTCGGCAACGCCCTGGAGGTCAAGGAAGCGATCGCGACCCTGTCGGGCGGAGGCCCGTCCGACTTCCGCGAGCATGCCCTGGTGGTAGCCGGGCATATGTTGACGCTGGGCGGGGCGGCTGACGATCCGGAACACGGTCGCCAGTTAGCCGCCGAAGCGCTCGAGGACGGTCGCGCCCTGGACAAGTTCCGCCTGCTGGTCGAGGCCCAGGGCGGGGAACCCCTTTGGGTTGATGAGCCCGGCAACCTGCCGCAAGCTTCGCTGATCGAACAGGTGGAGGCGTCCCACAGCGGGGTGCTGGCCGAAATCAACGCCCGGCAGGTCGGCCTGGCCGTGGTTGGCCTCGGCGGCGGTCGGCAGAAGAAAGGGGATCCGATCGATCCCGCGGTGGGTGTCCTGATCCATCACAACGTTGGCGACGAGGTTAACGCCGGCCAGCCGTTATTCGAGGTCCACGCCAACGATCAGGCGAAGCTGGCCGAAGCCAGGCAGATGATACTGGCGGCTCACAGGATCGTCGATGGCCCCGTCGAGCCGCTGCCACTGTTCTACGGTTCGTTTGGTGGCTAAGGATGCGGTCGAACCGTCCGCCGCCCCATCCCGGCGGCCGTTTGCTTTTCCTTCGGGGCAAGCTGGGCCATGACCGACCAGACTCCCGAAATCGACACCCATTCGCCTGACACCCAGGCCGCCTTCCTCGGCGAGCTTCGCTTTGCTCGCCGCTTGACCGATGCCCGCGGCGTACTGTTGATGGGGCTTGGGCTGCTGGTCGGATTGCCGTTGCTGTTTGGGAGTCCGCTAGAATCCAGGCTTGCTGCGGGTACTGTGGGCGCTGGGCTGGTTGGACTGTTGGCGGCCGGGTTAACCCTCCTGACGGTCATCGAACTGCTCGGGGGAAGCAGTGAACGCGGTGGGATCTACGGCCTGATCGCGGAGACTGTCGGCGGACTGCCCGCCTTCCTGGCCGGTTGGTCGTTGACGGCCAGCGCGGCGCTGCTGGCCGCCGGATTGCTGTCTGCTGCCGGGGCCGTGCTGGCCCAAGCGCAGCCGGCGATCGCCGCCGGCTGGCCAATTAGCCTTGCTTTGCTGGCGGGTCTGGCCGTCCTGCACTTGTTCAAGCTCAGACGCTTGCGGGTTTCGATGGATTGGCCCGTGGTCGTTGGTCTGGTTGCCCTGGTCGCGCTCGGGTTGGCCGCCTGGTTGGGGGCCGGCGACCCGGCGGCGCCAGCGCCGAGGGCCCCGGCCGCCCCCGACTTGTGGCGTCAGGCTGGCCGGTTGGCGCTCGGCTTCCTGGTCGTTGAGGCGGTATTGGCTAGCCGTCGCCAAATCCAGCGCGACAGCCACTTGCTGCGACGGGCACTGGCCGGGGCCGCGCTGCTGGGACTCCTGTTGACTACGGCCGCCGGATGGCTTGCCGGGCGGATGTCAGCAGCCGATGGCGTCTTGTGGCAGCAGTTGCTGCGGCCGGAAGCCGGCTGGCGCCAGCTGAGCGCGGTTGTGCTGGCCGCCGTTCTGCTGATCTCCGCCCACGGCTTCCTCGGGCTTACCGGCCGCAATCTGTATGATATGAGCCGGCGCGGCAGCCTGCCTTTTTGGCTGCGCCGGCTGCGCCGACCGTTTGCTGTCCCACCACTTCTGATCGGTTCCAGTCTGCTCCTGATCGGGGGGCTGGTCACCCTGGCTAGCCGGCTGCCGCTGATGGATTTGGCCTCAGCCGGCCTGTTGATGGCCATGGTGTTGCTCAATCTTGCCAGCATCGTCAGCCGCCGGCTGGAGCCGGACCGGCGTCGTGAGGTTGTCCTTCCGTTCCACCCGCTCATCCCGCTGGTTGCCGTTGGCTTGACGCTGGCTTTACTTTTCCATCTAGCCGGTTTGGCCGTTGGTGTGGCAATCGGTTGGCAGCTGGCCGGGCTGCTCGTCTACGGCCTCTACAGCCGGCGGCATGAGGCTGCCGCCCAAGAAGGGCAAACGCTGTTCGGCAGCGATGAGCGTATCGCCAAGAGGGAAGGTACCTACCGCATCCTGGTGCCGCTGGGTCCTTCGGAGCAACGTGGCCTGGTGCTAGAGTTTGCCGTAGCGCTGGCTGGCGAGCTGGGTGGGGATGTCGTGCCGCTGCAGGTAATCCCGGTGCCCGACCCGATGGCGATGGAAGGAGCCCGCCGTCTGGCACGTGAGCGAAACACGGTGTTCCAATGGAGCACCCGTTTGGCGGTCGAAGCCGGCGTGCCGCTGTTTCCGATTACGCGACTGGCACGGACCGTCGCCGAGGGGATCGTAGAGACGGCCAGCGAAGAGGAGTGCGACCTGCTCTTAATCCCGTGGGCGATGGAAGACCGGGCAGCCGGCGAGCACATGGGCCAGGTGCTGGAGCCGGTGCTGCGGCAGGCGCCGATCGACGCTGCTGTGATCGCATTCCGCGAGCAACGGGCAGACCAGGTTAGCGGCAACGGCAGCAAACTGCCGCTTTCTGACCGCATCAACCGGATCCTGGTGCCCACGGCCGGCGGACCGCACGCCCCACTGGCCATCGGGCTTGCGCTGAGCCTGGCACAAGCCATCGAGGCCGAAGTTGTGGCCGTTTATGTCGCATCGGAAGAGGCCACGGAAGCCGAGATTGCTGAGGGTGAATCGCGCATCCAAGCCACTTTTGAAATGCTGCGCGAAAAGGCGGCCGAGGCGCTGCGCCGGCCCGAGAGGGAGGCCGACGATTTTGGACAGGTGCGGATCAGCCGCCAGGTCCTTCAGTCGGACAGCGTGGTGGAGGGGATCGCCGAGGCGAGCCAGGCAGCCGACCTGGCCTTCATCGGTGCTTCGGAAGAGAGCATGATCGACCAGGTGCTGTTCGGCAACCTGCCGCGGCAAATCGCCGCCGCCTGCCATGCGCCGGTGGTGATGGTCCGGCGCTATCGCGGTCTGCGCCAGTTCTGGCTGCGCCGGATCTGGGACTCCGTGTCACAAGCCTTTCCCACCCTGGCCCGCGGTGAACAGATCGACCTGTACAAATACGTTCGGCGGGGGGCTCGGCCGGATGTTGACTTCTTCGTCATGATGGGCCTGGCGGCCGTGATCGCCGCCTTCGGATTGCTGCTCAACAGCGGCGCAGTCATTATCGGGGCCATGCTGGTGGCGCCCTTATTCACGCCGATCCTGGCCTTCAGCCTGGCAATCTCTATGGGGGACGTGCGCCTGGTTCGGGTGGCCCTGGAGTCTTCGCTCAAAGGCGTGTTCCTGGCAATTGGGCTGGCGCTGATCATTGGCATCGCCGCGCCCCTGCCGGTTGATCCCGTCGGCATCCCAGAGATCGCCAGCCGGGTCCAACCCAACCTGTTGGACCTGGCGGTGGCGTTGGCGGCCGGTGCCGCCGGCGCCTACGCCCTCGCTCGCAAGGACGTGGCAGCGGCACTGCCAGGCGTGGCCATCGCCGCCGCCCTGGTGCCACCCTTGGCCGCGGTTGGGATCAGCCTGGCAGCCGGCCGCTTTGACAGCGCCGGCGGGGCGGCTCTCCTGGTCACGACCAACCTGATCGCCATCAGTCTGGCCGGCGCCATCACGTTGCTCTTGCTTGGATTCCGGCCGGCTGAACGCGGCGAGCGACAGGCGCGCTTGCGGACCGGATTGGCCGCCAGCCTGTTGCTGCTGATTGTGATCAGCCTGCCGCTGGCAGCAGTTCTCTTGCGGACGGCGCAGCAGTCAAGCCGGCGCCAGTTGGTGAACAACACCCTGCGCCAGGAACTGGATGGCTACGCGGGGGTTGCGTTAGGGCAGGTTGAAGTCGAAGAGGCCGGGGGAGTGGAGACCGTGACGGCGACATTGTACGTCAGCCAGATCTCCGACCCGGTTGACGGCGAATTCTTGGCCGGCCGCCTGGCACAGAGACTGGGCGAGCCGGTCCACCTGCGGCTCATTCAGGTACCTGTTCTCGAGTTTGGGGCGGGCACGCCCTAACCAGCATGCAAGGCACGGCGTTTTGAATTGGCCGCGATTCGACAAGCTCCCGCACCGACAGGCTCTGCGTGTGGCTAGGCTGTCGAATAGGCAGGGGTGTTGCGGAGCGCGCGGTCTTTGGGCGAGACCACTTGCTTCGCCCGGCCCACGCGACGGCAAGCTGAGCGCGTGGTGCTGATCAGCGCCTGGAGCCTTCAAGGTGCCGGACTTCCACCGGCGTTATGCCCCCGGACGGCTCGAAACCCAGGATCTGGCCAAAGAAGGAAAGCTCGGCCTCCAGGCAGCGGACAATCGTCTCCTGTCGAGTAAAACCGTGGGCCTCGCCTTCGAACTCCAAGTAGGCGTGCGGCAAGCCGCGCTGGTCGAGCGCATCGACCAGCATGCGCGATTGTCCCGGGGTGACAACCTTGTCGTCGGTCCCCTGGAAGACGATCAGCGGTGTGCGGATCTGGTCGAGGTGGCTGATTGGCGACCGCTCCCGGTAAAGCTGGCGCGCCTCTGGATAGGGACCGATGAGGTTCTCATCGTAGCGGGCCTCGAACTTGTGGGTCTCGCCGGCCAGCACTTCGATGTCCGTGACCGGGTAGTAAGCCGCGGCGGCGGCGAAGGTGTGCGTGCCGACAAGGGCAGCCAAGGAGCTGTAGCCACCGGCGCTGCCTCCGCGGATCAGCAATCTTTGGTCGTCGACGCGGCCAAGCCCGGCCAGGTAGCGGGCGGCGTGCAGACAGTCCTCAACTTCGGCCAGTCCCCACAGGCCATATAGGCTCTCCCGGTAGGGGCGGCCGTAGCCGGTGCTGCCGGCGTGATTGACATCAACTACGGCAAAGCCGCGGCTGGTGAAGTATTGAAGCTCGGGGTCGAGCTGTGCGACCGCCCGCGAAGTGGGACCGCCATGAATGGTAACTACCAGCGGCGGTAACTCTCCGGGCAAGCCGGTGTATTGGTCGCTGGCCGGCGGGTAGAACAACGCATAGGCTGGTCGCCCGGCCGCCGAGGGGTATTCGATAGCCTCCGGAATTGAAATCTGTTCGGGTGTCAGTTCAATCTGCGACGGTTGGGCCAGCTTCGCCATTGCGCCCGAATCCAGGTCGAGGCCGAATAACGCTTGCGATTGGGTTGGACTGCTGGCGTTGAACCACAAACGACGCCGGCCGTCGGATCGCAGTTGGACCGGGTTGAAGGCCGTCAAACCCGTTTCGATGATGGTGGGGGATTTGCGGCCGGGTTCGAGGATGGCCAGTTGGTCAAAACCGCCCTGGGTGATGACGAGGGCGATGGCGCCATCCGACAGAAAAGTATAGCGGCTGCTGTCAAAGACCCAGGCCGGTGATCCGACTTCAGCCTCGATGGGCGCCAGGGCCTCGATCCGGGAGCCATCCCAGCGGTACAGGTTCCACCAGCCGGTGCGGTCGGAGACAAAGTAGAGTTTTTCATCCGGCCCCCAGGATGGCTGGTAAATGCTCTCGCTCTGTCCGCCGGCCACGTGGACCGGTTCGCTGGTCAGGCGACCGTCGGCACAGTCCGCCACCCACAAGTCGGTCCCGTCCCAGGGCAGGTTGGGGTGGTCCCAGGTCAGCCAGCACAACTGCTGGCCGGCCGGGTCGAAGCGCGGCGAACTGTAGAAGTCGTGTCCGGCAGAGAGTCTGACCGGTGCACTGCCCGGCTCCGTGCCCATGGCGGCCAGGTAGTTTTCCGGCTGGTGACCGTCGGCGGTGTGCTCCTCTACAATCGTCACCAGCCAGCCTCCTTCTGGATGGGGGCAGCCATCGGCGAAACGCAGTTCCCATCCATCGGCCGGCGGGGGGGTCAGGCCGACCGGTTCGGCAGCCGGGTCGAGCCGGTAGAGCCGTTGGTCCGCATTGTTGCTGAAGTAGATCGTCGCCCCTGCCAGAAAGAAGTCCCCACCGCCGTACTCGTGCACCTTGGTCTGGGCGCTGAAGCCGGCCGGCAGCAGGGGTACGGGCTGGCCATCCGCTGACAATCGGAACAGCTGCGAGCGGCCGGCCTCGGACGTCAGAACCTGGCGCCAGACAACTCCCTCAGGGCTGACGGCTATGCCACGCAAGGTTCCACGCGAACTCATCCCGCTGGCAGCGACCTGGGCCGCCGAGAGCGGGCTTGGCCAGCTGCCGAAGGCAAAGGGCTTCATCATGGGCGGACCGAACCTCCATCGGTGGGAAAACGTAGTGTTGGTGAACAGGGATTCTCATGCTATTCTAAGGTCTCTTCGCTAAGGTCATAGCGAGTTCTTTGTGGTGGAAGTTCGTGAAATCTCCCACGAGATGCTTGACAAGCGGGCAAAGAATTTTTAAACTGAAATCGAAGTAAATTCCCCCCACGGGCGCGAGCGATACAGGACGACCGCTTGAGGAATTGTCGAGTTGCGAGGGTATGCAATTCGATCCCACTTTTGCTGGGGCAGCTGTGCAGGTACTGGATGGAGAGGAGCCAATGGCCAAGAAGAACCGCAAGATAACGAGGTCGGCCAAGGCCGACGAGCAGGGGCATATCGACGAATCTATGGTGGTCGAAGACGAGATTCCTGCGATCGATCATCTGATCGAAGTCGGCAAAGAAAAGGGTTTTGTCACGATCGATGACATCCTGCAGCATTTTCCCGATGCAGAGAAGGATGTCGAGCAGCTGGACGAGGTCTACGAAGCCTTGCTGGCAGCCGGCATCAACTACTCGGACGATGTTGACGAAGCCAGCAGCAGTCCGGTCGAAGAGCCCGAAGGTCCCGAGGTTGAGGTCGGGGTCGATCTGGACAAGGTCAACATTGAGGACAACGTAGACCTGTACTTCAACTCGGTCGGGGACGTTCCGCTGCTGACTGCCGAGGAAGAAGTCGACCTGTCCAAGCGTATCGAGCGCGGCCGGGATGCCCGGGCCGAACTAGCGCAGGGCGTGCGCTCGGAAGAGCGCCGCCGCGAGCTGCAGCGTATCATCGAGGATGGCTGGGCAGCCCGCGAGCACCTGGTGCTGGCCAACTCGCGCCTGGTAATCAGCGTGGCCAAGAAGTACATCGGCCGCGGTGTCCCCTTTCTGGATTTGATCCAGGAGGGCAACATCGGCCTGATCCGGGCCACCAAGAAGTTCGATTACAAGCGGGGCCACAAGTTCTCGACCTACGCCACCTGGTGGATCCGTCAGGCCGTGACGCGGGCCATCGCCGACCAGGGCCGGACGATCCGGCTGCCGGTGCACATGGGCGATCAAATCAACAAGATGCTGCGTGTTTCGCATCGGCTGACCCAGGAACTGGGCCGTTCTCCCAACATCGAGGAACTGGCCGAGACTCTCGACGTGGCGCCCGAAAAAGTCGAGCAGATGATGGAGGTCTCGCGCCGACCCCTTTCGCTCGAACGGCCGATCGATGAGGAAGAGGATTCGTTCCTCGGTGACTTCGTCGAAGATGAGGATTCGCCGGCACCGCCCGAAGTGGCGACGGAGCACCTGCTCAAAGAGCACATGACCGAAATCCTGGACACACTGCCGCCGCGTGAGGCCCGCATCCTGCAGTTGCGCTACGGCCTGGGCGATGGCGAAAGCTACACACTGGAAGAGGTCGGCAAGAAGATGGGCGTGACCCGTGAGCGCGTGCGCCAGATCGAGGCCCAGGCGCTGCGCCGCCTGAGGCATCCGAGCTTGCGCCACAAGCTGGCGGATTACCTGAGCTAACCACAAAGACCAAACTGGGGTTCACAAAGAAGAGCAACACCGAAATGGCTGGCGCCTGTTCAGGCGCCAGCCATTCTTTGTGTTCCCTACTTGCTCCTTCGTGTTCTTGGTGTCTTTGTCGTTAGTCGCAAGCGTTCGCCTGGTGCTCTTCGAATGTGACGGCGAACAGGTGCCGGCCCGAGCCATCGCAGGCTGCCCGGAAGAACAGGTAAACGGTCTCGGTGGGTTGGGCGACGGCCTCGAGGGAGGCCAGCCCGGGGTTGGCAATCGGGCCGGGCGGCAGACCGGCAAAGCGGTAGGTGTTGAAAGGCGAATCAATCTCCAGGTCTGCGAATGTCAGGCCGGCTTTCCACCAGCCGCCGTCGGGCTGCCGGCCAAGGGCGAACTGCACGGTGGGATCAGCGTCGAGCTTCATGCCCAACGCCAAGCGGTTGAGAAAAACCGAGGCGATCTGCGGCATTTCCTCGGCAACGGCCGCCTCGCGTTCGACGATGGAAGCCAGGGTCACTGCCTGGTGCACGTTCAAGCCACGGTCGGCGAAAGCGCGGCGCAAGACCGGGGTCAGTTTGGCAGTGAAGTTGTCGAGCATGGCCGCAACCAACTCTTCAGCGCTTGTGTCCTCGGCCAATTGGTATGAATCAGGAAACAGGTATCCCTCGAGCGTCGCCGCCGGCGGCAGCTCGGGCTCGAGCCAATGGCCGGCTGGTAGCTGCAAGCTGGCCGCCAAGAAGGCCTCGCCCCCCACAGCCAACTGCGAGCGGTCCAACAAATCGGCAACCTGCTCGCGGCGCCAGCCTTCGGGCACGGTCAACGTCGAGGCGGCGGCTTCGGCCGATTGCAGCGCCTGCGCTACCTGCGTGAGCGCCATCGAACCGTCTAACGTATAGCGCCCGGCCTCGATCCCGGTATCCAATCCACGATAGTGCAGGTAGCGGACGAACAGCTCGGGGTCATCCACCAGCCCAAGGGATTCCAGGCTGGCCGCCACCTGGCGAGCCGAGCTGCCAGGTTCGATGGTCAGTTCGATCTGGCCCAGATCGGGTGCCAGCGGTCCACCCAGCCGCGGGCTGTAGAGCACCAGATAGGCAGTCAAGAGCCAGCGCTCGACGGGTTCCAGGCTTGGATCGGCCGGCCCAAGGCTCGCCAGTTGATCCGGCAGTATTCCGGCTGCTAGCCCGGCTGCGGCCGCTCCCAGGCACACGAGGAGCAGGGCGGCGAGCAAGACGGGAACGGCCGAGCTACGTCGGCTGGTCATCCAGATACTCCTGCAGCAAGACTGCGGCTGCCAATTCGTCGAGTGCCTCGTCCTTGCGCGTCAATTGTTGGGCCCGCTGGGTCGTGCCGCTTTCGTCGCGAGGCACGACGGGCACGTCGGTCAGCCCGCGCAGCCGTTCGATCAGGCGCATCGACTTCTCCGATTGAGGCGTTGGCCTGCCTTCGTGATTGAGGGCGACGCCGACCACGATTGTGGTCACCTCGAGCGACTTGGCCTGGGCCACAATTACCCGGGCGTCCTCTTCCCCGGAGGTGTGGACGATGGTCAACAACGGACGAGCGATCATGCCCAGTTCATCCGATACGGCCAGGCCGAGGCGGACATCACCCGGGTCGACGGCCAGCACGCGACCCGTCACCTAGCCCGGCCCCCAGACCGTGCCGACTTCGATGCGGGCCGTCACCCATGGAAGCCGCTCGAGCCACTCCGGCCAAATGGCGATGTCGATCTCTTGCGCGGGGTAGGCTGACTCAAGTCGAAGCCGGGCGGCCTGGGCTGGTTGACCGACGACCAGTGCCGACAGACGGTTGGGTTCAAGCGGCTGGTAGCTTTCCCACAGCAAGGAAACAACGATCGACGGGAGACCGGTCTCGGCCGGTTCGAAAGCCAGACTGTTGAGCGCAGCACTGCCGGGAACGATCGATTGATCGGAAGTTGAGAGGCGGGCGGCGGCCTGGTCCAGGGCAGCCGCCAGTTCCTCTCGGTCGACGGCCCATGCCTGGAAGGTGACGGCAAGCTCGAGGCCGACGCTGGCGGCGCGCTCGCCGGCCTGGCGGTCGTAAGCCAGCTCATTGAGCTCGGTTTGAACCACACTCTGTTCCAGGAACAGCATGCCCTGGGGAGCCTGGTCGGCCAGCCGATCTAACGCCAGCGGCAGCATCTCGGCCAGCAGCCGTCGGCGCAGCACAGTCAGGTCGGCTTCGGCAACGACAGTCTCCAGTTGGTTGGTCCCACCAGCCAACGCCGACAGATTGGTGACGCTGGTGGCCAGGCCTAACGGGCCATCGATGGCATCAATGGCGCCGGCCGGCAGGTTGCCAGCCGGACCCCCGTCGGCGGCCACCGCATCAACCTGCACCTGGCTGCCCTGGCCGGCGGGCACGGTCACCGGCGCCGTCGTCAAGAATCGCGGCGACGTAGATTGGGAGCTGCGCAGGCTGGTCGCTTCCGGGATCAACACAGGATCGTCGCCCAAGTTGGTGAAAGTGACTTGTCCGCCGGCCGTCTGGCCGGGAAAACTCTGCTGGCCGCTGGCACCGATGCGTCCGCTGTGCTCAACCTCGACGGCGAGCTGCACGGCCGCCAGACGCCGTTCACCGGACTCCAGCGGGTCGAGCACGAAGCTGGTCTGGCCCTCGTGAAGTTGCCGCGCTGGCGTAATCAGAATGGTGGCCGATGGCGCCAGGACGAAGGCAATCGAGAGCACAGACAGCAGGCCCAAGGCAAACAGCGACCAGCGGGCCCACGGCGGAAGGAGTCGCTTTGACGATCGCCTGGATGGAGTGTCGGGCGGGGCCAATGGAACGGGCCGGCGCGCGGGCCAAGGCGCCGGTTGCGGGTCCGGCTGGGACCAAACGCCCTCGGGTAAGTTGTCCGAGTTATCGAATACTGCAAGCTGAAGATCGGCTGCCAGGTCGCGCACTTGCGGGTCGTGGGTCAACAGGCCAAGCTGGAGCCCGCGGGCGCGGGCCTTGCGCCGGAGTAATACCAGGTCGAACCGCCGCCGGAGCAGGCGACCGCGGCGCGGCCAGACCAGGAGCACCCGATCGGCTTTGGCCCATTTCAGCTTATCTCCGACCGAGACGGCATCGTCATGCGGGTCGAGCTGGATGATCTGCAGCTTCACGCGAGCCGGTCCATCAGGCCAAGGAGGTCAATTCGACAAATGGTCGCGAACCCAATCGGGCACGATGGCCAGGGCCCGCCCGATTCCGGCGACGTCCTTGCCGCCGGCCTGGGCCATCGTCGGCTTTCCACCGCCGCTGCCACCGACGGCTTCGGCCACGGTGCGCACCAAGTCGCCGGCGTGCAGGCCGCGGTCAACCAAATCATCGGTTACGGCGGCGACGAACACGGGCTGGCCGCCGGCTGATGAAGCCAACACGACCACGCCCGATCCGTGTTCGCTGCGGTAGCGATCGATCAATTGTCGCAGGACTGGCAGCGGTGCTTCGCCCAGTTCGGCGGCCAGGACCAGGACCCCGTCGACCTGCGTGGTGGGAAGCTGGTGGAAAGTGGCGTGGGCCACCTGCGTCTGCGCCGCTTCCAGCTGATGGGCCAGCCGATTGCGTTCTTCCATTAACGACTGCACACGGTCGCCGACCTGGTCCAGATTCGAGCCGAATGCCTCAGCCAGCGAGCGCTGTTGGTCCCGCGCCGCCAGGCTGAACTCCAGCGCCGCCCGGCCCGTGATGGCCTCGATCCGCCGGATGCCGGCCGCGGCGCTGCCCTCGGACGTGATGAGGAAGGGTCCGATGACGGCCGTCGCCATGACGTGAGTCCCACCGCACAACTCGAGCGAGATGGGTTCCCGCTCACCGATAGAAACCGTACGCACGACGTCGCCGTACGTCTCCCCGAACAGGGCCATCGCCCCGGCGGCGATGGCCTCTTGACGCGGCCGGTGCTCAATCGTCAGCTCCATGTTGGCCAAGACGGCGTCGTTGACCCAGCGTTCGATGGCGGCGATTTGTCCGGCGGTCACCGCTTCTCCATGGTGGAAGTCGAAGCGCAGCCGGTCGGGTGCCACCAGTGAGCCAGCCTGGCGCGCATGCTCTCCCAGATGGACCCGCAAGGCGGCGTGCAGCAGGTGGGTGGCCGTGTGATTGCGCATGATGTCCAGCCGCCGGGCTTGATCAACCGACGCCAGTACGGCGTCGCCGACCTGCGGCTGGCCATCAACGACCGTACCCAGATGGACAATCAGTCCCTCGATCGGTTCGTCCATCGCCTCAATGCGCACCCGCCAGCGGGGCTCGGCGACCGAGACGATCGTTCCCTGATCGGAGACCTGGCCGCCGCTCTCAATATAGAACCCCGTCTCCGGCAACACCAGGGCGACCGACTGACCCGGCATGGCTTCGGCCGCCACCGTTCCATCGACCACCAGGCCGATCAGACTGGTTTCCGTCTCAAGGCCTGCATAGGGGTCGTAGGCAACGCCAGCTTCGGGTAGCCGGTCCTTGCCTTGAAGATCCTTGAGCAGTTGGCGCCAGACCCCCGTGTCGATGATGGCGCGCTCCGCCTGCTCGAACCCGCCACCGGAGACCTCCCGGTGAGAGTCCATCGCTTTGTGGAACCCGGCTTCGTCAACTTCCAGTCCAGCTTCGCGGGCGATATCGCGTGTGATTTCGAGCGGCAGGCCATAGGTCGCATATAAGTCGAAGGCAGTCATGCCATCCAGCTGGGTCTGCTGGGCGGCTTGCGCCCGGGCCAATACCGTCTCCAGGTGCTCGACGCCGGCCTCGACCGTCCGTTCGAAGCGCTGCTCCTCTTCCGTCAGAGTCAGGCGGATCGGATCGCGCTGCTCGACCAGTTCCGGATAAAAGGGTCCGTACTCCTCAATCACCGTATCGGCGACGTTCGCCAGGAAGGGTTCCTCAAAGCCCGCATGGTTGCCGAAGCGGCTGGCGCGGCGGATGATCATGCGGCACACATAATTGCGCCCCGTGTTGCCCGGGATGACCCCGTCGGCGATCAGGAAGGCGGCCGCCCGGGCGTGATCGGCAATCACGCGGTAGGGCGTCAGCAGCGCCTGTCGTTCCTTTTCGTTGTGCTTGCCCAGCTGCTGGATGCGGTCGAGGATCGGCGTGAACAGGTCGGTCAGGTAGTTGGAGTCGACGCCCTGGAGCACCGAAACGATACGCTCGAAGCCCATGCCGGTATCGACGTGCTTGGCCGGCAATGGCTCGAGCGTGTTGGCGTCCAGACGGTTGTATTGGATGAAAACCAGGTTCCACAGTTCAAGGAACCGTTGGCAATCGCCGTTGACGGCGCAAACATGACCGTCGACGCCCTGCTTATCACAGTAGTCGGGCCCGCGATCGAGGTGGATTTCGCTGTCGGGGCCACAAGGGCCCGTGTCGGCCATCTCCCAAAAATTTTCGCCACGGCCGAAGAACAGCACGTGATCGGGTTCGAATCCAGGCTGCAGGCGCCAGATATCGGCGGCCTCATCGTCCTTTGGGATCTGCCCGAGTTCATCCTCAAAGCAGGTGGCGTACAGCTTGTCCTTGGGCAGCCCCCAAACGTCGGTCAGCAGTTCCCAGGCCCAGGCAATGGCCTCGGCCTTGTAGTAGTCGCCAAAGGACCAATTCCCCAGCATCTCGAAGAAGGTGTGGTGGGTGTCATCACGGCCGACGTCATCCAGGTCGTTGTGTTTGCCAGCCACGCGCATGCACTTTTGTGAGTCGGCGACCCGCGAGTATGGCCGGCTGCCAGTCCCAAGGAAGACGTCCTTGAATTGGACCATGCCGGCGTTCGTGAAGAGCAAGGTTTCGTCCCCGGCGGGCACCAGCGAAGCCGACGGCACGATCGTGTGGCCGCGGGCTTCAAAGAAATCGAGAAAGGACTGGCGTATGGCGGCGCTGGTCAAACTCTCGCCAGCGGCCGGGTCTTGCTTGGCGGCCATGAAGCCTCCTGGGCACGGTCTGGTCTGGGATTATACGTCAGCCGCGTAGGCCCACTCAATGAGGCAATCCACGAATACCCGAAGGGCACGAAGGGTCAAGAGGCAACGGAAAGCAAGTAGGTCAGCCGTCGGCGTTCAACTTTCACCGCTCGGCAGCCGGCCAAGAGCTGAAGGCTGACGGCGATAGCCACCCTTAGTGGACCCTCTTACACCCTTGTGTCCTTTGTGTCTTCGTGGTTTGCGCCACAGGTCCGTAGGTATAATCGACGGCCGTGGAAGACCGACCGCGTTTCCTGCAAAGCGCCAGCACAGGATCACTCGACCCGATTCACCGGCCGGTGCCGGTCTCGCGCCGTGGCGAGGGCTTCGCCTGGTTGAGCGCCGGCCTGGCCGCCCTCGGCAGCCTGATCCTGACGCTGCGCGGCGGCCAATTGCCCGATGTGGGCATCGGGCTGGTGATCGTCCTGGTGTTGGCTGCGGGGCTGATCACTCTCGGCAATTGGCTCGACCGCCGAACCCGGATCGAATTGCTCGAGCAGCGGGTCTTGTACCATAGCCCGCTGCGGCAGGTGAACCTGCCCTACGCGGACATCCAGCGGCTGACGGCCAGCCGCCTGCGCGATGCCTGGCGGGTGGGCGTCGTTGGCCCCGACCGCGGCTTCACGTTTCGGACCGGGACCACGCTCAGGTTTGCTGGCATGGATAGGCTGACCTATGGCTTTGCCGGCGGGGAGGGGCTGGCCGCTGCCCTGCGCCAGCGAGCCGAGCTGGGACCGGCTATCAGGGATGGTCAGCAGTGGGTGAGCCGCCGCACCGAACCCGGCCGATCGCCGGCCGAAGTCATTGGACCGGCGCCACAGGAGTCATCATGACCGCCCCACGCACGCTCGATGAAAGGGTCGCCTTGCTGATGCAGGGCACTGACTATGGGGATGACGGCCTGCGGCAGGCGATGGCCGACGAACTGCGCCAGCGGCTGGGCCTGGCCGACAAAGAGAACCGTCCGCTCCGGGTGTACGCCGGTTTCGACCCGCGCACCTCCGATCTGCACCTTGGCCATATGGTGCCGATCCGCAAGCTGGGCCAGTTCCAGCGCCTGGGCCATGATGTGACCTTCTTGGTGGGGCGCTATACGGCCTTGATCGGCGACCCGTCAGACAAGGACAAGCTGCGGCCCAGGATCACGCCGGAAGAGGCAGCGCACAACGCCGAAACCTACAGCGAGCAGGCCTTCCGCAGCAAGCTGCTCGATCCGGCTGCAACCACGATTGATTTCAATGATCGATGGCTGTCGAAGCTTGATTTCGCCGAGCTGATTGAGATTGCCTCCAACTTCACAGTCCAGCAGTTCCTGACGCGGGAGACCTTCCGTAAGCGTTTCGACGACGGGGATGCCCTGTTCGTCCACGAGTTCTTCTATGCCTTGATGCAGGCCTATGATGCCTATCACCTGCGGGCCGATGTGCAGGTTGGCGGCAGTGACCAATTGTTCAATATCATCACTGCCGCCCGCAAGCTGATGGAAGCCAAGGGGGTTCCACCGAACATAGGCATCGTCCTGGGGATCCTGCCTGGGACGGACGGCGAGATCAAGATGAGCAAGTCGCTGGGCAATCACATTCCATTGTTGTCGGCGCCGGCCGACATGTTCGGCAAGGTCATGAGCGTGCCCGACAAGGCGATGCCCGCCTACTTCCGCTTGACGACCCGCTGGGGGCCGGACGAGATCGCGGCAGTCGAGACCGGGCTATCGTCTGGGGAGGTTCACCCGCGTGATGCCAAGATGCAGCTGGCAGCCGAAATCGTGGCCACTTACTACGGGCCAAATCAGGCCGCCCAAGCCCAGGCTGAGTTCGAACGCGTATTCCAGCAAGGCGCGCTGCCTGCCGATATGGACGAGTACCAGGTGAAGCCGGGGGTCACGCTGGTGGATCTGCTGGCCGAAAGCGGCCTGGCAGCGAGCAAGAGCCAGGGGCGCCGCCTGATCGATCAGGGTGGGGTCCGGCTCGATGGGCAGACCCTGGATGATCCCGCCTGGCAAGTCAGCCTGACGCAGGCCAGCGTGCTCCAGGTTGGCAAGCGCCGGTTCCTGCGACTGCTTCCGGGTAACCACGAAGACGCCAAGGGCACAAAGGGGGAAGAACCAGTTGGCAGCTAGCAACCAGCTATGAGCTACCAGCTACAAGCATCAATCTGCCAGCGGCCGGGTGTCGTCCTCCGACCGAAGGTGGCTAGGGGCTAGCTGCTAGCTGCTAGCAGCTAGTTGCTGCCGCCATTCTTGCCTATGTCCCCCGCGGTCACCACCTGGTATGCTTGGGGCCTTTGTGGCTGAACCTGCCTACCCCTTGATCACCGCCACCGGCCGCAAACGGGCAACCTTGGCCGCCAGGCCAGCCTTGGCTACCACTTCGACAACCGCATCCACATCCTTGTAAGCCAACGGGGCCTCTTCGGCCAGACCGGCCATCGAGCCGGCCCGCACGCTGATTCCGCGGTCCTCGAGTGCGTCGCGCAGGTCCTCGCCCCGCACCGTCTTCTTTGCCTGCGTCCGGCTCATCGTCCGGCCGGCGCCATGACAACTTGAACCGAACGACTGGGCCATGCTGCCTTCTGTCCCCAACAGCACCCAGGATGCGGTGCCCATGCTGCCGGGCACCAGCACCGGCTGGCCGAGTGCCCGGTACTCCGGCGGCAGCCCTGCGAAACCGGGGCCAAAGGCCCGAGTGGCCCCCTTGCGGTGGACGCACACCTCAACCATCTCGCCGTCGACCTGATGCCGCTCCATCTTGCCCATGTTGTGCGCAATGTCATACACAGGATATAGATCCCAGTCCGGGACGCGACCGGCCAGAACCTCTTCGAAGGCCTGACGGGCATGGTGGGCCAGCACCTGCCGATTAGCAAAGGCATAATTGGCGGCACAAGCCATGGCCGTTTGATAGCGCCGCCCTTCAGCCGAGTCGAGCGGGGCGCACACCAGTTCGCGATCGGGCAGTTCGATGCCATAGCGCCGGACCGCACCCTGGAATTCCTTGACGTAGTCGGTGCAGACTTGATGGCCAAAGCCGCGTGATCCACAGTGGATCATCACGGTCAGCATGCCCTGGCGCAGACCCATTGCGCCGGCCGCCTCGGGATGGAAAATCTCATCGACGACTTCCACCTCGATGAAATGGTTGCCGGCACCCAAGGTGCCGAGTTGGGGGCGGCCGCGTTTGAGCGCCCGGTCACTGACTGCCTCGGGGTCAGCGCCCTGCAACTGCCCCTGTTCTTCCGTGCGCTCGAGATCGTCGCTGTGACCGTACCCCTGTTTGGCCGCCCAGGCCGAGCCCTGGCGGCAGACCTGCTTCAACTCCTGCTCGGACAGGGGCACCGTGCCGCCCTCGCCGACGCCGCTGGGGCAGTGGGCGTACAGTGCCGAAGCCAGCTCGGCCAGCTCGGGCCGGATTGCTTCCAACTCGATGCTGGTCGACAGCAAGCGAACCCCGCAGTTGATGTCGTAGCCAATGGCACCCGGTGAGATGATGCCACGGCTGGCGTCGGCCGCCGCTACCCCGCCAATCGGGAAGCCATACCCTTGATGGACATCCGGCATGACCACTACATGGCCGACCAACCCCGGCAGGCAGGCGGCATTGACCGCTTGATCGAACGACTTGTCGCCGGCGGCTGCTTCCAGGATCTCCTCATCGGCGAATACCCGCACCGGCACATTCATGTCGGACCGATAGGACGTGGGGATTTCCCAGACGTAAGGGCCAGCGCGTTCGAAATCCTGCTTCCGAACCATGGCTCCTCCATGTTCTCTGCGATGCTCGAGGATCAGACGTCGAAGACGACGAGGGTCTCCAAGCCGTTGTCGGTCTGTTCAATGACCATCAGGTGATAGGTTACTGCCTTGATCGGCTTGTCGGGCCGACCGCTTGGTCGCTCCCGCACCCGCCCGCGCAGCCGGGCCGATCCATCAACATCGATCTCGATCTGGTCCGGCATGCGGTTGCGCATCTCCTGAGCGAAAAGCAAGTCCTGCAACCAGTCAACCAGCAAGGTTTCCAGGTCGTCGGCTGCCAAGTCTACCCGGCGCCATTTGATGCTACCGTCGGCCGGCTCGGCGCCCATCAAGGCGAACATGCCGAGGGCTGCCTGCCGAAACAACTCCGAGAGCCCGGGCGCCCGGACCCGGATTGCCCAGTCCGCCGTGTGCTCGACTTCCTGATAGCCGGCCGTCGTCATCCTACCTCCAGTATAAGAGGGCTAGTGGCTGGCTTGGCTGGCTGTCGTATAATCCGACTGGTCATGGCCCTTGACAAGAACAACCTCGAACGCGTCTTTCGGGAGTGGATCAAAGACTCCCTGGCCCCACTGCTCCGTGAGGGCAGTTTGTTTGGCGATTCGATGGCCCAGCAGATGGTCCACGAGCTGGAGGAGCTGTCTCGCTTCGACGAGGCCGGCACGCCCTACGCCCCCGATCAATTCACATTGAGTATCCATCCAGAGGCCGCCATTGGCCTGGCCGGCTCTCTGACCGATGTCCATGGCGCCGTCTCCCAATCGCTGGAGAAGACGCTTGTTTCACATGGCTTCAAGCTGAGCCGGCGGCTGCACGTCACGCTGGCCACCGATCCGACACTGCACGTCGGTGAGGCGACGGTCATCGCCTGGCACAGCGGCGATCCGCTCAAGATCACGCGGGAGCTATCGCCGGAGAAGCTGGCCGACGCGGGGAAACCTCCCGTGGGGGCCTTCTTGGTGGTGTCCGGCCGGCGCCAGTTTCCGCTGGACCAACCCGAAATCCGGATTGGGCGATTGCTTGAAAACGACTTGGTGCTGAACGACCCTCATATCTCCCGACGCCATGCATTGCTGCGTTTGGAAGACGGTCGCTATGTCCTGTATGACCTGCGCTCGACGGCAGGCACCCGGGTCAACGGGGAACCCATCCGTTCGCAACCGCTGCGCCCGGGTGATGTGATCATGCTCGCCAGCCAGGAGATGATCTACGGTGAACGTCCCGGGCGGCCGCCGTCTGAGGTCCAGCCCTATGCGCCACCTTCGGCAGTGCACGATCTGGAACGCGAGGTGACTCCGCTCGACCTGAAGCGGCTCGATTTCCCGACCCGCACGTTCCGCCGCGAGCCCGGACGCCCGGATCCCGATGGGGCCGACGACCTGCCAGGCTAGCCATCCGCCTCCTCGGATGTGTCCGCCGACGGCCTATAATCCATAACGATGAAGGCCCAACTAGATCAACTTGAGCGCCGCATTGAGAATCTGGTCGAAGGTTCCCTGGCCAGCTTGCTCGGAACGCGGCTGACGGCCAGCGCCGTCGCCAGCAAGCTGTGTCAGGCAATGGTGGATGTGATCAAATCCGATCCGGATGGCCGCAGTTATGCGCCAGATCAATTTGCGCTCACCCTGCACCCGGATGATGCCCGTGCGCTGCTTAACGACAACCCCGATGTGCGGGAGCGGCTGGCGCAGGGGTTGCGTGAGGCGGCCCGGTCAAGCGGCTTGCTGCTGACTCACGAGCCGTCAATCACGGTGGCCGCCGATCCAACCCTGACACGCTGGGAGGTGCGAGTCGTCGCCTGGCACAGCGGCAGCCCGCTTGAGTTCACCCATCCGATGGGCCAAGCGGCCAAGACCGACGGCGTAGCCATTCCTTTGGGCGCATTCTTGATCGTCAATGGCGAAGGCCACTTCCCTCTTGAAAGACCAGTGGTCAACATTGGCCGGCGTCTCGATAATCAGCTGATTATTGACGACCCGCACATCTCGCGGACCCACGCCCAGATCCGTGTTCGAGAGGGTCGCTTTGTTGTCTTCGATCTGGGGTCGACTTCGGGGACCAAAGTCAATGGGCGGCGGGTCAAACAGCATACGCTGCGGGCCGGCGATGTCATCTCAATGGCCAATACGCGCCTGGTGTACGGTGAGGATCCGGCGGCAGCCGCCGACAGCACAGCGGCCTACACGCCACCATTTCCGCCCCGGCCGGCCGGCGACTTGCGCACGCGTCAGGATATCCGCCGTGACGATGACGAGGGGGTTTCGTGAGCCCCGAAACCGTCTTGTTGGCGGTGCGGGCGCTGTCGGCGCTGGTTCTGTATGGCTTCCTTGTGTTGGTCATCATTACGCTGCGCCGGGACATGCGCCTCAAGGACACGGCCACCGACAGTGTGCCGCAGGCCCACCTGGTGTTCACCGCAGGCGAGAGGGCCGGTGAGACTATTCCGCTTGAGCGCAATACCGAAATCGGCCGGGCAGCGGGCAACATGGCCCTGATAGACGATCCGACGGTCTCGGCCCACCATGCCCGCCTGTCGTATCACGCCGGCCAGTGGTGGATTGAAGACCTGGCATCACGCAACGGGACGACGGTCAATGACCTGCCCGTCTCCGAGCCACTCGTCGTCACCTATGGCGATGCGCTGCACTTTGGACGGGTCGAACTTCGGTTGGAGAACGGGCCTGCCAATGCCGGCGAAAGCCCGGCGACCCTCGAGGCGGCCTAGAACCGAGTCACGCTGACACAATAGGAACAGATGATTTCTACCTGACCGCGCAAGATCGGATCGCGCAAGGCTGCGCTGCATGCGGAACAGGTCGTTGGGGCCGAACGCAGGCGTTCGATTTCCGCCTCCGAGACAGGTTTGATGCGCTGGGCGTCGAATTCGCGCCGCTGCGCTCGCCGAATGGCTGCCTGCCACTCATCACACTCCTGTCCATCGAGGTGCAAGTGGGCGCTGGGGGTTGGCCCCTGGGCGTCAAACGACAGGTACAGATGATCCTCATGGCCGAGTAGGCCTTCATTGGACGCTTTGACGTTCGAAATCGTGGTGAGCGGCGCGGCGAGCAGAGCCTGCTGGACACGCTTCTTTTCGGTGGTGATGAACAACACCTTCTTGGTGGCAATATCTTCCTTTTGCTCAAACAGCAACCGCTGATCGGTCAAGTACAGCACGCCACCAGGTCCGTCCCCCGGGTTGCGCAGCCAATTGGCCCGGACGGCACGCAGCACGGCCTCGGTCGGCAGCCAATCCAGTGCCGATTCGGCCGCCTGCTCCATCGTCCACGACAGGCGCTGCAGGTGGCTGCGGAACGTCGACAGGTCGCTGGCAAAGCTGTCGTACAGGCCGTGGATGGCCCGCTGGGCGGTCGCTACCTTGTCTTCGATGTCCCCCAGGGACGTCTCAAGACGATCGAGGGCTGCTGGCTGCGCCGGCCCGGACTGACGGGCGCCGCGCATCAGAACTTCCAGGCCCTTGACCGAGTGCGCCAGCTGCTGTGCCTGACGCTCCAGCTCTTTGGTCAGATCTGGTTTGACACGGATCCAGGTCGTTCGCAGCCGTAGGCAATTGGCCTCAAGGTCGGGTTCGAACAAATAACCGAAATCGCGCACTTTCTTGGTCAACGTCACCAGCTGCGGGACCGAACTCTCGTAATCCTCCAACCGATCCTTCTCACTGGCCAGTGCTGCCTCGGCGCGTACGCTTTGAAAGCGCCGTTCGAGTTCAGCCAGGCGCTCAGCGTGCGTCGGTTGGGGTTTGCTCGAAACCTTGGCGGACACGGCGGGTTTCTCCTTGGCCAGCGGGGCGGGCCATTCTAGCATTGGGGGCCGAGGGGTACAATGGCGCCTGTTCCTGGGGGATGGCGAAAGAAGGCATGCTATGACCATCGAATTCGGCGTTCTGGGTGGGTCGGGCCTGACCGAAATGCAAGGTCTGGCGTTGGCCGAAGAGCGCAGCGTAACGACGCCGTTTGGGGATCCGAGCGCACCGATTCAGATTGGGGAGTTGGCCGGCCGCCAGGTGGCTTTTCTGGCGCGGCATGGCGCTGGACACAGCCTCAATCCGACTGAGGTCAACTACCGGGCCAACATCTTCGCACTGAAATCACTGGGGGTTACCCGGGTGATTTCAATCAGCGCCTGCGGTTCGTTGCGTGAGGATTTTGCACCAGGTGAGTTCGTTGTGCCGGACCAACTCTATGACAATACCAAGTATCGCCGGTCCACCTTTTTCGAGGGAGGCTTGGTGGCGCATGTCAGCGTCGCCGATCCATTTTGCCCGCAGTTGAGCCGGCATCTGGCCGACAGCCTGGAGCGGGTCGCCGGCCAGGTCCACCGCGGCGGCAGTTATCTTACCGTCGAGGGTCCGCGTTTCTCGACCCGCGCCGAATCCAACACCTTTCGCGCCTGGGGCATGTCATTGATTGGCATGACAACCTCGCCGGAAGCCTTCCTGGCCCGCGAGGCCGAGATGTGCTACACGGTAGTGGCCCATGTCACCGATTATGACGTGTGGCGCACAGCCGAAGAGAGCGTAACGGCCGAGATAGTGATCCGCTTGCTCAAACGCAACACCGACGTGGCCAAACAGGCGGTTGCCCATCTGATTACCAACCTGCCAGCCGAGCGCAACTGCCATTGCGGCCAGGCGCTGGCCTCGGCGCTAACGACGCCGTCCGATCAGATGGATCCCGAGGCCCGTCAGAGGCTTTCGCTGTTTGTCGATCCCTATCTCGGCTAGCTCATTGCACAACAACCAGCGACGAGAGGCTTTGTTCTTCGGCCTCGCGTTCCTGTTCTTGGGCGCAGGCGCCCTGGGCCTGTCCTTGGCGCCGGCCGCCCGCCAGGGGAGCTGGGCAGCGCTGGCTCAACGCTGGCAGCATTGGCTCCTCCTACCCATCTGGTTGGCCTGCGTTGTTGCCGTACGGCGGATGGCGGCCAGACGCATGCCCCTGCGCGATTCGTACTTGCTGCCGGCTGGCTTCTTGCTGGCCGGTTGGGGCACGCTGGTCGTCTGGCGATTGCTGCCGGAGTTTGGTCTGCGCCAAACCGGCTGGTTGGTCGTGGCCAGCGTCCTGCTCATCTTGGTGCTCCGGGCCGGCGACGATCTGCAGTGGCTGCGCCGTTACCGCTACCTGTGGCTGGTCATCGGCCTGGCCCTGACCGCCTTGACGCTGGTCTTTGGCACGCATCCGTCCGGTGGCGAACCACGGCTGTGGCTTGGCTGCTGTGGGCTCTTCTTTCAGCCCTCCGAGCTGCTGCGCCTGATGTTGGTGGTCTACATCGCCGCCTACCTGGCGGACAGACTGTCCCTCCCCTGGGATCAAAGTCGAAGCTCGACCTTCGGCGTCATGGTTCCTCTAGTGATGGTGTGGGGATTGTCCATCGCGCTGTTGTTCGTCCAACGCGACCTGGGCACCGGCTCCCTGGTGCTGGCGCTGCTGGCTGTCCTGCTCTACCTGGCCAGCGGCCGGCGCGGGGTGCTGTTGCTGGGAGCCGGTATGGTGCTGGCTGGCGGGGCGGCGGCGGCGCTGTCCTTCGGCCTGGTCCGCAGCCGGCTGATCGGCTGGATCGACCCCTGGTCCGACCCAACCGGCTTAGGCTACCAGATCATCCAGTCGACACTGGCCATCAGCGCCGGCGGTCTGTTCGGCCAGGGTGTCGGTTTCGGCGCGCCGGGGCTCATTCCAGCGGTTCACACCGATTTCATCTTCTCGGCAATCGCCGAGGAGTGGGGGCTGGCGGGCGGATTGGCCCTGCTGTCGATTCTGGCGCTGGTGATCAGTCGTGGCTTACGCATCGCCGCCCGGCGGGTCGATACCTTTCAAGTCATGCTGGCGGCCGGCCTGAGTGCCAGCCTTGGCCTGCAATGCCTGCTGATCCTGGGCGGCGTGCTGCGGTTGCTGCCCTTGACCGGCGTCACCTTGCCATTTGTGTCCTATGGCGGGTCGTCACTCGTGGCCAGCTTCATCTCGTTGGGCTTACTGCTTCAAATGTCGGTGCGGCAGGAAGGCGCAAATCCGTACCGGCCGCAGCTCATGCGTCTCCACGCCGGGCTGCTGCTCGGCTGGCTGGCAGTGGCCCTGGCCTTCGGCTGGTGGGCGGTTGTGCGGGCGCCGGATCTCGTCCGGCGAAGCGACAATCCGCGACGGGCCATCGCCGCCAGGCTGTCGCCGCGAGGAATGATCTACGACCGGGCGGGTGGTCAGCTGGCCGGGCGGGCCGGGGACCGCGGCTCGTTCGAACGCACGTACCCGGCGCCGGCAGCGGTGGCTGCCGTTGGATTCGACTCGGCAACCTACGGCCAGGCCGGCCTGGAAGCCAGCCTGGATCCTTACCTGCGCGGGCTGGAAGGCAACGATCCGCTCGATGTCTGGTGGACCGAACTGCTGTCGGCGGCGCCCCCGGCAGGTCTGGACGTGCGTCTGACGCTTTCTTTGCCGCTTCAGAGGGAGGCGATAGCGCTGTTGGAAGGTCGGACCGGGGCGGCCGTTGTGATCGACGGCCAGCGCGGTGAGGTTCTGGTGTTGGCGTCCCAACCAACCTTCGACCCGGGCGGGTTGGAGGCCAACTGGGTGCAATTGGCATCCGACCCGCGGTCACCGCTTCTGAGCCGGCCGGCCCAAGCGAGCTACCAACCCGGTGCGGCGCTCGGGCCCCTGTTCTTCGCCTGGGCGCTGGAGCACGACCTGACGCTGCCGGCCCCCCATGCTGACTTGGCCCGTCCAATCCCGGTGAATGGTGAACTGCTTCAGTGTGTGCAGCCACCCACGACGGACAGCGGGGCCGCCCCTTCCCTTGCGCAAGCGCTGCGGGCCGGTTGCCCCGCACCCTGGTTTTCCCTGGCGGAGCAGTTGGCGCCAAGCGAAATAGTGGCTTTTGTCGAGGCCTTTGGCTTAAACCAGGCCACGGGTCTGCGGCTGCCACAGGCCGGATCGGGCTGGGACGGCAGCACCATGGAGGCTGCCGCCGCGCGGCAGGCGTTTGCCATCGGTCAGGGCAATCTGACCGTGACGCCGGTGCAAATGGTGCGGGCCTTTGCCGGTTTGGCCCAGGACGGGGCGCTTCCCGAGCTCAAGCTGGCGGATGCGGTTCGCCAACCGGAAGCTGCCTGGTCCAGTTTGGAGGCCAGCGGAGCGCCTGTGCGGGCCATCAGCCCACAGTCCGCCGCCCAAGTCCGCCGGTCGTTGGGAGCCAGCCGGCCCCTCGAGTACAGCGCCCGGGCGGTGGCCGGGGAAGGGGGGACCGAGCTGGGCTGGTATTTGGCGGCACTGCCGGACCATCCCAATCACCTGGTAGTGGTCATTGTGCTCGAGGCTGACACGGCCAGCCAGGCGCGAGCGCTTGGCCTTGCCTTGATCGGCCAAGCCGAGCGGCTGCTCCCTTGACCGTGTCCTGGGCACAGACTAGAATGAACCTGCTTCCCGTCATGCGACGTGCCCACCGCCGGCCGGTCGTTGCTCTCGTGGCAGCCCGATCGGCGGCTTGCATGTCAAGCGAGGGCTATGTTTGAAAACCTGACGGGCCGGCTGCAAGCCGTGCTCCGTGACCTCGGCCGCCGTGGCAAACTGCGTCCCGAGGATCTCGACTCCGCATTGCGTCAGATCCGCCTGGCATTGCTCGAGGCGGATGTTGATTATGACGTGGTTCGCCGAATGCTCGAGGCGGTTGCCGAGCGGGCGGTGGGCGCCGACGTCCCGGTTGGGGCCGATCCGGCGCGCTACGTAGCCGGCATCATGCATGCCGCGCTGGTCGAAACGCTCGGGGAACCGGCCGAACTGCAGGGGCCGGGGTCAGCCCCACAGGCAGTTGTCCTTGTCGGGTTGCAAGGCTCGGGCAAGACAACGACCGCCGGCAAACTTGCCGGCTGGTTAGCGGGCCATGGCCGCCGCGTCTTGCTGGTGGCCGCCGATCGCCAAAGGCCGGCGGCGCGGCAACAACTGCAGATCCTTGGCCAGCGGATCCCGGTCCCGGTTCACCTGGCCGACGAAGAACCGGTGGCTGTGATGGTCGAGCGGGCCATGACGGCCGCCCGGCAAGCCGACAGCCAGTATGTCATCTTCGACACGGCGGGCCGCTCTCAACTTGACGAGCCGTTGATGACCGAGCTGGCGGCGATTGGTCAGCATGCCCAGCCGGTCGAAACCTTGTTGGTGGTCGACGCCATGACGGGCCAGCAGGCAGTCCACGTCGCCCAGGGGTTCGACGAGTCCATTCCCCTCAGCGGCCTCATCCTTACCAAGGTGGATGGTGATGCACGCGGCGGCGCGGCCATTTCGATCCGGTCGGTCACGGGCATCCCCATCAAGTTCTTGGGGACCGGCGAGGCGCTGGACGATTTGGAGCAATTCGATCCGGATCGGTTGGCCTCCCGCATCCTGGGGATGGGCGACATGGTCGGCCTGATGGAAACGGCCCAGGAAGCTGTTGATCCGAATGAGGCCGGGCGAACGCTGAAACGGCTGCAGACGGGCTCGTTTGATCTGGAGGACTTCATCAACCAGCTCGACCAGGTGCAGAGATTGGGGCCCCTAGGCAAAGTGTTGAACATGCTGCCGGCGGGTGTGCTGCCGGCAGGTTTGGGTACGATTAACCATGGCCAACTTGAGCACCGGCTGCAGCGCACGCGGGCAATCCTGAACTCGATGACCCGCCAGGAACGCCGGCGCCCCGACTTGTTCAATGCCAGCCGCAAGCGCCGCGTTGCGGCCGGTTCAGGCACGAGCGTACAGGAAGTCAACCAGCTTCTCCGTCAACATAAGCAGATGGCGAAGCTGATGAAGCGCATGGGAAATGCAGGTTTGACGGGATCCGTCCCGGGTTTCCCATGATCAGGTAGACGGGCGATCCGGGCCAAATTGGCTTGCCCCTCCTTCCGGCGAGCCCCCTCTCCGCCCGGTCGGCCGCAGACATCGAGCAAGTAGCGAAGACAGGAGAGATACAAGGACAATGGTTCGCATTCGTTTGCGCAAAGTGGGCGCACGAAACCAACCCAGTTTCCGCATCGTGGCCGCCGACAAGCAAAGTCCGCGCGACGGCCGCTTTCTGGAGATTTTGGGCCACTACAACCCACGCACCGAACCGGCCACGATCCAAGTGGACGAGGCTCGGTTGTTCCATTGGCTCCAAAACGGGGCCGATCCGTCGGGTTCGGTTATCAACGTGTTTAAGAGCGTAGGAACCTGGGATCGTTGGCAGCGATTGCAGGCTGGTGAGGATCTGGAGACTCTGCTGCAGGAAGCGGCGGCCGAGGCCGAATCCCGCCAGGTCGATCCGCGTACCAAACGGTCTGACTTCGCCAGAAGCAAGCCGTCCAAGAAGTCGGTCGCCAAGGAACTAGCGGCGGCTGCGGCCGAAGCTGAGCCGGCAGCCGAGTCCGCGCCGGAACCCGAGCCTGAGGCCGAATCTGAACCCGAGGCGGAATCCGAGGCCGAGCAGCCGGCGCCAGAAGCTGAAGCCGCCGACGAAGCCGCCGAAGCCGGGGTGGAAGCCGAAGCGGAGGCGGAAGCGGAACCCGAGGCGGAGGCCGAGCCGGCGGAAGAGGCAGAAGTAGAGGCGGAGGCGGAAGCCGAGGCGGAGGTCGAACCCGAGGCGGGGGCCGAGCCGGTGGAAGATGCAGAAGTAGAGGCGGAGGCGGAAGCCGAGGCGGAGGTCGAACCCGAGGCGGAGGCCGAGGCGGAGGCCGAGCCGGAGCCGGAGGATGAGCCGGAAGCGGAGGTGGAGGCTGAACCCGAGCCCGAGCCCGAAACAGAGGCCGAACCTGAGGCCGATTCTGAGCCTGAGGCAGAGGCCGAGGCTGAAGATGAGGCAGAAACTGAAGAATAGCGCCCGTGATCGTGCTCGAGAGGCGTCTACATGAAACCGCTGATTGAATTCATTGCCAAGTCGATCGTTGAAGATCCCACCCAGGTGCAGGTTGAAGAGCAGCTGGAGCACGGCCACATCAGGCTCGTGTTGATGGTGGCCGACGAAGATATGGGGCGGGTGATTGGCCGCAACGGGCGGGTGGCCAATGCCATGCGCTCCTTGCTGCGGGTCAGCGCTGCCAAGCGTGGCACGAAGGCAACGCTCGATATCGGCTGAGGCATGAGTCAAGCGATAGGCAAGCAAGAAATCGAACGCGCCCGGCCGTCGTACATTGCGGTCGGGCGCGTTGTGCGCCCGCATGGCGTGCGCGGTGGGCTGTTGGTGGCGGCCATCTCCGAGGCTATCCGCGGGCTGCGGCCGGATAGCCGGGCCTTCCTTGGAGAAGGCCGGTTGCCCATCACGGTGCGTTTCCTTCAGCCGCATCAAAATCGCTACCTGCTCGCCGCCGACGAGATTAAGAACCGGGAACAAGCCGACAGCCATCGCGGCGCCGAGCTGGCGGTCCAGGCGGGGGCTGTCACCGACCTGCCTGAAGACACCTACTATCACTGGCAGATTGTCGGTCTGGCCGTCGAGACCGAGGCGGGTGAACCGCTGGGTGCTGTACTGCGCATCCTCGAAACCGGGGCCAACGACGTTTACATCGTCGGCGAGCCGGGGGGCAAGGAGCTGTTGCTGCCAGCCATCCAATCGGTCATCCGGTTGGTGGATTTGGAGGGTGGCCGGCTGGTGGTCAGGCTGTTGCCCGGTTTGCGCCCCGAGGGGGATGCCTAGGAGCGAGGTCCGCTTGTCCTGGCCAGAAGTGGCATGGTAGACTTTCGCCGTTTTCCCCATGTCAGGGGCTGAAGAATGGTGATGGAAAAGACCCGAACCGAACAGATGGTTGATCGGCTGCGCGAGCTTCAGGCCAACACGCCCGATGTTGAAGCCTCGGCCGTGGTGTCGGTTGACGGGCTGATTATGGCCTCTGCCCTGCCCGGCAGTGTGGAGGAGGACCGTGTATCGGCCATGAGCGCCGCCATGCTCAGCCTGGGGGAGCGTATTGCCGGCGAACTTGGGCGGGGCGGGCTGGATGAAGTCTACATACATGGCGACGAAGGCTACGTATTGTTGATGTCGATCGGTCACGATGCCGTGCTGACGGTGTTGGCGCGTGAGCAGGCCAAACTGGGGCTTGTGCTGCTGGAAATGCGGCGGGCAAGCCAGGATCTTTCGGACTTGGTGAGCTGAGTTTCATTGACCCTGGGCTGAGCCCATGCTATCCTTAGGTATGCACCCAATAGCGGGTATTGCATACGACAAGGGTTGAGCGCCGGCGAGCAAGACGGGCCGGCGCTTCGTCTTTTAAGGGAGCGTGCGATGGGAGGCAAGGGGATGACGGGCGATCAGGCAACCAAGTACATCTTCCTGACCGGTGGTGTGGTCAGTTCGGTCGGCAAAGGTGTGACGGCCGCTGCCATCGGCAAGCTGCTCAAACAGCGCGGCTTCGATGTCTCCATTCAGAAGCTCGATCCGTACATCAATGTCGACCCGGGAACCATGAGCCCATACCAGCATGGCGAAGTCTTTGTGCTCGACGATGGCGCCGAGACCGACCTCGACCTGGGCCACTACGAGCGCTTCATTGATGCCAGCCTGAGCCAGGTGTGCAACGTCACCACCGGCCAGATTTATTCGGAAGTGATCGCCCAGGAGCGTCGCGGGGACTACCTAGGCGGCACGATTCAGGTCATCCCCCATATCACCAACGAGATCAAGCGCCGCATTCAACTGGTGCCGCGGGCGACCAACGCCCAAATCGTGATTGTGGAGGTCGGCGGCACGGTTGGCGACATTGAATCGCTCCCCTTTGTTGAAGCGCTGCGCCAGATGCGGTCCGATGTTGGCCGCGAGAACACGCTGCACATCCACGTCACCTGGCTGCCACACATAGGGGCAACCGGCGAACTGAAGACCAAGCCAACGCAGCACTCCGTGCGCGAATTGCGGGGCATCGGCATTCAACCCGATGTCATCATCGCCCGCTCCGACCATCCGGTCGGAGAAGAGCTGCGCAGCAAGATCGCCTTGTTCTGCGACGTGGAAGCGCGTGCCGTCATTCCCCTGGTCACCACCAGCGTGCTGTACGAAGTGCCGCTGATGCTTGAGCGTGAGCGGTTGGGCGAGTTCTTGCTGGATCGAATGGACTTGGCCGAGCGGCGCAAGCCGGATTGGACCAGTTGGGAAGCCCTGGTCGATCGCGAGCGCAGCAACCGGCCCAAGGTCCGGATCGCGCTGGTTGGGAAGTACGTCGAGCTGCGGGATGCCTACATGAGCGTGCGAGAGGCGGTGCGTCACGCGGGCATGGCCTTGGGGGTCGAAGCCGAGATCGATTGGCTGCATTCGGCCGAATTGGAAAAGGGCCGGGGCTGGGAAGCGCTGCGGGCAGCCGACGGGGTAATTGTGCCTGGTGGCTTTGGCTCGCGCGGCATTGAGGGCAAGATCCAGGCGGCGCGCTATGCCCGCACCGAGCGGGTCCCCTACCTGGGATTGTGCCTGGGTATGCAGGTCATGGTAATTGAGTTCGCCCGCGAAGTACTGGGCACGGAGGACGCCAACTCGACCGAGTTCGATCGGTCTACACCGCACCCGGTGATCGATCTGATGCCCGACCAGCGAGACATCGCTGACCTGGGCGGGACGATGCGGCTGGGTCTCTATCCGTGCGAATTGGTGCCCGAAACGGCGGCGCACAAGGCGTACGGCGAGGACTACATCGAGGAGCGGCACCGCCATCGCTTCGAGTTCAAGAACACCTACCGGGAGTTGTTTCAGGATCACGGGATGCGGTTTTCGGGTCTGTCACCGGATGGGAGGCTGGTGGAGATCGCCGAAATAGCCGATCATCCATTCATGGTCGGCAGTCAGTTTCATCCCGAGTTTCTCTCCCGACCGGATCGCCCTCATCCGCTGTTCACGGGGCTGTTGCGGGCGGCGGCCGAGCGCAAGGGGATCAGCACCACACCTTCGAACATGATCCAACAGCCGAGTCAGCCGGAGGAAGCTGCCACCGGCTAGGCCACTTCCAATTCGAACGTGGGAAGGGGGTTGCCTCACCCCCCGTGGTGCACGCCAAAACAGGACTTCCGGAAAGTCCACCGGCGAGCGAGCCTGCGGTGCACGCAGGACTTCCCGGAAGTCCGTCATGCAGCAAGCTTCCCAGGGCTCCGTCGCGTCGGGGTCACCAGAATTCTCTTGACTATCCACAGCTAAGCAGCCACGATCGGCCAGCGGTCTGTTCAAACGGCAGATAGGTAATTCATCCCCACAAACGAGTTGCAATCGTCACTCTAGAGAAAATCGTCACAAAGCTAAAGTGTGGAACTGCCAGCCCGTTCAGAGCTGGTACGTTCCCGCGCCGTTGGTCCGGCTAAGGAGGGGAGCCGGCATTGTGAGCTGATCGGGCTTGGAGGCAGACCAAAGCCCTCCTGTCTCATTGATTGTTTCTGGGAGTGGGCCCAACGCCAACGGTGAGCCCAAGTGGAGCCCCGTGATCGTTCATCCCAATCCACATGGAGCTCCTCAATGGAGAGCAAGGTGAAAGTCGAGCTTCCCCTCTCGTCCGGTAACCAGACGTATCAGTTGCCAGAACCCTGCACCTACTGTGGCCAGGATGTGCCTATGAATTCCAAACTTTGGGAACTAAGAATGGACTACCCGCTCCAGCGTTGGGTGATGTCCGGGTCCGGCACATCAAGCTTGTCGTCTGGCGACGAATCTGGGAAGGCGACCGTTCGGGCACCCTACTGTCGGAGACATGAGAGTACCCCGCTCCTGCAGTTCTGGGTGGTCCTGTTCTTTTCGATCGTCGCGGGGCTACTTGGCTTTTACCTTTCAAGCATTCTCTTTCGGTCAATGCTCGAATCCACTCTCTCATCCGAGTGGGAGTTGTGGATTGCAAGGCTGGGCATGTTGTTGACTGGCGGCGGCCTGCTCGTACTCTTCGCCTGGGGCTCCCACAAGCTGCTGACCATCCTGATCCCTGCATGGCGGGATATTCCATTTGGGTTTTCGGGAGCGGGGAATTGGGGTCTACAAGTCGAGGGTGTCCGGGCTGATGTTGGTGCCAGGGGGGTCGGTCCCGTCCGCTACTTTCTGCCTCTCAAGTTTGTCAATGTTGCAAGTGCCAAACGGTGCGTCGCCGCCTACCCGAATTCTCAGGTCGTCGAAGGAGCGGGCCTGCTGGAACTGGCCACTGTGGAGCCTCACTGATCGTCTGGATCCGTGGGTAATCCAGCAATCGATGGGGCAGCTGCTCACAGTAATCTTCGTCCGGAATCGATGTCATGGAACAGGAGCAAAACCGACAATGAAAACTCGCCAGCTCTCTAGCCTCTTGCTCTTTGCCTTGCTCGCGACTTCATGCGGGATCGGGTCCACGCCAGGAATCGACTCCCCCGTGACGATCGCCGGCGTTCAACTGCAAATCGACTCAGCCACGATCCAAGATATCTATCGGACATCGATGAACGAGTTTTCACCAAAGTCACAGAGTGACACTCTGCTAGTAGTACAGGCCGAGATATCCATATCAAATGATGAGCTGGAATTAAGCGATTGGGATGCCGAGGTTCGGGACGAGAACGGTGCGATCTCGGAAGCAGATTTCCAGATGGCGAGGTCTACCGTCGTCGACGAAGAAGAGACCAACTACTTGGAGTGGGTCTTCGCGGTCGACAAAAATGCGGACTCTTTCACGCTGCTCCTGAGAGAGGCAGAAATCGATCTGACGCCGCTTCTTGACAACCCATCCGCCAGCCAATGAACGAGGAAAGCTGAGGTCGCGCTGTTTGACGGACTGGAGGGAAGATTCCCGGGGCACGCCGGCGGATCCCCCCAACCGGAATTCCGGAAAGACCCACCGAGCGCGCTGAACTCCAGGCAAATGCCGTGGTACCTCTCGGACGTCCGTCCTTCTTTCCGGATTTCCCTCCTCAGTGCCACCTTAACCACATCGGGGCGACCGTCCGGTCGCCCCTGCACGTTCGAGCGTGGTGGAGCCTTGCGTTTTGGCTTAGCGCGGGGTGGCTAGGCTTCCTCTTCCTCTGCGAGTTCCCCAACCTCGCCCATTTCGCCACCCTGGCCGCGGCGCCCGCGCTCGGCATTGAGCTTGGCGATCCCGTTGCGGGCCTGAGTTAGCAGCCGGGTCAATTCATTCTCCAGGGCGCCCAGCGCGTCGATGACGTATTCGTCGGAATCGCGCCGCACGAGCTCAGCATCGGCTCGCGCCTGTTCAATGATTTGGTCGGCCCGAGATTCGGCCGCCTTGGCAATCGACTCCTCGGAAGCGACTTGCTCAGCCTTCTTCTTGGCCAATTGGATCGTGCGGTTGGCCTCTTCCTGAGCCTGGGCAAGCACGCGATCGCGTTGGGCCAGGACCTGCTGGGCCTTTTTGACCTCCTCAGGGATGGAGATCCGCATCTGATCGATGATTTCGAGGATGCGATCCTCGTCGACGATTACATTGTGGGTAAGCGGGATCGGCCGGCTCTCATTAAAGAGCTCCTCCAACCGATCCACGAGGTGCAGGATGTCCATCGAATGCCTCCGGTCCGAGCGGCACGGCGACCTGGACCAGCACTCTGACGATGCAATCTTCAGGCCGAAGCGTACACTGATTGAAGGGCGCGGTCAACCGGCTCAGTCGCGCAGCGAACTTACCGAGAACCGTGAGCTGCCTTCCTCGCCAAGCTCTTCCATGCGGCGCGCCAATGCTTCCACAACGATCGGGTTGACAAAGCTGCTGACATCGCCGCCCAGCACGGCCACCTCGCGCACCGTGGTGCCGCTGAGGAAGGAGTGCTCTTCGCTGGTAATCAGGGCCACAACGTCGATATCAGGAGCAAGCCGATGGTTGGCCAACGCCATGCGGAATTCGTGCTCGAAATCGGAGAAAACCCGCAAGCCGCGCACGATGACCTTGGCCCCGACCTTGTGACAGAAATCGACGGTCAACCCCTGGTAGCCGACCACCTGGATATTGCCCTGGCCCTGGAAGCTGCGCTTCACCAGGTCGATCCGCTCCTGGGGAGAGAACAACAGCTCCTTCATCGGCCGGTCGTAGACGGCGATGATCAGTTCGTCGAACAGCTTGGCCGCCCGCGAGGCGATATCGATATGACCGTAGTGAATTGGATCGAAGGTGCCTGGGAAGACCGCACGGACCATTAGCTGAGCTCTCCTTTGTGCTCCGACCAGGCGCGCTCAACGGCGGCAGCCAATGAATGGTGGCTCGGGTCGGATAGGTCTGGATCCTTGGCGAACAAATCCTGTGCGTGACGCCGCGCCTTTTCAATCAGACGGACGTCGGTCAGGCGGGCCATTCGGATTTCGGCGAAGCCAGATTGACGGGTTCCCAGAAAGTCGCCTGGACCGCGCTGGGCCAGGTCCTTCTCGGCCAAGGCAAAGCCATCGTTGGTTGCCTCCATCGCCTTCAGCCGCTCGTTGTCAGTTTCCTGATCGTTGTCGGGGATCAATAGACAATAGGATTGGTGCTCGGCGCGACCGACTCGCCCCCGGAACTGGTGCAGCTGCGACAACCCAAACCGGTTTGCGCCTTCGATGACCACGACGCTGGCGTTCGGGATATCAACCCCGACTTCGACTACGGACGTCGACACCAGGATGTCGAGCTCACCGTCACGGAAGGCATGCATGACGGTGTCTTTCTCATCGGGCCGCATGCGTCCATGCAGCAAACCAACCTGATGATCGAAGAAGACTTTCTCCGACAGTTCCTCGTACTCATCTACGGCCGCCTTAGCCTGGACCTTCTCTGAGCCCTCGACCAGCGGATAGATGATGAATGCCTGGCGCCCCTGCTCGAGCTGGCCCTGGATGAAACTGTAGGCGCGCGAGCGATTGACGGGCGATAGGACGCGCGTCTCGACCGGCCGGCGACCGGGTGGAAGTTCATCGATGATCGTGAGATCAAGGTCGCCGTAAATCGTGAGCGCCAGCGAGCGGGGAATGGGGGTGGCGGTCATCACCAGCAGGTGGGGCGCTTCGGCCTTGCTGCGCAGCGCAGCTCGCTGGTCGACGCCGAAGCGGTGCTGTTCGTCCACAACGGCCAGGCCCAGTGCCTGGAACTGAACCGGATCCTCCAGCAGGGCATGGGTACCGACCACAAAGCGGACCGAGCCGTCGGCCAGACCTTGCCGAATCGCCTCCTTGTCGGCCTCCGGGGTGGCGCCAAGCAGTAACCGCATTTCGTCGGCCGCCAGGCCGGTGCTGGCCGGCAGCAGTTGGGTCAGGGTTGCGAAATGCTGCTCGGCCAGGATGCTGGTTGGGGCCATCAGGGCCGATTGCACGCCGTTCTCGGCGGCAATTCCGATGCAGAACGCGGCGATCACGGTCTTGCCGGATCCTACGTCGCCTTCGAGCAGCCGGTTCATTGGCTTGGCGCGTGCCAGGTCGGAGCGAGCATCAGCCAGTGCCTGGCGCTGGGCCGCCGTCGGCTCGAAGGGCAAGCCGGCCTGGAAGCGCTCAACCCAATCATCGTCGACCGCCAGGGCTTTGGTCTCAAGCGCCTCCCAGGTCGCCTTTTGCCGTTGGACGCCGAGCTGCAGCAAGAACATCTCATCGAAGGCCAGCCGGTGTTGAGCTTGCTTCAACTGCTCCCAGCCGTCGGGGAAGTGAACCTGTTGCAGCGCCTGGGGCAGACTAACGACGTCGGCCGAACGACGCATTTCGTCCGGCAGCATATCCGGCACGCGCGGCGCCAGCCGGTTGACCACTGAATGCAGCACTTTGCGCATCCACTTGGCCGTAACGCCGGCGGTCAGTGGATAGACCGGCACAATCCGATTGGTGTGGAGCTGCTCGCGTTCGAGGGGCTCCCACTCGGGATTGGTCATGACCAGCTTGCCCAGGTATTGATCGATCTTGGATGATAGGACCACGGCTTGTCCCGGCTTCAGGCTGCGGGCGATCCAAGGCTGGTTGAACCAGGTCACACGCAGTGTGCCGGTGCCGTCGCTGACGGTGACTTCGGTCAATTTCATTTTTCCCGAACGGATCGGACGGACCTTGACCTGTTCGACAGTGGCAATGATCGTGACTTCTTCGCCGTACCACAAGCGGTTGATGGTCTTGAGCTGCGAGTAGTCGTCGTAGCGCCGGGGGAAATGCCACAACAGATCGCCCAGGGTTTCGAGGCCAAGCTTTTTCAATGTCTTGGCTGACTTTGGGCCGATGCCCGAGATCGTGGTCAGGGGGGCATCCAGCGCGGCCGGTGCCTCGGCATCGGCCCGGACAGCCTGACGCACGGCCGGCGCCCGTCGGGCAGCCGGTGTGGCCTCGGCCACTGGCTCTTCCGCATGATCCTCGTCTTCTTGGACTTCACCCTCGCCGTATTCGTCTACGTCTTCGTCGAAGTCTTCAGCCTCGGGCTCATCGTCAGCGGAAGGCTCGCCTTCGTCGGAGTCCAATTCATCCTCAGCCTGGTCGGGTTCGTCCGTGGCTGGTTGTTCGACGTGTGTGGTTTCCGGAATGCTGGCGGCTTCGGCTGCCTGGTCGCCGTCCATTTCGGCGCCCGACGGTCCGTCGCCCCCCGCTAGCCCTGGAATGGGTTCGAGGTCGTCGTACGAACGGCCCAGCCGTGTCCACAAGCCTTGCAGGGTTTCCTGACGGGCTCTGGGGGTAAGGCGGCCGTAGTCTCGCAACCGGTCGACCACGGCGCTGGTCGCCGGGTCGGGCAGACCGCTATGGCGGGCCTCTTCCTCCCAGGGATCGAGCATGCGGGACAGCCCGCCAACAACGGCGCCGTTGTCAAACTTGCGGTCGACTTCGAGCCGGATGTACTTGGCCAGTTTCTCGAGGGCGCTGTTCATGAGGCGCGGTGGTCGGGGTAGCTGCGTGGCATGCCGGCCATCATACCATCGCGGTTGGAGTGGCAGCGTCCGCCGCTCACGGCAGGTCGTCTTCCGCTTCAAGTACGATCACGCCGACGCTCTGCTGGCCGACCAGCGTGGCGACGGCTGGGCCGTAGTCGGCGAACGTGATGGGCGTGGCTGGATGCAGGCCGGCCAGGCGCTCGGCGACCCAACGCCCGTCGTCGGCCTTGCGCTCTGACGGCTGCAGTACGGCGATGTGTTCCAGATCGGTGAATTCGGCGACGAATTCAACCAACTTCTCCAGGGCCCTGGGCCGTGACCGCACCTTCTCCATCGGGATCAGACGGCCGTCCTCCATCGTCAGGAAGGCAATCACGCCCAGCATATTGCCCAGGATCGCCTGGGAAGCCGTGATCAAGCCATAGCGTTCGAGGTGGAGCAAGTCATCCAGGAAGAAGACCAGGTACATGCGCGGGATCATGCCGCGCACGAGTCGCACGATTTCCTCGAGCGGCTCATCCTGCTCGGCGGCCAGCACGGCCGCTTCGACCAGCAGGCCAAGTCCGGCCGACAAGCTTTGCGAATCAATGACTTGAATATCACAGCGGCCACGGAACAGGTCGCTGGCCTGGCGGGCATTGGCCCACCCTCGGCTGACGGATTGCGCGGGGTGAAGTGAAAGGATTTGGTCGGATTGCTCGAACAATTGGCCGTAGATCTGGACCATCGTATCAACCGAGGCCGGCTCGGCCAGGGGTACGCTGGCGTTGGCCAGCAGCGAGCGATAGCTGCCCAGAGTCCGGCGCGGATCTTCGACGTCCTCGATGCCGTTGGCCCGGATGTGCACAGGCGCCGGGGTCAACAGGGGATGATCCCACAGCTCCGGATTGGGGGGCCGAGCCGAGCTGTCGGCGACAATGCGAACCTTGGCCATGCCTATTCGAGCGACAGGATGAAATGGTAGTGCGGCTGGCCGCCTTCGAGGACTTCGGTTTCCAAATGTGGCCAACGCTGCCGCAGACGGTCGGCGATGGCGTTGGCCTCCGCCAGTGGCAAGTTTTGCCCGACGTACAATGCCAGCAGCTCGTGCTGTTCGACGTCGGCGTTTTCCAGGAGCTCGACCAGGCTGGATTCCAGTTCGTCACCGGCCACCACCAACTTACCATTGAGCAGGCCAATGACCTGCCCCTCGGTAACGCTGACGCCGTCGATTTCGACACTGCGGGTGGCGATTGTCAGTTCGCCGAAGCTGACGTCTTCGATGGCCTTGGTCATGGCACTGGCTACTTCGGCAAGTTCGCCGCTGCGGTCGAGCGCCACCATGGCCGCCACCCCCTGCGGCACGGCCACCGTAGGCACTACCTCGACGTGTTTGACCGTGAGTTCCTTGGCCTGGCTGGCCGCCAGGTGAATGTTCTTGTTGTTGGGCAGGATCAGTACCTTGTCCGTCGGCAGGTCTTCAAACGCAGCCAGGATTTCTTGTGTGCTGGGGTTCATCGTCTGTCCGCCTTCGACGATGGCAGCAGCACCCAGGCTGGCGAAGACCCGGGCGATGCCCGGGCCCGGGGCCACGGCCACGACGGCGATTTCACCCTGCTTGACGTTCTCTAGGTGCAGTTCCTGACCGGTGCGGTCGCCCTGGCCCTCAATCTGATCCATCAGGTTCTCAATAGCGACCTTGGTCACGATGCCCAATCCCTGAAGGTATTCGATCGGGCGGTACTGGGTGTCGTCGGGCACGTGGATGTGCATGCGGTACATTCCGTCGCCTTCGCCAACCTGGATCGAGGTGCCCAGCGCTTCCAGTTGGCCGTAGAAAGCCTCCAGATCCAGCGGTTGGCTGGGCCGGAAATCGACGACAACTTCCCAATCCTGGCCAGGTTCGACCGCCTCGGCCGCGCCATCCAGCGACAGGCTGCTCAAGGGCTGAACGGCTTGAATCGGCTCGTCAAGGGGCAAGCGATAGGCCGAGCGCAACATTCCCTCCAGGATGTAGGCCAGGCCCTTGCCGCCTGAATCGACTACGCCGGCATCTTTGAGCACGGGCAGTAGATCGGGGGTCCGCGCCACCGAGGCGTGGGCCGCCTCCACCACCAGGCGCAGTAAATCGAGTGGGTTGCGCACCCCTTCGTCGAAACCAATCTGGGCCGCCTCGGCTATGTCCTTGGAGACGGTCAGGATTGTGCCTTCAACCGGCCGGACGACGCCCTTATAGGCTGTGCGGCGGGCCTCGTCGAGCGACTTGACGAGCAGCTCCGCACCCATTTCGCCGACGCCATCCAGCTGGCGGGCGAAGCCGCGCCACAACTGGGAGAGGATCACGCCCGAATTACCGCGTGCGCCCATCAGGGCCCCATGGGCAACGGCATGGGCGACAAAGCCGATGTTGGGGTTGTCCTGGGCTTCAACTTCCTTCCAGGCCGCCTGCATCGTCAGCAACATGTTGGTGCCGGTGTCACCGTCTGGCACGGGGAAGACGTTGAGGGCGTTGACCACTTGTTGGTGGGTGCGGAGCCAGGCGAGCCCGGCGCTAATGCCCTTGCGCAGGTCGTGGCCATCGATGGCTTCATAGCGCTGGTACATCCGCTCGGCCGCCGGCGAGGACGGCATCTTGTGTTGGGCGCTCATCGGTCGGTCGCCATCATGCCTCAATCCCTGTCGCTCACGCGCAGATCCTGCACATGGACGTTTACGGCGGCGATCGGCATGCCCAGCGCCCGCTCGACTTGGTAGCGGACCGAGTTGGCCATACTGGTGGCAACGGTCGAAATGCGCGTTCCGTACTCAACCACCACGTACAGGTCGATCAAGATGTGGCCGCCGACCGTGCGCACCTCAACCCCATGGCGCGGGTCCTTGGCCAGCGCATGGGCCAGGCCGTTCACAAGGTTCTTGGAGGCCATCCCGACGACGCCATAAGACTGCATGGCGACCTGCGAAGCGATGGTGGCGATGGCGTTAGGCGATATCGTAATTCGCCCGTGGCGTTTGGTCTCACCAGTGGACATTAAGGGTCTCTCCAGGGGAACGCGAGTCCCCGACGTTGGAGTGCATATGGTAAGATGATGCCCGTTCGATGACAGAACAGAATGCCGACGAAAGGTTGATCGGTCGATGGCTCATTGTGAAAACTGCGGCAAGAGAACTCAATTCGGTCACAATCGCAGCTTCTCCATGAATGCGACCCGCCGCACGTTCAAGCCGAACTTGCAGAAGGTCAAGCTTATGGAAGGCGGCAAGCTTGTCCAGAAGACGCTGTGCACCAAGTGCATCAAGCGTCTTTCCCGCGTCTGATACCAAGCAGCTTCGCTTTCTCTAACCTGGGGCCGCCTACGGGCGGCTCTTTTGCTGGGACCAGTTGGCTAGTTTGAAACACGTTGTCCGACGCCCTGGCGCAGCGCCCGCACGCCGGCGCCCACCCCGTCGGGGTGCATGAAAATGGCGCTGGCTGCTGCCAGGACGTTGGCTCCGGCTTCGATGACACCGGGTGCAGTCTCAGCGGTCAGGCCGCCGTCGACCTGCAGATGCGCCTGCGACCCGGCATGGTCGAGCAGGTTCCGGACTTGGCCGATGCGGGTCAGGCTGGAGGCAAGGAAAGTCTGGCCGGCGAACCCGGGGTTGACCGACATCACCAGCACCAGGTCCACCAGATCCAACACCTCGGCCACGATACTGGCCGGCGTCGCCGGATTGAGCGCTACGCCGGCACTGCACCCCAGGTCGCGGATTGCCTGTAGGGTGCGGTGCAGGTGGGTACAGGCCTCGGCGTGCACGGTGATCGAGTCGGCGCCAGCCCGCTGGAACTCGGGCAGGAAGCGAATCGGCTCCTCAATCATCAGGTGGACGTCTAGCGGCAGGCCGGTCGATCGCTGGCAGGCCTGCACAACGACCGGGCCCATGGTGATGTTGGGCACGAACTGCCCGTCCATGACGTCGATATGAATCCAATCGACGCCGGCGCTCTCCGCCTCGCGTATGGCGCCGCCCAATCGAGCGAAGTCCGCCGACAGGATCGAAGCGGACAGCAGCACAGGCTCACCCATCCGGTCAATGATACCGTCGCCGAATCATGTTGACAAGGAGCGGCCGCCAGGTCGCAGCTTGTCGGACCCAGGGATCGGCCACCTGTAATCGCGCTGTAAGGTCGCCCTGACGTTGGCTGGGTGATACTGGTACTGGGCCGGCTAGCCGCATGCCTGTTGTATACTCGGGTGGCTCAAGGCAGGGCGGTCGTTGGCGGGCCCAAAAGATACCAACGTATGCACTTTGCACAGCGGCCGCCCGGCGCACAGCGCCGTCAACCCAGTCTGAATTGAGGGCCGACGATTGACTGCATTGGGCAACTGGCTCAACTCAATCCTTTCCGAGGACGAGACCATACAGATGGTCAGCCACGCACCTGAGGCCGATTCGGCGACCGAACCTCACGGCAGCCGGTCCCAGCTCGAAGAAGAGAATCGCCGACTGTGGTCGGTCTTGCGCCGCACCGCCTCGATGACGGCCACGCTCAACTACGAACGTGTTCTCGACATGACGATCGACCTGGGCACGGCGGCGCTCTCCGAGGAAGGTTACGGCGTTTCCGACATCGTTGCCGTGCTCTTCATGTTCGAAGAGGAACAGCTTTACGTCCCGACCGCCCGCGGCCTGACCCAGGCCGACCTGCGAGTGCGGCTGCCGGGCAAGTCCGGCATCCTGTTCGAGGCCCTCGAGTCGTCCGAGATGCGGGTGATGGACGATCCGGCCCGCGACCCCGAACTGCAGCACATTGCCGCCATCCAGAAGTGCCGCCAGGCGATCTGTATCCCGCTGGGGGTAGGGCTCGACCTATATGGTGTGCTGTTGTTCGGCCACTCCCAGGCCGGCTTCTTCGAGCAGCGTGATCGGTTGGAGCTGCTCGAAGTGACCGCCCAGCAGGCGATGTTCGCGCTGCAGAATGCTCGCCTGT
>DASWJQ010000149.1:0-8067 GCA_036397095.1 Anaerolineales bacterium
CGCTCAGCGGGCGCTTCCATGACTCTGGATAAGGATTGCCCCGGTTCCCCTAGGTCCAGGGCCTGGCGGCCTGTTTATGGCTTCAGCGTAGCAAGTCTGGCTCAACAAATCCTGAACATCGGACGCCAGGAAATATGTCTGCGCTGGCTAGGGGTTCGGGGCCGATGGGGTAGAATGACCCGTCCCAATGGTCAAGCCAATGAACCGCACCCATTCAGCTGAGATCGAACCGCGAGATAGGCCGCGGCCCTCGGTTGAAATCCACCTGCCGGAAGGCCGCACCTTTGAAGGCCCGCGCGGCAGCCAGCTGGAGGCCTTCCTGCGGCCGATTGAGGACCCAGAAGCGCCGACAGTGGGGGCCATCGTCAATGGCCTTCTGAAGGAATTGACCTTCCCCGTCGAAATGGAGGCCAGCGTCCGGCCAGTCACGATGGCCAGTGCCGACGGCATGCGCATCTACCGCCGCTCGCTCACATTTCTATTGGCGACTGCCTTCGAAGAATTGTTCCCCGACGGCCGGCTGTATGTTGATCACTCGATCGCCTCCGGCGGCTACTTCTGTCAGGTGAGCGGGCGCGATCAGTTGTCGGACGCCGACCTTCAGGTCCTGTCGGATCGCATGGCCGAGCTGGTCGACAGCGATCTGCCGATTGCCAAGATGGAGCTGCCGCTCAGAGCGGCGGTGGACTACTTTGCTTCCAAAGGGCAGGACGACAAGGTGCGGCTGCTGGCCCACCGCTCCAAGCCAACGATGGTGATCTACCAGGTGCTCGACCATCGCGACTACCACCATGGCTACATGGTGCCCTCCACCGGCTACCTGCGCTGGTTCGAGCTTGATCAGGCGGGCGATGGCTTCACGCTGCGGTTCCCGCGGCGGCATCGCCGGACCGAGCTGCTGCCGCCACCGGCCTATCCAAAGCTGCTAGGCACCTTTCGTCGCTACGGCGACTGGCTCGAAGCGATCGGCATCCGCAACATCGGCGCGCTGAACGACGCCTTGGTCGAGGGGCGGGGTCGCGAAATCGTCCTGGTTGCCGAAGCACTGCATGAGCGACGCATTGCCGAGATTGCCAGCCAGATCGCCGAGCACCCCAAGAACCCGAGGATTGTGCTTATCGCCGGGCCGTCGGCCTCGGGCAAGACGACGTTCGCCAAACGGCTGGCGATCCAGCTGACGGCGCAAGGCATATCGCCGTTTCCCATTGAGTTGGACAACTTCTTCGTCGATCGGGATAAGACGCCGCGCGACGAGAACGGCGACCTGAACTACGAGGCGCTGGAGGCCCTCGATCTGCCTCGCCTCAATCATGACCTGCGCCAGTTGATTGCCGGTGAGCGGGTCCGACTGCCGCACTACGATTTCGTCAGCGGCCAGCAGTCGGAAGGCGACCAGGTGCAAGCTTCAGCCGAGCACATCATCATCCTCGAAGGCATCCATGGCCTGAACCCGGATCTGGTACCTGAAATCCCGGCCGACCAGACCTTCAGGGTGTACGCTTCGGCTTTGACCCAACTAAACCTGGACAGCTACAACCGGGTCTCGACGACCGACACCCGCCTGATCCGGCGCATCGTGCGCGATGCCCGCAACCGCGGCTATTCGGCGACCGAGACGATCCGGCGTTGGGAATCGGTTCGTCGCGGCGAAAAGCGCTACATCTTCCCGTTTCAGGAGAACGCCGACGTGATGTTCAACTCGGCGCTGGTCTACGAAGGCGCTTCCCTGGCCCCCTTGGCCGAGCCGCTGCTGCGCCAGGTGTCGTACGGAACCGACGAGCACGTGGAAGCCAAACGCTTGCTGGCCTTCTTGCGCTGGTTTCTGCCGATCGACTCCGAGCTTATTCCGGATAACTCCATTTTGCGCGAGTTCATCGGCGGCTCGATCCTGCAGGCCTTCAATCCCTGGTACGGCTGACCGGTGGCCCAACCGGCCGGCGAAGGCAGATCATGACCGACCCAGCGGCGAGTTCTTCACCTTCCATCAACATTGTCGGCGCCGGCACCATGGGTTCGGGGATCGCGCTGGCTGCCTTGTACGCTGGCTTCCGCGTCGGGCTGTTCGATGTGTCCGGGCAGGTGCTCGAGCAGGCTGAGGCCTATTTGACCAGACATTTGGAACGCAAGGACCAGTTGCACGCCCGGAAGCAGCTGAGCCTGTCCACCTCCTTGAAGGCCCTGCCGCCGGCCGACTTGTGGCTTGAAGCCGTGCCCGAGAAGCTGGATCTCAAGCTTGACGTCATCGCCCAGGTCGAAAACCTGGCCGGTGATGAAGCGGTGATTGCCACCAACACCAGCACCCTTTCGGTGACGGCTCTGGCGGCCGCGGCCAATCGCCCCGGCCGCGTGGTCGGCATGCATTTCTTCAACCCGGCGGCCGTCTTGCCGCTGGTGGAAGTTGTGCGCGGCGCGGCCAGCGATCCGTCGGCGGTCGAGCGGGCTCTTGCGATCGCCCGCGCCCTGGGCAAGACACCTGTCGAAGTGGCCGATTCTCCGGGCTTCATCGTCAACCGGGTAGCCCGACCGTTCTACGGCGAAGCTTTGCGATTGCTGGGAGAGGGGGCCGCCGATGTCGCCACCATCGACCTGGCGGTCGAGTCGGTAGGCTTCAAGATGGGGCCATTTCGTCTGATGGACCTGATTGGCATCGACATCAATTTCGCTGCCGCAAGCTCGGTCTTCGAACAGACCTTCTACGAGCCCCGCTTTCGACCGCATCCGATCCAGCGGCAGATGGTTGCTCAGGGGAAGTTGGGCCGAAAGACGGGCAGCGGGTTCTACGACTACGATGACGGCTCGACCGAAGCGGAGCCCGTCGTCTGGCCGAAGGCGGGTGGGTTGGGCCCGGTCGCTGTCGAAGGAAGGGTCTGGGCCGACGGGCTGCGGGCGCGCCTGGCGGAGGTTGGATTCGAGCTGACGGATGATTGGTCGCAGGCGGCCGCCGGCTTCGTCGTGGCGGGCAGCGAGCAGGACCCGGCCGGGTTGTTGGCGCAAGCTGAGCGTCGCTTGCCGGCCGGTCTTCCCTTGTTCGTCCAGGCCAACGATGTTGCGCTGTCACAGGTGGAACTCGAGCTGGAATCCGACCGGTTGGTCGCCTTTGACGCCTGGTTTGTGAACGAAGCCCGCTCGCTGTCATTGATCGCCGGTCAGGCCCTTGACGGCCAGGTTCGCCAGCGGGCTGAGGCCGTTGTGACCGCACTCGGACGCCGCCCGCTGTGGCTGCCAGATAGCCCTGCGCTGATCCTGCCGCGCATCGTCGGCATGTTGGTCAACGAGGCGGCCTTCACCGTAGGTGACGGGGTGGCCGAGGCTGCCACGGTCGATCGAGCCATGCAGCTCGGCGCCAACTATCCGCACGGCCCCTTGGCCTGGGGGCAGCGGCTAGGTTGGGACAAGGTCGTTCGCAGCCTCGACCATCTGCGGGCCGAGTATGGTGAGGAGCGCTATCGTGTGGCGCCGCTACTGCGCCGTTGGGCCCGCCGTAAGCAGCAACTGGCATGAAGCGGACCGTGGCAGGTCCGCCCGAAACGAAGGGAGTGGCAGCGTGACCCCTCGCACGTACACTGGCCGTCCGGCAGACTCGTTTGGATTTGAGGCGATCACCTACCAGAAGTCTGAAGGCCGGGCGATTGTGACATTCAACCGGCCCCAGGTCCTTAATGCCGTCAACCACCAGATGTTGACCGAACTGAACGCCGCTTTCAAAGACGCCAGCTGGGATGATGAGGTAGGGGTTTTGGTCCTGACCGGCGCCGGTGACGATGCCTTCTGCGTTGGCGCCGATCTCGATGAACAGCGGGCCTTCCTCGAACGCCCACGCGACTACTGGAAATGGATGGGCGATTTCATCGAGTGTCATGAGCGGCTGCGCAACATCGGCAAGCCGACCGTCGCCCGCCTGAACGGGATTGTGGTCGGGGGCGGCAACGAATTTAACTTGAGCTGTGACCTGGCGGTGGCCGCCGATGATGTTTACATTCGGCAGGTGGGAACTTCGCATGGCAGCGTTGCGCTGGCCGGCGCCACCCAGTTCTTGCCGCTGATCGTTGGCGACCGGCGCGCCCGCGAGATCCTCTTCCTCAACGAGGAGATCCCGGCAAAGCAGGCCTTCGAATGGGGCTTGGTCAACCGCGTCGTGCCCCGGGATGAGCTCGATCAGGCCGTCGACAGCCTGGTCGTCAAGCTGCTGGCCAAATTCCCCGAAAAGACTCGCTACACCAAGCAACAGCTCAACTTTTGGCGCGACCTTAGTTGGCATCTAACCATTGGTCACGGGCGCGATTGGCTGGCGATTCACAACACCAGCCCCGAGACATGGGAAGGCGTCCAGTCGTTCATCGCCAAGCGGCCACCCGACTACGAAGAAATCCGCCGGCGCTGGCGCGACGACGAAGGTCCGGAATGGCTGGAGGGCGAACCGCCGGAGAGCACTTGAATCGGCCCACCTTCGAGAAACCACGAAGACCCTAAGCTCTCAAAGTTGGGAGGAGGGAGCACAAAGAAGACAACAGGGCGGTGAGGGGAATCCTTTGGCTTAAGGTTCTCTTCGTGCCCCCCAGGCCCTTTGTGGCCTTCGGGACTTAGTGGTTTCCTTGGACGCTATAATGAAGCCAACGAGAAGGATGGGGAGCAGGAGTGGTCCCATGGCCGAAAGCACCAACGGCCGCAGCCGTGATTCTCAAGTTGCCGAGTTTGAAGCCCGCATCGCCCGCGGTGAAAAGATCGAACCCGGCGACTGGATGCCCGATGACTATCGGCGCCAGTTGATACGCATGATCTCTCAGCATGCCCATAGCGAGGTTGTCGGCATGCTGCCCGAGGGGGCTTGGATCACACGGGCGCCGAATCTGCGCCGCAAAATGGTGCTGTTGGCCAAGGTGCAGGACGAAGCCGGTCATGGCGAGTACCTGTATCACGCCGCGGAAACCCTGGGGGCTAGTCGAGAAGAGATGATCGACGAGCTGCTCAGCGGGCGCGCCAAGTACTCCAACATCTTCAATTACCCAACATTGACCTGGGCCGATATCGGTGTGATTGGTTACTTCGTCGATGGGGCCGCCATCCTCAACCAGACCATGCTGGCCCGTTGTTCGTACGGTCCCTACGCCCGGGCCAACCTTCGGATCTGCGCCGAGGAAAGCTTCCATATGAAGCAGGGCAAAGAGATGGTCATCCGGCTGTCCCAGGGATCGCCCGAGCAACGGGCCATGGTGCAGGACGCCGTCAACCGTTGGTGGTGGCCGACGTTGATGATGTTTGGACCTCACGATGCCGATTCGCCCAACACGCCTCAACTCGTCCGTTGGGGGATCAAGACGCGGACCAACGACGAGTTGCGCCAAACTTTTGTCAACAACCTGGTTCCGGAACTACGGGCCATGGGACTGAGCGTTCCCGACCCCGACCTGCACTATGACGAGGCCTCGGACAACTGGCTGCCGGGTGCTATCGATTGGGACGAATTCTGGCGTGTGGTCAAAGGCGACGGGCCGGTCAACGACCAGCGCATGGCAGACCGCCGGCAGGCCCACGAAGACGGTCTGTGGGTGCGCCAGGCATTGCGGGCCTACGCCGAGAAGCAGGCCCAACCCGCCCCGACGTGAACGACACGCAGTGGCCGCGTTTCTATGTCTTCAAACAGGATGCGACAGATGGGCCGCATCAGAATTGCGGCAGCATTCATGCGCCCGATGGTGAGATGGCTTTGCTCAACGCCCGCGATGTATTCGTGCGGCGGCCGCCCTGCGTCAGCCTCTGGGTGCTGCCGGCCGACGCCATTCACCGCCATCCGCCGAGCGGCCCGCCGTTGAAAGACCACGGCAAGCCTCGCCCCCGAGCTTACGCAGTCTTCGTAAAAGCCGATCACCGCCAGCCGCATCATTTCGCGGGGGAACTCGAGGCGGACACGGCCCAGGAAGCACTGGACCAGGCCGTCTCCGAGCAAGCGCACTCGAGCTGGGTCGAGCTGTGGGTGGCGCCAGCCAGCCAGCTGGTCCGCTCGGATCGTGAGGATGCGGACGCCTGGTTTGGTCCGGCCGACGACAAGCCCTACCGCCACGGCAGCTTCTACCACACCGAGAGCGCCATGCGGAAGCTGATGTCAGCGTCTGCCGACGATGAAGCCTGAAGTAGGGCAGCAGTTGGCCGCGTTCTTGCTGGGGCGCGCCGATGATGAGCTGATCCTGGCCCATCGCAATTCCGAATGGACCGGCCATGCGCCGATCCTGGAAGAAGACATTGCCTTCACCAACCTTGCCCTGGATGAAATGGGACATGCCCAGCTGCTGTACGGGCTGTTTGCGCAGCTCACGGAACAGGATGGCGGTCAAACCCCAGACCAGTTGATCTATTTCCGCGAGGCGCCGGCCTTCCGCAACGTCCAGATGGCCGAGCTGCCCAAAGGCGACTGGGCCTACAGCATGCTGCGCCAGTACCTGTTCGACAGTGTCGAAGCCGCCTGGTTGCCCGGGCTGCAGGCCAGTGCCTACCGGCCGCTGGCTGAGGCCGCTGCCAAGATCGCGGCCGAAGAACGCTATCACCTGCGACACACCCAGGCCTGGGTCCGACGGCTGGCGGGCGGCACGGAGGAAAGCCACCGGCGGATGCAGGCGGCCCTCGACCGCCAATGGCTGCTGGCCCAGCAATGGTTTCAGCGCTTGCCTGACGAAGACGGTCTGGTAGCCGCGGGCCTCATTCCGGACGCTGGCGACCTGGCGGCTGCCTGGTCGCAAACGCAGATGGCTTTCCTGGAAGGCTGCGGCCTGACCCTGCCGGCACTGGACGGCCGCCTGCCAACCCGGCAGGAGCACACTGAGCACCTGGTTGACCTATTGAGCGAACTGCAGCAGGTGGCCCGGGCGCATCCGGGAGCGGAATGGTAAGTCCGATGGATGAGACAGTCGACGCCACCGACGAAGTTTGGCGGGCGCTGGAAGGTGTCCCCGATCCCGAAATCCCAGTCCTTTCCCTGGTCGATCTGGGGATCGTCCGCCGCGTGCAAGTGACCGACGGCGGCGTGGAAATCGACCTGACACCTACCTTCTCGGGCTGCCCGGCATTGGACGTGATGATCGAAGACGTCCGGCGAGCGGTCGAAGACCTGGGCTACCGGACCATCCAAATCCAGACCGTTCTGTCACCGGCCTGGACGACCGATGACCTGTCGGACGAGGCCAAGGCCAAGCTGCGCCAGTTTGGCTTGTCGCCCCCGCCGGCCCACGGTGGTCATCTTGAGCTGGTGCTGGCGCTGCCGGCGGAATGCCCCTACTGCGGCTCTCGTGAGACCGTGCGCAAGAACGACTTCGGTTCTACGCTGTGTCGATCGATCCATGTCTGCAAGGCATGCCGACAGCCTTTTGAAGCTTTCAAGCCACTGTAGAGGGAGCTGTCCCGATGGCCGACCAAACCAAGCTTGTCGCTTTGTACCAACATCCGCCCGACCCGGAAGCCTTCGACCAGGCCTACTTCGACACGCACATGCCGTTGTTGGCCAAGGTGCCGGGTCTTGAACGCACGGTTTTGACTCGCTTTGGCAGGGCCATTATGGGCCAGAGCGTGTACATGATGGCCGAAATGCACTTTGCCGATGAGGCCAGCATGAAACAGGCGTTGAAAAGTCCGGAAATGGCGGCGGCCGGCGAGAATCTGGCTGGTTTTGCTGGGGGTCTGGTCACGTTGATGATGGCGAGCGAGCCGTCTGGACTTTGACCGTACAATCTGATTCGGTTCAGACACATGTGAGACAGTAGCGTAGAAAAGCAACTGGGGTCATCCTTATAGGTGTCGAGCCAAAAGGAGACCCCAGATGCAGCAGCTTTCGCTACCAAAGTCATTCTACTTCGTATCCCGAAACCAGCCAATTGAGTTGAGTGCTGCGGCCGCAGAGCGTCTGCGCTGGCTGAAAGCCTGGCAGCGGCTGCGTGCCGAAGGCTACTCGTCGCAGCGTGCGGCTGAGCTGCTCAAGCAGCCTCGTGCGACGCTCTACCGCTGGCAGAAACGGGTTGACGAACAGGGGCTGCGCGGCCTGGAGGAACGATCACGGCGCCCGAAACGGTGCCGCCGGCCGGA
>DASWJQ010000150.1:0-1949 GCA_036397095.1 Anaerolineales bacterium
CGCCGCCCAGGGCTTGGGCAACCGATGCGCGGTCGGCCTGAATCACCAGCTCGCCGAGGACGCCGGCGTGTTCGTACTGGCCGGCCAGGACGTACAGCAGCGCGGACCAGAGCGGGGGATAGCGGCTGAACCAGTCGAGAATTTCTCGGTCGAGCACCTGCCGGTACAGCAGGCCCGTTGCTGCGCTGTGCAGGCGGTACTCGCGGTCCTGGCGGTAGCGGAAGCGGTAGGGGCGGGCCAGTGGGCCGTGCCAGGGGTGCCAATGGCTGCCGTCGGCGTACTCGACATGCAGGTCGACCGCGACCTTGCCGATGTCATGCAGCAGCGCGGCGTAGGCTATGGCCGCGGTCCAGGCTTCCGCCTGTACGACCTGGTCCTCGGGCGTGGTGCCGGTGGGCAGTAGATACGACTGCCGCAGCTTGAGCGCATAGGCGACGATTTCCAGGCCGTGGTCCAGCATGCCGCCGGGGTAGGCGTGGTGATGGCTTTCGGATGCGGGGAGCTGCTGGACCAACTCGGCGTAGCGCTCCAGCGGTGCGAGGTACAGCGAGGCGAACTGTTTGCGCGAGAGCGAGGTACGTTGCCAGATGTGTTCCAGCAGGCGTTGCCGGCGCGGTGAGGACAGCAGGGCTGCGGCCGACTCCGGCCGCGTCAGCCCTTTGGGGGGCTTTATGGCTGGAGTGGACCGTGCGCCGGTGGTTGCTGATACCCGTTTGCGCTGGAACAGCGAGAGCATGGCAAACCCCGATGACGGGCTGCTCAGGGGAGCCTTTTGGCCTTTTCGGGTAGGGCCTTTCCCCTTGACCCCATTCCCTTGCCCCTTCCCAACCCTTTGGCCTTTACGGAATCCTTTGGGTATAGGGCAGCGGATCCTGCCGAACCACAACCAATGCGGCTTGGCCCAAGCCGGATTGAGGCGGGAAGGCGACCTGTGCCGAATCTACGATGGCACCTTCCTTTTTGGGCGGATGGGGGCACCATGTTCAGCCAGATTGACGAAGTAAGGAAAAACCCTTACCGTATGGGCATTGCTACCGGGAGAGCTACGATGCCTGAGATCCATGAAGTCGCCACGCTGACCTCCAAGGGCCAGATTACGCTGCCCAAGTCCATCCGGCAGGCGCTGGGGGTGGACACCGGCGCAAAGGTGGCCTTCGATCTGCGCGGAGGCGAAGTCATCGTGTCCCGAGCGGACGCCGAGCACGAAGACCCGGCGATCGGAGCCTTCCTGGGCCTGCTGGAGGCGGACATCCGGGCCGGCCGACATGTCCAGTCCTTGCCGAATGATCTTGCCCTGTCCCTGTTGGCGAATGCAGGCCACGCGGTGAACCTCGATGAGGACATCGAAGGCGACGTGGCGCTCTGATGCAGCGGCATGGCTGGACCCTGCTGTTCCACGAGGGTGTGATCGAGCAGTTGCGCAAGCTGCAGGTGGTCGCGGAGCGGGCTGAACAGAACGACCCGCAAGGCTTCGAGGGCAACGCCAACGTCAAGTTGTTTCGGGCGTTGAGCCAATTGATCATGGAAGTCGTGCCGAGCGATCCCTCACGCGACGAGTTCCGCCAGGGCAACACCTTGGGGCCGGCGTACCGCCATTGGCGGCGCGCGAAGATCGGGCGGCGATTCCGTCTGTTCTTTCGCTACGACTCCAAGGCGAAGGCCATCGTGTTCGCCTGGGTCAACGACGAACAGACCTTGAGGTCGGCGGGCAGCAAATCCGACCCCTATGCCGTGTTCGAGAAGATGCTCGGACGAGGCAACCCGCCTGACGATTGGGCGGCTCTGGTAGCGGCGAGCCAGGCGGATTGGCGCGCATCATAGAAACGCGAGGTCGCACTCGGTTGTGCTGCGGACGAGTCGGCGACATAGCAGGATGAACGATTGGAGGGCGGTGATGATCTACGGGACCGCCGCCCGCGCCGCCGCCGGTTTCGACGTTCCAGATATCG
>DASWJQ010000151.1:0-24434 GCA_036397095.1 Anaerolineales bacterium
CGATGACTGGTCTCGATTGCGCGAGAACCTGCTCGAATATGTGACCAACTTTGAGTGGAAGGTAGTGCCGGCAACTGGCGGCTTCCAGATGTAGTCGCGCAGGAACTGACTGGATGACAACGAGCCGGCGGCCGCCGGCTCGATTCGTTCCCGCCCATGACGTTGAGATTAGTCGTCGCTTGACTTGGACTTGTCGGGCTTGCTCTCGGTCGTTGCCTCGGCCTTGGCCGGCTCGCTTTTGCTCTCGTCCTTCTTGCCTGAGTCGTCCTTGGCGTTGCTGGTCGAGCTATCTCGGCCGCCGCGGCTGGCGCTGCGGTTGTCGGTGACGTAGAACCCCGATCCCTTGAATACGACGCCGACTGGTTGAAACAGCTTGCGCAGCGCCGGCTCGCCGCACTCGGGGCAATCCCGCAGAGGGCTGTCGCTGAAACGCTGTTGTTGGTCGAACTGTACGCCGCAGCTTTCGCAACGGTAGGTGTACAGTGGCATTCCCTACCTCCGAGCCAAAGTCGGCCGGATTATAGTCCCGGCCGGCGGTGTCCACAAGACACCTTGATCAACCCTGAGCATACGCCCATGGCGTATGAAATTGGTTAGAAATGTGGGTGACGTCCGCCTGGACCGTTGACGGGTCAAGGTTGGCAAGTTAGGATGGAGATGACCGCAGGTTGGCCGGGCGATCGCGAGCGTCCTGAGCTTGTCGAAGGAGGTTCGAGGAAAGTCCGCGCTCCAGCGGGCAGGGTGCCGGGCAACTCCCGGACGGGGCAACCCGTGGACAGGGCCACAGAAACATACCGCCCGGATGTCGAAAACGGCGCCGCTCGCTTCGGTGAGCCCACGTGGCGTTTCGACCGCCGGGCAAGGGTGAAATGGTGGTGTAAGAGACCACCGGCGTCGCAGCAATGCGGCGGCCAGGCAACCCCCACCCGGAGCAAGGCCAAGCAGGGGCGACCTCTTCGGAGGAGGGAGCGGCCCGTTCCCTTCGAGCCCCGGGTAGGCTGCTTGAGGCCGGCCGGAAGGCGGGCCCTAGACAGATGACCGCCCAGGCAGCGGGCGCCGGCTCGTCCGGCGCTGGTTGCTGGACAGAACGCGGCTTACAGGCCAACCTGCGGTCAAGCGCTCATAACATCAAGGCACAACGGCGCCAGGTGAAGGCTGCTTGGCGTCTTTGGGTTTGAGAGGGACACCGGGATGGGCGCAGCCTGACCGTCTACTTGCGCGCTGAGCCTGTCGAATCGCGCCCATGGGACTTGCACCTGCTTAGCAAGGCGGCCCGGATCGATGTGTTGCCGGGTGGAGCCCCGGGCCCGGATGGGAGCCGGAGGCCGGTGGCCCGATCGGGCGATCACCAGGATCGCCCCGACTCTAGGGAAAACCCTCTTCCCTTCCCGCATCGCCCCCCCTATGCGCAGGGTGGTCCCCAACCCCCTATCCCTAGTCCCCAATCACCCCCCTGCCGGCCCCCCTCAAGGGGGGCCCCTGGGTGCACTACAGAGGCTGCCCCCAGACCCCCTGCCAATCGGCGGCCTTCCAGGCCCCGCTGTCAGCCTTTCCCTTAAGGGTTCAGCTGGCGGGGCCTCGGGATGCACGATTGCTCTGGCCCGTGCCCATCCACGCTCGCCCCTTCACCGCTCATCGTCCACCTCCCCGAATCCCGTGTCCCCAATCCCCAACCCCTGCGTCCTCCCCGCTTCGTCTTTCCATCGCTCGGAGCCAGCATAGCGCATAGCCTACGTTCAAAATGGGTCACCAAAGTGGGGGAGAGCACCATCCTCAGGCCTGAGAACTGAACAGGTTCAAAGATTTCGATCAACCTGTTTGTCCTTCGGGGCCCGAGACCGGCGGGCTGAAGAGCTGCCTGGGATCCCCCATCGGCCTGGGAGTTCTTCCTTTTAATGGGCGTCAGAGACAGCAAGCGTTTTCTGGCGACAACTACGCGCATAGGACAAGGGTACTGGTGGGACGGGCGACTTGCGCCGCTTGCGTAGGGTGGCGCGATTGGTCTATACTGTGGCCAATTGTGGGAGAAAGTGGGAGAAAGTGGGGCGCCGGCCAACCGGCGTCTCGCCATTCTAGCACAGGTTAGAACACATGTTCCTAGGCCAGTTCGTCCATTCGATCGATGCCAAAGGCCGGATCACGGTCCCCGTTCGATTTCGCGCTTCCCTTTCGTCGGGCGCGTACGTGACCCAAGGCTTCGAGCGGAATCTGGTGGTTTATACCACGGACAGCTTCCAGCGGTTGGCCGACCGGGCCAAAGTCCTGACCACAACACACCCCGAAGCGCGCGCCATCCGGCGTGTCATCTTTGGTGGGGCAGCCGACGTCGAGCTCGATTCGCAAGGCCGCATCCTACTTCCACCCTTCTTGCGCGACTACGCTCAGCTTGCCAACGAGGCGGCGCTGATCGGCGCCGGCGAGTACTTCGAAATCTGGAACGCCGAATTGTGGCAGGGCGAACTTGGATCGGTCACCGATCCGGAGGTCAACGCTCGCCGCTTCATCGACTTCGACATTTCGTCTGGGTAGCCGACGTGGGCCCATCGAGCGGAACGCCCGGGCCCGCCGCGCATACCCCGGTTCTTTATCAATCAGTCCTGGATGGCCTGCTGCCACGTGCCGGCGGCCGCTACCTGGACGGCACCGTCGGTGCCGGTGGTCACGCTGCCGGTTTGCTCGAAGGGTCGGCCCCCGACGGAAGTCTGCTCGGGCTCGACCGAGATCCGGCGGCCCTGGCCTTGGCGCAAGAACGGCTGGCGCCGTTCGGCAACCGGGTCCAGTTGCGCCAACGGTCCTACGCCCAGATGGCGAGTGCCGCCGCCGAACTGGGCTGGCAGCGGGTTGACGGGGTATTGCTCGACCTGGGGTTGTCATCGATGCAGCTTGCCGATCCAGAACGTGGGTTCGCCTTCCGCTATGAGGGACCGCTTGACATGCGTTTCGATCCGAGTGCACCGCAAACGGCGGCCGATCTGGTCAACACGTTGGAGGAGAGGGAGTTGGCCGACTTGATTGCCAACTACGGGGAAGAATGGCGAGCCCGGCGCATTGCGCGCCGCATTGTCGAACAACGCCCACTGCACACAACGGGAGAACTAGCTCAATTGGTGGCCGCCGCTGTCGGTGGCGCTGGCGGCCGCACCCATCCCGCCACCCGCACGTTCCAGGCACTGCGCATCGCCGTCAACGACGAATTGGCGACACTCCAGACGGGCCTGACCGCAGCCCTCGAGTTGCTGGCGCCGGGCGGACGCCTGGCTGTCATTGCCTTCCACTCGTTGGAAGACCGTATTGTCAAGCGTTTCTTTCAACGCGAGAGCCAGGACTGTGTGTGCCCACCAGAGCAGCCGGTATGCACCTGCGGCCATGTCGCCCAGTTGAATCTATTAAGCCGCAAGCCGATCCAGGCGAGTGACGAGGAAACCGCGGCCAATCCAAGGGCCCGCAGCGCCCGCCTGCGCATCGCCGAAAGAGTGATATTGGCATGACTCTTGCATACTCCGAGACGGGTGGTGTCTCACATGACGATGGCTTCTTCAAGACCTCGGCAGGCCTCGCGCCGTTCCGGCTGGCATCTACGCGGGTCGGCTGGCGGCACATTCCTGCTCATCATTACCTTGCTCGGCATCGGCGCCATGTATCTAGCGGTCAGCGCACGCGCCGCCGAGTTCGGCCGGCAGGTGCTCACCCTCGAATCGCAGCGCGAAGACATTCTGCAAGGCAACGCCGAACTGACGGCCCAGTTGGCACTGCTGACGGCCCCCGAACAGATGCTGGCGCGGGCCAGCGAGTTGGGCTTCAAGCCGGCCGGTCCCCAAGATGTCGACTACATCACAGTGAGCGGCTATCAGCCGGATGCCGAGTTCCTGGCACCGCGGCCGCCGGTAAGCGGCGACATCGGCCAGACGGCCCTGTCGCCGGCCTACACGGAAACGCTCGGTGAATGGTTCAGCCGGGTGTTGGGCACGGACGAGTGAGCAACGTGGAAGCGCGGCGCCAACAAGCCAGGGGCAGGGTGGCCATGGTGCTTGGCGCCATGGGCCTGGTCGCGGCGGCGCTGTTGATTCAGCTCATCCGAGTCCAATTCGGACCCTATGCCCCGGTCTTCGCCGCTCGCGGCGAGGCCAGCCTGGAGCGAATCGAACGGGTCATACCCGATCGCGGTCTGATCTACGACCGCCAGGGCCGACTGTTGGCCACCAACGCCGTTATGTATCACGTTGAGATCGAAGTGCGCCAGCTGACCGAGCGTAGCCGGCAGGATATCGCCGCCGTGCTGTCCAAGCTCTTGGTCCTGCCATTAGAGGATCTGCACAGCCAGCTGACGACGGATTGGGCTTCGCTCGGCCAGTTCCGTGTCCGCTTGACCCGCCTGGAAGAAAACGGCGTCCGCTTGCCGTTGACCATCGACCAGACCGTCGCCGAGGTGCTGAATGGCTTTCTGGCCGATCCAACCGCACCGGATTTGAGCGGCCTGTCGCTGGTAGCCGCCCCGCGTCGTGTCTACCCGGCTGGCACATTGGCCGGCCACGTCCTTGGTTTCGTCAACCAGGAGGGCAAAGGCTTCTTCGGCATCGAGGGCTTCTACGACGAATGGCTCTCCGGCAAGCCGATCACGGTCGAACGGCCCCTGATTCCGCCGATGGCCCGCCTGCAGCCGGATCCACCGGCCGGCGTCAACCTGGTGCTGACCATCGACGCCGAGATCCAGCAGATGGTTGAGACCATCCTGGCCGAAGGCATCGAGTTCTCCGGCGCCGAGAGCGGGCAAATCGTGGTGATGGATCCGCGCAGCGGAGAGATCCTGGCGATGGCCGCTTGGCCAACGCTGGATCCAAACAACTACGAACCATGGTTGGAGGTTGGCGACGAAGAGCCGGTCATCAGCCCTGCCGCCAGCGGCCAGTACGAGCCTGGCTCGACTTTCAAGCTGCTGACGATGGCCGGTGCCTTGGACTCAGGCGCCGTCGAGCCCGACCAGATCTTCATTGACACCGGCGAAATTGAGGTCGGCGGCCACCCGATCACCAACTGGGATGGCAACGCCTGGGGCCCGCAGACGATGACTGGCTGCATGCGGCACTCCCTTAACGTCTGTCTGGCGTATGTCGCCTCCGAAGAACTGGGTGCGGCTGATTTTTACGACTACCTGGTGGCCTTCGGCATTGGCCAACTGACCGGGATCGATCTGGCGGGGGAGGTGCCTGGCCAGCTGCGCACGCCGCGCCATGCCCAGTGGACCGAGTCGGACCTGGGGACGAACTCATTCGGCCAGGGTGTCTCGATCACGCCGATCCAACTGCTGGCGGCCGCCTCGGCGCTGGCCAACGACGGGGCGATGGTCCAACCGCATCTGGTGCGCCAGGTGGCCGGGCCGCAAGGGAACTACTGGCCCAAAACCACCATCCTGGGCCAGCCAATCAGCCCCGAGACGGCGCGCACCATTACCGCCATGCTGACCCAATCGCTCGAAGGGGAGACGCAGTACGCCCGGGTCGAAGGCTATGAACTGGCCGGCAAGACCGGCACAGCGCAGGTGCCGACCGACGTCGGCTACGACCCCAACCAGACGATTGCATCCTTCGTCGGTTGGGGACCAGTGTCCGACCCTCAGTTCATGGTCTTGGTCCGCATGGACAAGCCGACGATCTCACCGTGGGGCTCGGTGGTGGCTGCACCGATCTTTCAGGACGTGGTCGAACGCTTGGTCGTGTTCCTGGGCATCCCGCCCGACACGGCGCCGGTACAGCAGGCGGCGCTCCCATGAGGCGGCGGAGATGTTGACCTTAGGAGCCGTGCTGGAAGCCTTGGGTGCCCCCGCGCCGGAACTGCGCCAGTCGATCACGGCCAGCTTGATTGACTCGCGCCAGATGGTGCCGGGCGGCCTGTTTATCGCCTTGCCGGGGGAACAGGTGGACGGACATCAATTCGTGGCCGACGCCTTCCAGCGCGGGGCGGCTGTTGCCATCGTCGACCGGGAAGTCGACGGTGAGTGGCGGACGCTCGATCTGCGCTCGGGACACCCGCCGATCGATCCAACGGCGATCCTTCCCCCGGTAACTCTGCTGGTCCCAGATGCGTTGGCCGCGCTGCAGCAGGTGGCTGGTCATTGGCGCCGTCAACTGGACGTGCGCGTGATCGGGATCACCGGCAGCGTTGGCAAGTCGACCACCAAGGAACTGGCGGCCGAAGTCCTGAGCCGGCGCTTCCATACCCTGAAAAACCCAGGGAACCTCAACAACGAAATCGGACTACCGCTGACGTTGCTGGCGCTAGACAAGGAGCATCAGCGAGCCGTCCTCGAAATGGGGTTCTACGTTCCTGGGGAAATCGCATTGCTGTGTGACCTGTCTTTGCCGCACGTCGGGGTTGTGACCAACATCTCCCAGGTGCACATGGAGCGGGCCGGCAGCCTAGAGGCGATTGTCGACGGCAAATCCGAGCTGGTCGAAAACTTGCCGCCGGCGCCTGACGGGGTCGCCATCCTCAACTACGACGACCCGCTCGTGGTCGAGATGGCAGCCAAGACCGAAGCCCGCATCTTCTTCTACGGTCTGTCGTCTGAGGCCGATCTGTGGGCCAGTGAAGTTGAAGGGCTGGGGTTGGAAGGGATCCGCTTCCTGCTGCACTACCAGGGAGAGACTCTGCACCTCCGCGTGCCGCTCCTGGGCAGGCACTCCGTCCACACCGCGCTGCGGGCGGCGGCGGTCGGCCTGGCCGAGGGCTTGTCCTGGCAGGAGATTATCGCCGGCCTGCAAAGCCCCCAGGCGCAGCTGCGGTTGGTGGCAGTCAATGGTCCAGAGGGTGCTCTGATTCTTGACGACACCTACAACGCGGCGCCGAGTTCTACGCTGGCCGCGCTGAATTTGCTGGAAGAACTGGAAGGACGGCGCGTGGCCGTGCTGGGCGACATGCTGGAACTGGGCGACTTCGAGGAGCGCGGTCACCGCATGGTGGGCGCCCGAGCGGCCCAGGTCGCTGATCTGCTGGTCGTAATCGGTCAGCGCGCCCGCTGGATCGCCGAGGAGGCTCGCCGCTCCGGGCTTAGCGACGATCGCATTCGAGAGCTGGCTGACAGCGATCAGGCGATTGAGCTGCTGCGCAAGGAGGTCGGGGCGGGTGACGTGGTTCTCGTCAAGGCCTCGCATGGCGTCCGTCTCGACCGGGTGGTAGCGGAATTGGAGGTGCCCGCGTGAGCGAGACCTCCATGGCGCTGTCACTCGGCGCTATTGCCTTCCTGTTGACGGTGATTTGGGGCGGCCCCTTCATTCGGGTCATGCGCCAGCTGTCGGTTGGGCAGACTATTCGTATTGAGGGCCCCCAGCGCCACCACATCAAGCTGGGTACACCGACGATGGGCGGTCTGCTGTTCCTCATGCCGGTTCTGCTCATTACCGGCGTGCTCAACCTGGTCACAATCGTGAGCGAGCTGACGGTCCTGGGCAATTCCATCCTGCTGCCGCTGCTTACCATGGTTCTATTCGCTGGCTTGGGCGCCTATGACGACTGGCTCAACGTGCGCCATCGCCAAGAGACGAGCGGCCGGGGGTTGCGGGCCCGCACCAAGTTCCTCATCCAGGTCGTCATCGCCCTGACGGTAGCGCTCATTCTGCGCTATGGCTTGAACGCCCCCTCGATGATCCTGCCAAACGTGCCGGAAGTCATCGACCTGGGCATCTTCTACGTCCCAATCGCCATGTTCGTGATCGTTGCTTCGACCAATGCCGTCAACTTGACCGACGGCCTCGATGGCCTGGCCGGCTTGATTTCGGCGACAGCCTTTGCCGCCTTTGGGGTGATTGCCGGCCTGCAGGGTCAGATCTTCCTGCTCCGCTTTTGCTTCACGATCGTCGGCGCGTTGTTCGCTTTCCTCTGGTACAACGCCCACCCCGCCGAACTGTTCATGGGTGACACTGGTGCGCTGGCACTGGGTGCCACCCTGGGTGTTGTCGCCTTGATGACCGGCCAATGGGCCTTGCTGCCGATGGTAGCCATTATCCCGGTCAGCGAAACCCTCAGCGTCATCCTGCAAGGCTTCTATTTCCGATTTACCAAAGGCCGGCGCCTCTTCCGGATGGCACCGCTGCACCACCATTTTGAACTTGGTGGTTGGTCCGAGACTCAAATTGTTCAGCGCTTCTGGCTGGTCAGCCTGCTGGCCAGCATGATCGGTATCGCCCTGGCCCTGATCTAGTACGGGAGGCAAAGATGGACACCGGAATGCTGTGGTTCGACGATAGCGACAAACCCCTGACCGCCAAGGTCAAGCGGGCCGTCAGCTACTACGAACAGAAGTACGAGAGGATGCCCAATCTGTGCGTGGTTCATCCAACAATGCTGTCCGACGGCGAGACCACTGTCGACATGGTCGAGCTAAAACCGGCGACGGCCGTCATGCCCCATCACTACTGGATCGGGGTTCACGAGGCCGAGACCGGGGCCAAGGCCAAGCGAAGCCGGCAGAAAGCTGCATGACCTGGTGGCGGCGAGCGACTGGCAAGGGAAGCGCATCGTGATTGTCGGCCTGGCCCGTCAGGGCAAGGCGCTGGCTCGCTATCTGGCGGGCCAAGGCGCTTCGGTTGTGGTCAGCGACACGCGGTCGGCCGAAGAACTGGCGACGGCCCGCGAAGAGCTGGCCGGCGTGGACGTCGAGTATGTGTTTGGCGGCCACCCCGAGTCGCTGCTGGATGGGGCTGACGGGCTTTGTCTGTCTGGCGGTGTGCCGGCCGACCTGCCGCTGGCCGAAACCGCCCGCCAGCGGGGCCTGCCCGTGACCAACGACGGCCAGATCTTCCTCGAGGCCAGCCCGGCCACCAGCGTTGGCATCACCGGCTCAGCCGGCAAGTCGACGACGACCGCCATGGTCGGTGCCATGGCCCAGGCTGCCGGTCGCACTACCTGGGTCGGCGGCAATCTTGGCCGGCCTCTGCTGCTCGATCTAGCTCACATGAACGGCGGCGACGTAGCCGTGCTCGAGTTGTCGTCGTTCCAACTCGAACTAATGACGACCGGCCCTCAGGTGGCGGTCGTGCTCAACGTCACGCCCAATCACCTGGACCGGCACGGCACGATGGATGCCTACCTGGCGGCCAAGGCCCGCATTCTCGACTTCCAACCCGAGGACGGTGTGGCTGTGCTCGGCCAGGAGGACCAGGCAGCCTGGGGGCTGCGCAATCGGGTGCGCGGCCGGCTGCTCAGCTTCGGTTGGTCCGAGCCGGAAGCCGGCGAAGGCGCCTACCTGCGCGGCGGGGAGCTGTGGCTGCTGTCGCAGGGTGGCACCCAGCCCGTCATCGCCGTTGAAGATGTCAGCCTGCTGGGCGACCACAACTTGCTCAACACACTGGCGGCCTGCGCTATCGGCCTTGCACTGGATCTGCCGGCCGAGGCCATGCGCCAGGCGATTGCCCGCTTTGCTGGCCTACCCCACCGGTTGGAGCTGATCAGTACGGTGCGGCAGGCGCATTGGGTTAATGACTCGATCGCCACTACGCCTGAAAGGGCCATCGCCGGCATGCGCGCCTTCAAGCGCCCACTGGTGCTGCTGGCTGGTGGACGCGACAAGGGACTGGCCTGGGCCACCTTCGCCCAGGTGGCCGCCCAGCGGGCCCGCCACGTGATCACGTTTGGCGAAGCGGCCAATACGATCGCCGAGGCGGTGCAGGCGGTTGGTGGCGGGGCTCCCCAGGTGACGGCTGTCGCCGACCTGGAGACAGCGGTGCAGACGGCGGCCGAGCTGGTGCACCCGGGGGAGGTTGTCTTGCTTTCGCCGGGCGGGACCAGCTTTGACGCGTTCACCGATTTTGAGGCGCGTGGCGATCGGTTCCGGCAGTTGGTGGAGGCGCTGTGACTGAATCAGTTCTGCCTGCGCCGAATGTTCACCATCGCCCGCTCAGCAAACGGCTGCGTGAGCTGGGGTTCGACCCGTCCCTGCTGGCAACGGTCGGCGTCATGATCGTATTCGGCCTGGTCATGGTCTATTCGGCCAGTTGGGACGTTTCCTGGCGGCTGGAGGGTGAGCCAGATGCGCTGTTCCGCCGGCAGCTTAACAACCTGTTCATCGGCTTGGCGGCCATGATCGTCGCCGCCCAGATGCCTTTGCGTTGGCTGCGCAAGCTGGCGATGCCGATCATCGGTGGCGCCATCCTGGCCTTGCTGCTGGTTCTGGTGCTGTCGGTTGGGGCCGGCCCGCGGCGTTCCTTCCTGGCCGGCTCGATCCAGCCGTCGGAGTTGGCCAAGCTGGCCCTGATCCTGTACCTGGCGGTCTGGATGGAGTCCAAGGGCGACAAACTGCTGGAGTGGGGCTATGGTTTCATCCCGCTGATGGCGATTATCGGCATCGTCGGTGGCCTGATCCTGCTGCAGCCCGACCTGAGCGCCGTGCTGACGGTCGCAATCGTCGCGTTGACTTTGTTCTATCTGGCCGGTGCCCGCTTGAGCCAATCGCTGATGGTCACCGGTGGCGGGGCGGTCATCGCTTATGTCTTGGTGCGTCTGACCACCACAGGCCGCGCTCGCTGGGAGGACTACATCGCCGGCATGATCGATATCAAAGAGGCCTCCTACCACGTGCAGCACTCGCTGCAGGCCCTGTATGCCGGCGGGATCTTGGGCCGCGGACTGGGCGCCAGCCGGGAGAAATTCGGACTGCTGCCAGCACCACACACCGATAGCATTTACGCCGTCACCGGGGAGGAGCTAGGCCTGATTGGTGCCCTGGCAGTGCTTGGCCTGTTCGTCTTTCTTCTGTGGCGCGGCTTCCGCATCGCACTCGATTCCAAGGACCGGCTCGGCTACCTGATCGCGGCCGGTATCACCTTCTGGATCGGGGTCGAGGCCCTGATCAATATGTCAGTGCTGCTGGGGCTGCTCCCCTTCGCCGGCAATGCCCTGCCGTTCTTCAGTTACGGCGGCTCAAGCCTGGTGACAACGCTGGCGGCGGTTGGATTCCTGTTGAACATCTCGCGGCGCAAACCACTGGAACCGGATTCATTGAGAGGACGCCTTGCGACTGTTGATATCAGCCGGCGGAACCGGCGGGGGAGTGTATCCCGCCTTGGCCGTCGTCGCCGCCCTCGGCAAGATGACTGACATCCGCTGGGTCGGCGCAACCGGCGGCATTGAAGCGCGCCTGGTTGAACGAGCCGGGCTGGTCTTCGATTCGGTGCCAGCGGCCGGCCTGCACGGTGTCGGCTGGCGCCACCTGCCCGGCAATGCGCTGGCCATGGCGCGCGGCGTCTGGGCGGCCGGCCGCATCCTGCGCCAGTTCGACCCCGACGTGCTGTTCTTCACAGGCGGCTTCGTTGGTGGACCGGTCGCCTGGGCCGGCCGGGATCGCCCGAGCGTGACCTTCGTGCCGGATATCGAGCCGGCGCTGTCGCAGCGCATGATTGGGCGCCTGGCTGACCGCATCTGTGTCAGCACCGAGGATTCGCTGGCTTTCTACCGGCAGCCGGCGCAGGTCGTAGTGACCGGGTACCCATCCAGATTCGCCGGGCGCGATTGGCCGGCCGAGGAGGCGCACCGCCAGCTTGGGCTGTCCAACGACCTGCCAGTTGTGCTGGTCGTCGGTGGGAGCACAGGCGCCCGCTCGATCAATCGGGCCGTGTGGTCGGTCTTGCCCAATCTGCTTGGCGACACACAGATTGTGCACCTGGTGGGTGCGCGTGATTGGGCCGAGGCCCAGCCGGTGATCGCCGGGCTCGATCCGGAATTGGCCCGCCATTACCGGCCGTACGCGTATTTGGACGACGAGATGGGCTGGGCGCTGGCAGCCGCCGATCTGGCAGTCTCGCGCGCCGGGGCTTCGGCCCTGGGTGACTTCCCCTTGTTTGGCCTGCCCGCCATTCTGGTTCCGTATCCGCACGCCTGGCGTTACCAGCGGACCAATGCTGCTTACCTGCGCCAGCATGGGGCAGCTGTCTTGCTCGAGGATGGGCGGCTGGCCGAAGAGCTGTTGTCGCAGGTGGAAGCCTTGCTGGCCGACCCCGCTCGGCTGGAGCGGATGGCGCGGGCCAGCCGGAGTCTGGCCCGGCCCGACGCCGCCGAGCAGATTGCCCAGGTGCTGCGCCAGACGGCGCGTCGAGGAGGGGCGGCGTGATCAGCCTGGTGGTGCTTTTCGGCATATTTGTGGTGCTGTTCGCCATCATCGGGGCCATGCGCGGCTGGGCTAAAGAGCTGCTCGTCACCAGCGCCGTCGTGTTGGGACTGTTCCTCAACGCCATCCTGGAAACCTACATTACGACCTACCGGACCGCGCTCTTCCTGCAGCCCGGGCCCAACCAATTCATCATCCGCGGCGTGCTGCTCATCTTGTTGGCCTTCTTTGGCTATCAGACGCCGCACCTGCGTGCGCTGCAGGACAAACTGGCTCGTGAACGCCTGGAAGAGCTGCTGCTGGGTGGGTTGCTGGGGGCTTTGAACGGCTATCTGCTGATCGGATCGATCTGGTACTACCTGCATCAGGCCGGTTATCCCACCACGCTGGTGCTGTGGCCGCCGCCCTTGCCGGAGTTGGAACAACAAATCGTCGAAATGGTTGGGTTCCTGCCGCCGGCCGCGTTGCCCATTCCGCATATCTATTTCGCCGTCGGCGTCGTCTTCGTCTTCATCATTGTCGTCTTTGTATGAGCCGCCGGATTCATATCGTGGGGATTGGAGGGGCCGGCATGTCGGCCATCGCCCGGGTGCTGCAGGAACGAGGTGAGCAGGTGACCGGCTCGGATCGCGCACCTTCGACGTTTTCGGAGGCGCTGCAGGCCGACGGCGTGATGGTCACCTACCACCACTCTGCGGACAATGTGGCCGGCGCCGATCTGGTGCTGGCTTCGGCCGCAATCGCCGAAGACAACGTCGAGCTGGCTGCCGCCCGCCAAGCGGGCATCTCGGTGCTCCGGCGCGACGCCTTCTGGTCGGAATTGACCGGCGGCAGCCGTACGTTGGCCGTGGCTGGCACCCACGGCAAGACGACCACGTCCGGACTGATCGCCTGGTTGTTGTCTCAGACCGGTCGTGATCCGAGCTTCATCGTGGGTGGAGAGCTGCTCGACTTGGGTGTCAATGCCCGGGCCGGTCACGGAGGCAGCTTTGTGATCGAGGCAGACGAGTACGGCCTGGCATTTCTGGGGATGCATCCGGAGACCGCCGTCATCACCAACGTCGAGCACGATCACCCCGATCAGTTCCCGACGCCGGCGTCCATGCACGAGGCATTCCAGACGTTTGTCGATCAGGTTACTGGGATGCTCATCCTTGGAGTTGATGATGAAGGCGCCCGTTCGCTCGAGAGTCCAGGCCGGCAGCGGATCAGCTTCGGTTTGTCCGACCAGGCCGACTGGCGGGCGGAGGAGCTGCGGCCCAACGGTGCAGGCGGTTCGGATTTCCTGGTCTTGCGTCAGGGTGAGGTGCTTGGCTTGGCACGTACACGATTGCCGGGCCGGCACAACGTCGTCAACGCGCTGGGCGCCCTGGCAGCGGTAGACGCGGTCGGTGTGCCGTTTGCCGAGGTCCGCGGTCCCCTGACCGAGTTCCGCGGCGCCGCCCGCCGGTTCCAGGTAGTTGGGCAGGCCGCTGGCGCGACCGTGATTGACGACTATGCCCATCACCCGACGGAGATCCGGGCTGCCCTGCAGGCCGCCCGCCAGCGTTATCCGGACGCCAGGTTAGTCGCAGTTTTCCAACCGCACACCTTTTCGCGAACCAAACAATTCCTGCCCCAATTGGCGGGGGCATTCGACCAGGCCGACCGGGTCATTGTGACCGATATCTATGCCTCTCGCGAGGCGCCCGATCCAACGATCGATTCGGCCCGAGTGGTCGCAGCGCTCGATCACGGGCAGGCAAGCCATATCGGCAGTCTGCAGGCGGCCGCAACGCAAGTGCTGACCGAACTCACGCCGGGCACTGTGGTCATTACGCTTAGCGCCGGCGACGGCAATGAGGTTGCCAGGCTGGTTTGGCAAGGTTGGCAGGCAAGTGAGGGAGGCAAGAACGATGGCTAAGAAGAGCCGCAACGTCTTCGAGACCGACCGCAGGATGGAGCTCCGCATGCGTCTCGCCATGAACCAGGTGGAGGAGCCGGCCAAGTCGGGGCCGAGTCAGATCGACACCAGGCCACTCGAGCGTGAAGTGGTCGACCGGGTCATTGACCGAGTTCGGCGCCTGTGAAATCGAGTGTCCTTGGCCAGGATGAACTGCGGGCGCTGGAGTCAGCTTTTGGCGAACAGCTGCAGCGCCAGGTTCCTCTGGCCCGCTTCACCTCGTCCCGCATCGGGGGGCCGGCCGACTACCTGCTGCCCGTCCGATCGAAGGACGAGTTGGCCGAGGCCGCCGAGGCCTTGTGGCGCATCGGCGTTCCCTACCGGGTGCTGGGGGGAGGCTCCAACGCTCTGGTGGCCGACGCTGGCTATCGCGGAGTCATCGTGCTGAACCAGGCACGCGCGGTCCGCTTCCTCGATGAAGGGGAGAGCGGTGTGTGGGCCGAGTCGGGCGCCTCCTTCGGCAGCCTTGGCCGGCGGGCGGTCGCCCGCGGGCTGGGCGGATTGACATGGGCCGCCACCGTGCCTGGAACGGTCGGTGGGGCGGTCGTCGGCAACGCCGGCGCCCACGGCGGGGATACCGCCGGTTGCCTCAAACTGGCCGAAATCTTGCAACAAGGCGAGGGGGTCCAGCAATGGACGCCAGAACGCCTGCAGTTTGGCTATCGGACAAGTTGGTTAAAGGAACACCCGGGGCAAAGAGTGGTATTGAGTGCAACCTTTTCGTTGACACCGACCGATCCAAACCAGCTCGCCACCGAGATGGAGACCTACGTCGAGCATCGGCGTACGACTCAACCGCCCGGGGCCAGCTGGGGGTCGATGTTTAAGAACCCGCCGGGTGACCACGCCGGCCGCCTGATCGAAGCAACCGGCTTGAAGGGGCTGCGGCGTGGTGGGGCCGAAGTCAGCCAACTGCACGCCAACTTCTTCGTCAATACAGGGGAAGCCACGGCGGCCGATGCCTGGGCGTTGCTGACCGAGGTCCGGCGCCGGGTCGAAGAGCGCCACGGAGTCGTCTTGGAATTGGAGATTGAATGCTTGGGCCAGTGGGATGATCCGACGACCACAGGGGCAGACGGCTGATGGCGCCGATCTCGGTAGGTGTGATCTTTGGTGGGCGGTCGGGAGAGCATGAGGTCTCCCTGATGTCGGCGCGCTCGGTGCTGGGCGCCCTGGATCAAGCCCGGTATCAGATCACCCAAATCGGTATCGATCACGACGGCCATTGGTACAGCGGTCCTGACGCGCTGGAGGCCTTCGAGGCTGGCGATTTGACTGGTCTGCGGCGGGTGGCATTACTGGCCGAGCCCGGGGGTGGTGCCTTGTTTGCTTGGGGGCTAGGCCTGGCCCTGGAAACATTGTCGGCGCTCGACGTAGTCTTTCCGGTGCTGCATGGCACCTTTGGCGAAGATGGCACGCTTCAAGGGCTGCTCGAATTGGCCAGCGTGCCTTATGTCGGAGCGGGCGTGCTGGCTTCATCGGTCGCTATGGACAAGGGCCTGTTTAAGCATTTGATGCAAGCTCACGGCCTGCCGGTCTTGCCGTTTGCAGTTCTGGATTCGGGTTCGATTGACCTGGCCTCCGAGCAAGCCCTGGAAGGGGCCGAACGGGCAGGTGGCTATCCATTGTTTACCAAACCGGCCAATTTGGGTTCATCGGTGGGGATCACGAAGTGCAACAGCCGGGCTGATCTGGTCGAGGGACTGCTCGAGGCGGCCCAGTATGACCGGCGGGTGTTGGTCGAGAAAGGCATAGCTGCCAGGGAGATCGAAGTTAGTGTGCTCGGCAACGAGACGCCCGAGGCGTCGGTGGCTGGTGAGGTCGTTCCTTCACGCGACTTCTATTCGTACGAGGCCAAGTATGTTGACGACGACTCGGAGCTGCTGATCCCGGCGCCGATTTCTGACGACCAGATGGCCGAGGTCAAGGGGATCGCGCTGGAAGCCTACCGGGCGATCGACGGTGCGGGGATGGCCCGGGTCGATTTTCTGCTCGAGCGTGACAGCGGCACGCTGTACCTCAATGAGATCAACACAATCCCCGGCTTCACCAACATCAGCATGTATCCCAAGCTGTGGCAGGCCAGTGGGCTGCCGTATCCGGCGCTGTGTGACCGCTTGATCGAGCTGGCGCTGCGGCGGCAAGGGCAAAAGGATGGGCTGGTGCGGCGCTACGGGGGCGAGACGTGACGATCGGCCAACGTTTGCTCGGCGAGGCGCGCACGCGGGCCGAAGAGGTGCGGGCCCGCCGCGCCAGCCAGGCGCGCAAGATGGAGCCGTTGGCCGAGCAGCCGACAAAGCGCAAGTCGAAGCGCAAGCGCCAGCCTCGGCGTCGCTATGACCTGGCGCTGCCGGTCGGGCTGGGGGCCGAGATGCGGCTGCCGGCCATACCGGCGCTCAAGGCCGGCCCACGGTTGGTTTCGGGGTTGTCGTTAGCGCTGCTGGGCCTGGTCGTACGCGGCTTATTGACGGCGCCCCAGTTCTACGTGGCTGAGGCGGCGGTTGAGGGGAATGAACTGCTGACGGCCAACCAGATCCGATCGATTGCCCAGGTGGATGAGATGCCGGTATTCCTGGTCGATCATGCCGAAGCCCTGGCCCGGTTTGCGCCGGTAGCTGAGGTGGCCGAAGCACGGGTTTGGATTGGTTGGCCCAACCGTACGAGCGTCACCATCACGGAACGTCAGCCTCTGGTTGCCTGGAAGGATGGTTTCCGCGACTGGTGGTTGTCGGAGGAGGGCGTTGCCTTCCTCAAACACGGCGAGCGCGAGGGCCTGGTGCATATCGTGAGTGAGACACCCATCCTCAATATCCAGCGTGATCCGCTGGCCCAGGTCATTGACCCCCAGGTCCTCGTCGCCGCCGGTGTGCTGGTGGCCCAGCTGCCGTCGGTCGAGTCCTTTGTCTACGATCCGATCCTGGGTTTGGGCTACCAGGACGCGCGCGGTTGGACCGCGTATTTCGGCGTCGACGGCGACATGGTGATGAAGGTGCGCCTGTACACGGCGATTGTCGAACATCTGGAATCTAAGTCCATTACGCCGGCGACGATCAGCGTCAAAGATCCGTCGGCGCCGTTTTATCGACAGTGAGGATGTGCCGGTGACGAACATGATCCGCTCGGACGATCCCATATACGTCGGCATCGACGTCGGCACGTCGAAGATCTGTGCCCTGGTCGGGCACGTCGATCCCGAGGGCCGGCTGCGGATCATCGGCGTGGGCCGGGTGCCGTCGGCCGGCATGCGCAAGGGCGGGGTGGTCAGCCTCGAATCCCTGGCGCGGGCGATCGCGGCTGTCAAGGACAAGGCCGAGCGGACATCTGGCTATGAGATTGACTCGGCGTTGGTCAGCATGTCGGGGGTCCACATCAGCTCGATGAACTCGTCGGGTATGGCCGGCGTTTCGGGCCGGACGATCGGTCTGGAGGATGTGACGCGGGCGCTTGAAGCCGCCCGCTCGGTGGCCGTCCCCTACAACCGCGAGGTGGTCCATGTTGTGCCGCGCGGCTACATGGTCGACGGCCAGGACGGCATCAAGTCGGCCATCGGCATGCACGGTTACCGGCTCGAGGTCGAGGCCCATATCGTTACCGGCAGCAGCACGGCCCTTCGCAATATTGAGAAGTGTGTTGAAGCGAGCGACATCGCCATTGATGGCTGGGTAGTCGGCTCGTTGGCGGCCGGTGAAGTGGTATTGACCGAGACCGAGCGCGAAATGGGCGTAGTTGTTTGCGACGTAGGTGGGGGCACCTGCGATTTGGCGGTCTACATTGAGGGGGCTGTCTGGCACACTGCCGTCATTCCCGTCGGCGGCGACCACCTGACGAACGACATCTCACAAGGCTTGCACCTGCCGGCCGAGACGGCTGAAGCGGTCAAGCGGCGCCATGGTCTGGCCAAGCGTTCACTGACCGACGAGGTGCAGGCCTTTGCTGTGCGGCCCTTTGGCCAGGACGGGACGGTGCATATTCGTCGGGCCGAACTGGCCGCCATCCTCGAGCCGCGGGTCGAAGAGCTGTTCAGCCTGGTGCGCCAGGAGATCAAGCGCTCCGGCTATGACGGGCTGTTGCCGGCCGGCGTCGTGGTGACCGGCGGCACGAGCCAGTTGCCCGGCTTGCGCCAGGTGGCCACCGATGTGCTCAATCTACCCGTGCGGCTGGCGGGTCCTGATGACCTGCGCGGCCTGGTCGATCAACTGGATACGCCGGCCTACAGCACCAGCATCGGATTGCTCAAGTGGGCCATGCTGCAGGACGAGCAAGGCCTGATGAATGGCCGGCCCCGCGTCGGCTTCAATCTGAACCAACTCAGCTGGGACCACGCTGCCGACTTCTTACGGCGGCTGTTGCCCGGATAAGTACGCCAGGCGCCCGCCAATACCGGTGCGGAGCGCTGGAGGAGAGAGGGAAAGAGGAGGCAGTCATGTTAGCGTCACCAAGTTCGGAATCGTTTGCACGGATCAAGGTTGTCGGGGTTGGCGGCGGCGGCAGCAATGCCGTCAACCGGATGATAGAGGAGGGCCTGGCTGGGATTGAGTTCCTGGCGGTGAACACCGATGCGCAGGCTCTGCTCCTATCGGACGCGCCGACACGGGTGCGGATCGGCGACAAGCTGACCCGCGGCCTGGGCGCCGGCGGCAACCCCGAAGTCGGCCAGAAGGCGGCCGAGGAATCGGCCGAGGAGATCTACGAAGTCCTCAAGGGTTCCGACATGGTCTTCATCGCCGCCGGCATCGGCGGCGGCACCGGCACCGGCGCCGCGCCGATCATCGCCCAGATCTCGCGTGAGATTGGTGCGTTGACGATCGGGGTGGTCACACGTCCCTTCACATTCGAGGGCGCCAAGCGGGCCACTTCGGCCGAGGGCGGCATCAATCGGCTCAAGGAACACGTCGACACACTGATCGTGATCCCCAACGACCGCCTGCTGCAGTTGGCGGACAAGAAGGCCAGCCTGCAGGACTCGTTCCGCATGGCCGACGATGTCTTGCACCAGGGCATCCAGGGCATTAGTGAACTGATCACGGTGCCGGGCCTGATCAACCTCGACTTCGCCGACGTGCGCACCATCATGTCGGAGGGCGGGGCGGCGTTAATGGCAGTTGGCCGGGCGACCGGTGAAGAGCGAGCACGCGAAGCGGCCGAGAAGGCGATCTCCAGCGAGCTGCTGGACATCACCATCGACGGTGCCCGCGGCATCCTGTTCAACGTCACCGGCGGCAACGACCTGAGCCTGTATGAAGTCAACCAGGCGGCGGCGATCATCAAGGAAACGGCCCACCCGGATGTCAACCTGATCTTTGGTGCAGTCATCGATCCGTCGATGGTCGATGAACTGCGGGTGACCGTGATCGCCACCGGATTCGAGCGCTCGGGCAGCATGCACCGGGTCGCCAGCCGGCGCCCGCGTTCACGCCGAGACGAGCAGGAAGCTGTGGCACCGGAAGGCGGCGAAATGATCGACGCGTTCCAGCCGCACAGCTTTGATCTGAACGATCTGGATATCCCCGCCTTCCTGCGCCGCCGCTGAGCGGGCGCAAGAGGTGATGGGGGAATGGCCTGAGGTAAGCCACACCCGGCCGGGGGCAAGGCAACGGCGCAGCCCTGCCCGCCGGCGGAACCACCCATCGCCCGGTCGATTGCGGTCCTCCTCCCGCATCGGCCGGGCATGGGCGTTAAGTGGCGTTGCGCGCAGGGCACCTGGCCCCCGGCTGTCTGCAGTCAGCTTTCAGCCATACCTGTTAGCGTTCAGCCTTCTCTGGTCTTTCCTATCAGGTATGCCGGAATACAGATTACGGATCGTTCTTCCTGATCCCGAATCCCCAATCCCTGCATTTGTCCACGCCCCTGCAGACCACCCTTCTTGGCGGAGAAGCATTTGCCGCTGCGGCGGTCGGCCGCCTTCCTGGCGACGCGGACCGTTCGACACCGTTCTGGGCTCTGCACCAGGTCCTCCATCTATCTCCCCCCATGCAGCTCCCCCCTCAAGGGGGGAGCCCTGGGGGCAGGAGGCTGCCCCCAGACCGCCTGCCAATCGACGACTACCCGGGCCCTGAGGCCAGCCTTTCCCTTAAGGGTTCAGCTGGCGTTGCCCCGACCTATCTCAGCATGGTCCAACTCGAATGGGCTCCATTCACCATTCGAATCGCCTCTGCGCGCTGAGCCTGGCGAAGCGCGCGCATTTGCCTTCAGGGTGCTGCTGATCCGGCCAAGTCCCCCTTCGAGAGCCATCCGTAATGTTCAAGGCCATTTGTTGCCGGAACTGGGAGGCGCAGGCGGAGTCCACCGCAGAATCCATTCCGTAACCGCAACCTCAATATGGGCCGCCGACCGCTGTTTCTGCAACTCGATCGACCTGGTCTCCCAGGCGCATCGCCATGCGCCCCTACTGGGATCCTTGCCATTGTCCCAGGTCCATCGTCAATGGTCCGCTCCCATCCACCATGCACCGATCACAGCCCTCCTGGTACCCGTATCACCTGTCACCTATTACTTGTCCCCAATCCCGAATCCCCAATCCCGGATCCCCTATCACTTACCACCGTACTATCATTTCCCCCGCCACCTCCTTGCGCGGACAACTCGGTATGCTACAATGCGGGCCCGATACGCCGGAGATATCGGGTTCGCCGCCATACGAAGTCTAGATCTGGCGGCGAACGTTTGTCCTAGCGACGAGCTGGTCGATGCACTGTCCTTTTTGCGATAGCCAAGATACGCGAGTCATCGACACTTCCCACGACTCAAAGGGCGGCATCCGCCGCCGGCGCGAATGCCAGTCGTGTCAGAAGCGTTTTACGACCTACGAGCGATCCGTCCAGGCGACTCCCCTGCTGGTCAAGCAGGACGGGTCTAGGGAAGAATTCGACCGGGACAAATTGTTGCGCGGCATCCGCATCGCCTGCGCCAAACGACCGGTGTCGGCCGCCGAAATCGAACGGCTGGCCGGCGAAATTGAGTCAACGCTGCAGGGAATGGGCAAGTCCGAGGTATCGTCACGCGTGGTGGGTGATTTGGTGATTGCAGGTTTAAAGGAACTCGATCATATCGCCTACATCCGCTACGCCATTGTCTACCTCGGCCTGGACGACCTGCAATCCATTCGAGCAGAGATCGATCGCCTGCTCGCCAATTAGGCAACGATTGCCCGCCGGAGGCGCCTCTGTTGGCGCCCCGGCGGGTTGGACTCACAGGCCGAGCGCCGCCGGTCACCAGGGGGCATGGCAGGAGGAGGGCCGGGGTGAGTCCCCGGTTCGCTCGGGTGTTCGTCATTGGTAAGAATCAAGACCGGAGGGCGCGATGTTAGACACGGCCAAGCCAGACGTCGAGGTTCGCAAGCAAACCCAGCACAATTCCCGACCGCCGCTGCCGGCCGATGCCAGGCCGGTCGAGCTGTCGCAAAACTCACTGACTGTCCTTAGTAAGCGCTATCTGCGTAAGGACGCCCAGGGCCAGCCGGCCGAGACCGTCGCCGAGATGTTCTGGCGGGTGGCCTACAGCATCGCCGAGCCCGAAGCCGAGTGGGGCGGCGATACGATGGCCGTCGCTCGCCAGTTTTACGAATTGCTGATCGACAAACGCTTCTTCCCCAATTCGCCGACTTTCACCGGGGCCGGCACCCCATTGGGCCAGCTGGCTGCGTGCTTCGTGCTGCCGATTGAAGACGACATGGGGCGGCAGACCGATGGCATCTTCCAGACGTTGCGCGATGCCGCCTTGATCCAACAAACCGGTGGCGGCAACGGTTTTGCTTTTAGCCGTTTGCGTCATAAAGGTGCACTGGTCCAATCGTCGATGGGCCGAGCGACCGGGCCGGTTGGTTTCCTGCGCGTCTACGACAAGGCCTTTGGCGAGATTGCCCAGGGGGGCACACGCCGCGGCGCCAACATGGCCGTGCTGCGGGTGGATCATCCCGACATTCGCGATTTCATCAGCTGCAAGGTCGATGAGAACCACATTACTAATTTCAATATCTCTGTGGGAGTTACCGACAAATTCATGCAGGCGGTCAAGGAGGATGGGCCGTTTGACCTGATCGCACCCCATTCGGGCGAGGTGGTCGAGACCGTCCAAGCGCGCGAGCTGTTCGACCTGATTGTGAGCTTTGCCCATCACAATGGCGAACCCGGCGTGCTGTTCCTGGACCGGGCCAATGCCGATAACCCGGTGCCTCATCTGTACGAGTTGGAAGCCACCAATCCATGCGGCGAGCAATGGCTGGGCCCGTACGAGAACTGCTGTCTGGGCTCGCTCAATTTGGCCGAACATTTTGGACCCCACGGCACGGTCGATTGGGACAAGCTGCGTGAGAGCGTTGCCATTTCGACCCGCTTCCTTGACAACGTAGTGACGGCCAATGCCTACGTGCCGGCGGTGCCCGAGTTAAAGAAGGCAGGGCTGCGCGCCCGGCGCATCGGCCTGGGCATCATGGGCCTGGCCGACCTGATGTACCACGTCGGCGTGCGCTACGGGTCGGCCGAGGGACAAGAGTTTGCCGCGCAAGTGATGGAGTTTGTCCGTTACCAGTCGATGCGCACCAGCATCCAGTTGGCGAATGAGCGCGGCCCATTCGAGGCGATCGAGGGCTCGCTTTACGACCCGGACGATCTGGGTTGGAAACCGCCCCAGCCGTTGACCTCCTACCAGCATGAGTATGCCCGCCCGGTGCTCGATTGGTCGGAGATCGTCGAGGGCATCCAGCGTCATGGTATTCGCAATGCCGCTCAAACCACGATTGCCCCGACCGGGACGATTGCCACCGTGGCCGGCTGTGAGGGTTACGGCTGCGAGCCGGTATTTGCGCTGGCTTACACCCGCCACGTCAACGACGCCGGCGATGACCTGCAGTTGACCTACACCAGCCCACACTTTGAGCGGGCGCTCATCGGCGCTGGCCTGGATGAGCCCACCCGCCATCACATTATTGAGCAGGTGCTGGAGCATGGCACCTGCCAGGACGCCGACGAACTGCCTGACCACCTGCGCCATGTGTTTGTCGTATCGCAGGACATCACGGCCGATGAGCACGTCCGCATGCAGGCGGCCCTGCAGGCCTTTGTTGACAACAGCATCTCCAAGACCTGCAACTTCGCTGAAGATGCTGTCGAGCAGGATGTGGCCGAAGCCTACCTGAAGGCCTGGGAGCTGGCCTGCAAGGGGCTGACGGTTTATGTCACCGGCTCACGCCAGAAGGTTGTTCTCGAAACCAAGGCGACGGCCGACAAGAAGCTGGGGGGTGACGGCGACCAATTGATGATTTGGAACGAGAACAAAAAGCCGCGGCCGACCCGGCTCAATGGCGCCACCTATCAAGTCGACACGCCGTTGGGCAAAGCCTTTGTCACGGTCAACAACAACGGGGGCGGTCAGCCGTTTGAAGTCTTCATTACCACCGCCAAGGCCGGCTCGGAGACGGCGGCGGTGTCGGAGGCGATTGGCCGGATGGCGTCCTACGTGTTGCGGATCGCCTCGACGGTGCCGCCGCGCCAGCGCATGGCCGAGATGGTGCGCCAGCTGTCGGGCATTGGCGGCGGCCGGCCCCTCGGCTTTGGCCCCAATCGTGTTCTGTCGCTGCCCGATGGCGTGGCTCAGGCCATGGCTCAATATCTGGGTGACACGCCCGAGGCCTTCGTCGAACAGGTCGAGCAAGCGCCGCTGCCGATGGAAATCGGCGACCTGTGCCCCGAATGCGGCGTTGGTTCGGTGGTTAAGGAGGAAGGCTGCCAGAAGTGTTATTCGTGTGGCTATAGCGAGTGCTGACCCGAGTAATTGGCATCTAGCACCTAGCGGCTAGCTAAAGTATTATGCGGAACTGGTTTTGATAGATGCTAGTGGCTAGTAGCTAGTGGCTAGTAGCTAGTAGCTGCTCTTCTGGGAGGAGGACCCTTTCTATGGAACTGAAAGCCCGTTTAGAGCGAGTGATCAAGGACTGGAACCTGTTGGACCATCCCTTCTACCAGTCCTGGCGAGCTGGTGATCTGCCGATGGAGAACCTGGCCGCCTACGCGCGTGAATATGGATCCTGGATCCGCCTGCTGCCGGAGGGGTGGGCGGCGGTCGGTGATGAAGCAACGGCGGCTGAAGAGCGCGAGCATGCGATGCTGTGGGACTCGTTTGCTTCGTCCCTTGACACGGCGGTTGATGCGCCTGAGACCGGCCGGGTCGAGGCACTGCTTACGCGGGCCGAAGAGTGTTTCGCCAACGTGCCCAGCGCGCTGGGTGCACTCTATGCGTTCGAGTCACAGCAGCCCCACACTACGGCTTCCAAGCTGGAGGGGCTGCGCCTGCATTACGATCTGGGCGCGGCTGCCGAGACCTACTTCATCGTGCATGAGGGTGACGACCACGAGTCCGACGAGATCCTCGAGCGCATTGCCGCGCTGGATCCGGCCGAGCAGC
>DASWJQ010000152.1:0-14013 GCA_036397095.1 Anaerolineales bacterium
GTTTGGATCCAGGGCGGCGGGCGGGGCCGAGTCGCCGCTCATACGCTGCAGACGGTCGAAGGAAACGACGCCCAGCAGGTCCCGGCCAAGCCGCGGAACGACGAGGTGTTCTAGGTCAGGCAGCGCCGGCTTGAGTTCGGACACCAGGCCAACATGGTCAAAGCCATGGTACGCCTCGGGCAGCACGATGGCCCGGGCGGCCGTAAACTCGAGAATGTATTTGAGTTCGCCTCGCAGCCGGATGCTGACCGGCACCAGCACGGCACCCAGATCGATGATTGCCAGCGAGGCCACAATCTGCTCCCACCAGTTGGGCAGCTGAACCGCTATCAGGTCCCCCGGTTGCAGGCCCAGCGCGGCCAATCCCTGCCGGGTTTGCTCGACCTGGTCGTTCAGCTGGCGATAGGTGAAGCGGTGGGCGCCCTCGATCAAGGCCTCCTTGTCGGGGCGCTGCGCCACGATCTGGCGGAAGCGCTCCAGGATGGTCTGCTCGCCCCAGTAGCCCTGGGCCACATAGGCGGCGATCATGCTCTCGGAATGTCGCGGTGTGCGATCCCGATACACGGGACGATAGTCCATTGCTACCTCCGGGTTGCTGCCGTACTGCGATGGTCCGAGCGCGCTCGTGTCACGCCTCCCGTGAGCCGGCCCCTGCGCCGCTCCCTGACTCTTCCGCCCCGCATCGACCTAGATCACCAAACCGCCATCGGCGTTGATGACCTGCCCGGTGATGAAATCGGAGGCGCTCGACGCCAGGAACAGAAAGACCGGTACAACGTCCTCGACTTCACCGTAGCGGCGCAGGGCCAGCCGGGCTGCCCGCGCCGCCGCCTGCTCGGGGTCCGCGAGCAACGGCTCGGTCAGGCGGGTGCGCGCCAGCGGGGCAATGGCGTTGACACGGATGCCCAACGGCCCGAGTTCCTTGGCCCAGGCCTTCGTCAACCCGACAACTCCCATCTTGGCCGCGGCGTAGTTGCTCTGCCCGACGGCCCCCGTCAGGCCGGAGGCCGACGTCACGTTGATCACCTTGCGGACCTCCGGCGTCCCGTCTCTGTCTGCAGCCTTGGCCAACGGCCGCCAGTAGGCCACCGCCGCCCGGGTGCAGGCCCACGTGCCCCGCAGGTTCACCCTGATGACCGAGTCGAATTCGTCCTCGGTCATGTTGTGCAGCATACGGTCGCGCAGGATGCCGGCGTTGTTCACCATGATGTCCAACCGACCAAAATTCTCGAGCGCGGCCGCAACGAGCTGCTCGCCCGCTTCGGTACCACCGACCTCTGCCTGACGTCCGGCTGCCTCGGCGCCGGCCTGCCGCAGCTCGGCAACCACCGCATCGACGGCGTCCTGATCGACATCATTCACGATGACCCGGGCGCCCGCCTGGCAGTAGGCGCTAGCAACGGCGCGGCCAATTCCGCGACCCGACCCCGTGACGATCGCCACCTTGCCGGCCAGAGGACCGCTCACTTGCCCTCCTCCTCGGCCGAAGCCTCATCACCGACCGCCTCGAACCAGTAGACGTCGGCCGCCGCATCGGCCGCCAAACGCACACGCTGGCCGACTTCCGGTTGGCTGGCCAGCCGCACAAACAGCACGGGGCCCTCGGCGAGCTCGACCAGTCCGACCCAGTAGGGCGCCTCGACCCCGTCCACCGAAACCGTCAGGTCAGACCATTTCCGAACGACCCCGTCGGGACCGAACGCCGCCAGACCGACTCTCGCGCCTCCACAGGCCGGACAGACCGCCCGCTGCGGGATCATCCGATGTCCGCAGTCGGCGCACAGTCCGCCGGCCAGGCGCAGCCCGTCGCCATCGGCCATCAGCCGCATCAGGCGCCCCGCTCCAGCACGTGCACGGAGCACACGGCCGTGTCGCCATCCAGCCAGCCGCCCGAGTTCTGGCTGAGGGCCAGGCGGCTCTCGTGCACCTGTCGTTCACCCGCCTGGCCGCGCAGCTGCCAGACCAGTTCGGCAATTTGGGCCAGCCCGGTGGCTCCCACCGGGTGGCCACGGGCGGTCAGGCCGCCGCTTGGGTTGACCGGAGTGGCTCCCCCAAGTTGTGTTGCTCCGCTGTCGAAATAAGCGCCAGCTTTGCCGCGGGCGCAAAGACCCAGATCTTCGTAGTAGAGGAACTCGATCGGTGCGGTCGTGTCGTGAACTTCGACGACGTCAAGGTCGGCCGGGCCGATGTCAGCCGACTCATACGCCTGGCTGATGGCCCGTCGAACGACACCTTCATTCAAGCCGTCAACGCCGCCGGTCGCCAGAATGGAGGCGCGGACGGCGATCGAGGCGTCTGCATGTGGAGTCGATGAGACTACGGCAGCGGCGGCACCATCGGAAATCCCGGCAATCATCGGGATGGTCAGCGGCCCGGCGATCCTGCGGGCGGCGAGAACCTCCTCCTCCGTCAGATCCGCTCCAAACTGCGCATACGGATTGAGGGCACCGTTACGCTGATTCTTGATCGTGATCTCCGCCAGGTGGCGCTCGGTCAACAGACCGCTCTGCACGTACTCTTGAAGCCGCATGGCGTACATGGCCGTGAACTGCAGGGCCTGGCCCTGGGTCATCTCGACATCTGTCGCCATGCGCAGTGCCGCCAGCGTCCGGCCGGTGTCGCCGACGAACAGCTTTTCTGCACCGACCGCCAGGGCGGTCTCAACCTCCCCGCTCCACACCAGCCGGATCGCATTCCACAGCGCCGTCGAACCGCTGGCGCAGGCGTTCTCGACATTGACGATCGGGATTTCGGAGATCCCGGCGTGGTGCAGGTTGACCTCGCCCCGGATCGCCTCCTGCCCGTTGAGCACGCCGCCGAGCGAGTTGGCAAAGTAGGCGGCCTCGATCTGGTCGGGGCCCAGGCCGGCATCGTCCAGCGCGGCGCCGACGGCGACTGCCGTCATCTGGCGCAGGGACACGTCGGGAAAACGGCCAAAGGGGTGCATGCCCACCCCGCGAATGTAGGCGGTCCGGCGATCATTCATCGCATCATCCCGTGTGGAGCCTCGACATAGGCATGGACGCCGGCCATTTAGTCGCCTTTGAACTCCGGCTTGCGCTTCTCGGCAAAGGCGCGCACGCCCTCGCGGACGTCCTCCGTCGTCCGCAGCGGTTCGCCCAGGTGGGACTCAAGGCGCAGCCCGGCCTCCAGCGGCAGGTCCAGCCCACGCCAGGCCGCCTCTTTGATGACGCGGACGGCCAGCGGTGCGTTTCGGCAGATGGCTCCGGCCAGCTCCAGCGCTGCCTCCAGCGCCCGGCCCGTATCGACAACGGCGTTTACCAGGCCAACCTGGTGCGCCCGCTCGGCATCGATCGTGCGGGCCGTCAGCAGCATTTCCAGGGCAACCCCGAAAGGGATCAGGCGGGGCAGACGCTGGGTGCCGCCGGCGTTGGGCGACAACCCCCAGCGCGACTCTGTCATGCCAAAGGACGCATTGCGGGCGGCCACCCGCAAGTCGCAGGCCAGCGCCAATTCCAGCCCGCCCCCTAGACAATGGCCGTTGACGGCGGCGATGACCGGCTTGCCAACCCACAGGTTGCGGGTGAGCCCGCCCACGCCGGGTCGGTCTTCGGACCGCTGGCGGCGCTCCAACGGCGTCAGCTGTTCATACAGCTGACGCGCTTCCTTGAGATCGGCTCCGGCGCAGAAGGCCTCGTCGCCGGCCCCGGTGATGACCGCCGCCCAGATGTCCCGGCTGGCGCCGATCTCGCGCCACAGTTCAACAAGCCGGTCATTCACGGCCTGGTTGATGGCGTTCATCGCCTGCGGGCGGTTCAGCGTCAGAACGGCCACCCGATCGTGCACCTCGAAGTCAACGGTCATCGTTTCTACCTTCTCCGATCGAACCTGAGGCACGTCAGATGCTCCGCGGCTAGACGGCCAGGTACTTGGTCTTGATCTCGGCCTCCGCCTCCAGCTCCTGATAGGTCCCCTCATACACGACCTGCCCTCGGTCTAGGATGACCACCCGGTCCGCCACCGTGCTGGCAAAGCGCACGTTCTGCTCAGACAGCAGCGTCGTGATCCCGTGCTCTTTGAAGCTGCGGATCTGGGCAGCCATCGACTCGAGGATCAGCGGCGCCAGTCCGGCGGTCGGCTCATCCAGCAGCAGCAGACGCGGGCTGCCCATCAAGGTCCGCGCCATCGCCAGCATCTGCTGCTCGCCGCCGCTCAAGGTGCCGGCCTTGCGGTTGGAGAGCTCGCGCAGGCGAGGGAACAGACCCAATACCGCCTCCAGGTCCCACAGCCCTCCCGGCCGGCGACCGACCTGCAGGTTCTCGGCGACGGTCAAAGTCGCAAACAGGCGCCTGTTCTCGGGAACATAGCCGACCCCGAGCGCGCTGATTTCATACGGGGGAAGGCCGATCAGCTCGTGTCCCCCCCAGCTCACCGATCCCCCATCCGGGCGCAGAAAGCCCATGATGGTGTTGAGAGTGGTGCTCTTGCCGGCGCCGTTCCGGCCCAACAGGCAGACCACCTCCCCCTGGCTGGCGGTCAGGTTGATCCCAAACAGAGCCCGGGCCAGCCCATAAGAAACGGCCAAATCGCGGACGTCAAGCATGGCGCTCCTGGCCAAGGTAGACATCACGCACCCGCTCGTCGGCCCGGATCTGCTGCGGCGTTCCCTGGGCAATGATTTGCCCATAGTGCAGGACGGCGACCTGGTCGGCGATCCCCCAAATGACGTCCACATCGTGCTCGATCAGGACGGTCGTCACGCCGGTCTGCTCCTGGATGGTACGAATCAGTTCGATCAGGGCCGGTTTCTCACCGACGGCCATGCCGGCAACCGGTTCATCCAGCAGCAAGATCCTGGGGTTGGCCGCCAGCGCCACCGCCAGCTCAACTTTCTTCCGCTCCGGCAGCCCCAGCTGGGCAACGGGAACCTCGGCGCGGTCCTGCAGCCGGGTCATCTCCAGAATCTGGTTCACTCGCCTGCGGGAAGTTTCGCCGATGGTGCCCAAGACCTGAAACGTCCGACGCTGGCTTGCCAGCACGCCAACGGCGACATTGTCGAACACGGTCATCGTCGGGAAGACCTCCAGAAGCTGGAAGGTCCGGCAGATCCCGCGCCGGCAGATGGCGTCCGGCGAAAGACCGCTGATCTCCTCCCCGTGGGCGGCGATGCGGCCGCTGCTCGGGCGGTGGAAGCCGGTAATGACGTTGAACAGCGTGGTCTTGCCGGCGCCGTTGGGGCCTATCAGACCCATCACCGTGCCCTCTTCCACCTCCAGCGTGACGTCATGGACGGCCATCAGCCCCCCAAACGACTTCGAGACGCTCTCGATCTGCAGCGCCAGGCTCATGCGGCCTCCCCCTCCTTGTGCTCTGGCGAAGGTCTGCCGAGCGGTGCCGGCACCTGCGGCTCCTCGGAAGCGGTTTTGGCCGGCTGCCAGATTCGGGCGATCAACCGCATGAACGGCGGCCCGACGCCGTAAGGGGCCACCAGCGCGATGAAGATCATGGCGGCTCCCAGGAAGAGAAATCGGTAGACCGTGTAGCGGCTTATGAACTCGGACAAGAATTCCAAGATGACGGCGCCGACCAGCGGTCCGAAGGAGAGCATCGGTCCGCCCACGATGACGGCAACGAACGCGTCCGCCGAATGCAGCCAATGGGCGCTGCCGGGGAAAAAGGCGCGGTTGAAGAAGGCGAACAGGGCGCCGGCGATCCCGGCGAAAAAGGCCCCGATCACGAAGGCCATGATCTGCTGCCGGCGCACGGGGATGCCGGAGGCGATGGCTCGATTGGGACTGTCCCGCACGGCGCGCAGGCTGTAGCCAAACGGCGATTGGAAGATCCTGAAAAGCACGAAGATCGAGACACCCGTCAGCGCCAGGCTGAACCAGTAGAAGTTCTCGAGCGGAATGAGCCATCCGGGTGGGCGGATGCCGATCAAACCGTCGTCACCGCCGGTCAGGCTGCGCCAGCTGAAGAACACGGAGTAGACCAACTGGCCCAGGGCAAACGTCAGCATGAGCAGGTAGGCATGGCTCCGCCGGACAGCCAGAAAGCCCATGAGCCAGCCGGCGGCTGCCGCCGCCAGCGGGGCGGCGGTCATCGCCAGAGAGAAGTCAACGCCCGCTTTCAAGAGCAGGCCGGCTGTGTAGCCGCCGATGCTAAAGAAAGCGGCGTGGCCCAGCGAGACCATCCCGCCCTGCCCCATGATCATGCCCAGGCTCATGGCGAACAGCCCGGCAATGAGCAGTTCGATCGCAAAATGGAGATCTCGGGTGGACAACACCCACGGCAGACCGACCAGAACTGCGATCCCCAGCAGGTAGGCCCCCCTGTGCAGGGCGCGGCGGTTGGGGTTCATTCGCTGTGCCCAAACAGCCCGGCCGGCCGGAACAGCAGCACCAGGGCCATGAACATGATGACGAAGACAATGTCGAACTGCGGTGCGATCAGGATGCCAAAGGCCTTGATCAGCCCAATGATGACGGCCGCTACGCCGGCGCCGGCGATGCTACCTAGCCCGCCGACAACCACGACGACCAGCGCCTCGACCAGGATGCCGGTGCCCAACTCCAGATCGACGGTCAGCAGGGGCGAGGTCAGCACGGCGCCCAGCCCGATCAGGGCGCTGCCAACGGCAAACACCAGGGCGAAGAGGCGCGGTTCATTCACGCCCAGGGCGCTGCTCATCTGCCGGTCCTCGGCCGCCGCCCGGAGCAGCAGCCCCCAGCGGGTGCGGTGGATGGCTAGCAGCAACACGCTGGCCACCGCCACCCCGAAGCCCACGACGACCAGTTGATACACCGAGAACTGCACGCCGGCGACCGACCAGCGCCCGACGAATTCGGCCGGGATATGGACGCTCTTGTAGCCCGTCCCCCAGATGAGCCGGATGACGTCGTTGATCACGTAGATCAAGCCGACGGTCAGTAGCACCTGAGCGTCGATACCGGCCGGATAAATCCGGCGTAGGAGCGTACGCTCGACGACCAGCCCGATCCCCAGCATGGCCGGCGGCACCAGCACCAGCATGATCCAGAACCAAGCGGGGCTGGCGGCGGCCAACCGGCTGGTCGTGAACGCCAGGTAGCCGGCCAGTGCGAACATGGCGCCGTGGGCCAGATTCAAGACCCGCGAGACGCCGAAGGTCAGCGTGAAGCCGGAAGCCAGCAGGAAGAGCAGGGTGGCCGAGGCCAGGCCGCTGACCAGCTGCGCGATCCAAAGATCCATGTTTTCCTGCCTGGAGCCGAGATGAAAGTCTACCGACCGAAACGCGGGGGAGCCGAACGGCTCCCCCGCGCACCCTTCTCCGCCAGGCTACTCGGACCGCATGGCATCGATTTCGGATTCGGTCGGCAGAACCCCGTCGACTTCGATGTACTGCAGGTTGGCCATGACGGAAGCGCCGGCATCGGCGTCCCACGCCAGGTCGCCCATCCACCAGCCAACGTCGCTCTGGTGGTCGAATGCGCGCAGGGTGGCCGTGTTGCCGGTCGGATATTCGACCGTGATGCCTTCGAGCGCATCGATGACGGCCTCACGGTCGGTCGAGCCGGCCGCTTCGATGGCGGCCAGGACGGTCTTGATGGCCGTGTACGCGATGGCCGACGACGAGTCCGGCTGCTCGCCGCCGAAGCGCTCGGTGTAGGCATTATAGAAGCCCATCGCATCTTCGTCGACCGGATAGGGGAAGTCGCTGCCCACGATCATGTTGGGCGGAACTTCCGTCTCCTGCAGAGACTCCAGCTCCTCAAGCGAACCGCCCGTGGCATTGATGGCGGCAGCGACGCTGTCGAACAGCCCGGCCGCCTGCCCCTGACGGATGAACGGTCCGGCCGCCGCGGGCAGACCGCTGAAGATGATCAGGTCGGGGCCGGCCGATGCGATGGCGCTGATGTAGGGGGTCATGTCGCTCTCATCGAGCGTCGGCCAGAACTCGCAGCCCGGCAACAGTTCCAGATCGGGATTGATCTGCCGCAGGTACTCCAGGCTGATCCCCGTGATGTCGTGGCCGTAGGCGAAATCGTTGGCGATCGTGCACACCGTCTGGAAGTCGGAGGGGGCCGCCTGGGCCGTCGCCCAGGCCAGGGTCCGGCCGCCGGCTGAGACGCGGAAGATGTACCTGTGGCCCGCCTCTTCCGTCAGGAAGCGGGCGTAGGATCCTTTCAGCACGAGCGGGATCTGGGCTTCCAGGGCAGCGTCACTGACGGCGGCCGCCACGCCGCTGTTCGTGATGCCGGCGACGGCAACCAGGGATTCGTCGGCCGCAAGCTCGCGGAAGGCGGCCACGCCCTCTTCGGGGCTCCCTTGGTCGTCGGCGGACAGCAGTTCGACCTGCCGCCCGAGCACGCCCCCGGCATCATTTGCCTGTTCGACCGCCAGCGTGGCCCCGTTCAGACCGTGGGTGCCAGAGAAGACAAAGGGCCCACTGAACGAATCCAGGTAGGCCACCTTCACCGGCGCCTCGGTCCCGGGTTCTTGCCCGCCGCCAGCTGCCCCTCCACAGGCAGCAACCACCAGTGATAGTGCCAGAACGAATGAGACATAGATAGGGGATTTCTCAGTCATCATCGGATCTCCTCCCGCGCGCGTGAAAGCGAGCTGTCAGGAAACATCGAACTCGGAAATCTTGGGACTGTCCACCTCCCATCACTCCCGCCGGGGCAGGCTCATCCGGCCGTCTGAGTCTCATGCGCCTGGGCAAGGATCCCGTTGATGGTGTTCAGCCGGGCGTCGGCCTCGCCGGCCGTGTACAGATTGATGACGTCGGCGCCGGCGTCCAGGTAATCCTGCAGGCGGGCCAGGATCGATGCCGGAGCGCCGACGGCGGCGAAGGTGCGAATGTGCTCGTCGGTGACCAGGCCTTCGATTTCTTCGAAGTCCCGGCGGATGAAGGCGGCCCGGATGGTGTCGAAGTCGACATCCACTCCGGAGGGTGAGACCACCTTCTTGAAGTAGTCGCTGGAGAAGTGGAAGGACAGCAGGCGCCGCACGCCGGACCAGTCGCTGCCGTCGCCGACTTCGACAAGCACCTCGGCCACGATCGTCATCTCGTCGCGGGATCGGCCTGCCTTGGCGAGCCCTTGCTCCACGTGGCCCACGGCTTCGGCAATGTATTCCGGGGACGAGGCCAGCGGCAGGTTGACGCCGTCGGCCATCTCGCCGGCCAACTCGAGCAGTTTCGGGCCCATGGCGCTGATGTAGATGGGGGGCATCGCGACTTTGTCGCCAGACAGGTGATGCTTCTCGATTTCGAAGACGTCCCCGGAATACGCAAAACGCTCCCCGGCGAAGAGGAGCTTGAGGATGTCGATTGTTTCCCGCATGTAGGTCAGGGGCTTTTCGAAGGGGATGCCGATGCGGCGCAGCGTCTCGGGCATCCCCACCCCAAGGTTGAGGCCAGATCTGCCTCCCGAGATCCGCTGCAGGTTGGCGGCGGTGATGCCGATCTCGATCGGGTGGCGAAAGAAGGGGCTGAGGACACCCATGACAACCTGGATCTTCTTCGTCTGGACGGCGACCGCCGTCGCCGTGGTCACACCGTCACGCAGGTGGTGGTGCTCCATGGTAAAGATCGCCTCCACTCCTTGGGCTTCGGCGATCTGCATGATTTGATTCTCGACGGCGGGGGGAACGTTGTGATCAAACGCCCAGGCAAAACGCATGCGGCCTCCAGCAGTCCGAATGGGTGGAGCAGAACCTGTGCTTGAAACTTCGGGGGCGGCGGGATTGGGCGCAGGGCTTCATGGAACCGGCTCCCGAGTGGACAACCATGGAATCGGGCCGAGGGACTTAAGTCACACTGAATAATTGAAGTGGAGCAATACAGAGAGTATAGGGATAGGGGCGAGTGCATGTCAAGTTTGTTCGGTTAGTCACAACCGCAGTGTGACAAGGGACACCAGGCTCGAACCATCCTCATGCTTGATGAAGGAGAGTCGAGGGCGGCCGAGCTCACCTGGTCGGGCAATCGGGAGTTCTCTTGTGGCGACGCCGCGCTCGGCTCCCTGGAGAAGATTGAGCCATGAAGCACGAGAGCTCATTTGCATTGCGATTGCAAGCCAGCCGAAGGTCCCCGTGTTCTTCGGGGGCGCCCAGCGATGCAGCCGCCGGACCCTCCTGTTCTTCGGACCGCAAAGCCGCACATCGGGAGATAGTTTTCAGCCCTGGGGGACGGCGCGGAGGCCCGCTTGGCAGGCCTCGGGCGAAAGCCCGACGAAGACCGCGCAGGATCTTTGACAAGCTTCCACACGGCGATTAGCCGTGCAGGCGGCAGAAAAGCTTCCCATCAGATCGTTGGCAGGCGAAACTAAGCTTGCGCGGCAGGCAAGAACACGCTATAGCAGTTCTTAATCTTTAGATTTCGGGAAGCGGACCGGCACGGCGCGGCGCGCCCCGAAGTGCGGCGCCAAGGAGGGTTGAGCGGTGAAAGACAACGGACAGTGCCCCCGATGTTCCTCGAAAGAGGTAGCCTTGCTCGGAGGAAGGACCTACATGTCGAAAGTCTATGTCCGGCCTGATCCGACCTCCGACTTCTCCGAGGTGGCGAAATACGCGTGCACCGATTGTGGCTACGTCATGGAGCACCTAATCGACCCGGAGGAATTGGCCGCGCTCAAAGAAACGATCTAGCAGCAGGCAGGGGCGCCTGCCCCTCGAATTCTTTCCCGATCAAGTGGCTGGCCGGCGCCATCAACTTCCGCTGCGGCGCCGGGCAAGTCGTCTTCAGTCCGAGAGGCACTTCGCCGCCTGCCGTTCGTCGGGAGCCTCGCCGCATGTTGGCCAACCTCGCATCCGGCCGGAACCCTTCGGATTGCTGCTTCGAAACCTGGTCTGATTCGCTCCTTGTTTTGCGATGAAGCCTGGCGCAGATCGAGAGGGCAGCGAAGTGTGAATGAAACCATCGAACTGAGCGGCCCGCCTTCCGTCTGACACCCAAAGCCACCAGCCTGCCCTGCCGGAACCATCGACCTACAACCTGGCCCGCGGCGGCCCATCCTGAGCTTATTCAAGGGTGAGCCAATCGGCAGGCTCAGGGCCGGCTCCGCCAAAGCCTCGGCTGCAGCGCGCTGTTATGCGGTCTTTTGTTGTGACCCTTCCATTGGCTGGGCGAAGTGCAACAGGACCCCAACCGGATCCCAAACATGCGTTACCAGAGCGCCATAATCTTGCATCTCTGGTGCCTTGACACGCGCCGCACCGTACGATCGGGTGGCAAGGATATCTTGTGCGTGCCTGTACCATGCTTCCGCATCTTCTACAGTGATATGGAGCATTGAATTCTCGCACCATTGCCTCTGATAGTAAGCCTGCAAATAGAATCGGCAGTTTCCAAGCACCAGTTCCGCAATATCCCCCCTATCAAAGTTGACCTTCCATCCCATCGCGACATAGAAATCGCGCGATACATCATAATCACGTGACCCAATGAATGTCTTGATGTCGGACGCCGCCAGGTTGGCCATTCTGCTGCTCTCCTGTGCCACATTCTTCCCCAAGCATCCTTCATTCGCATAACGCATTCGCGCTGCCTGTCCCGCGTTCTATGCGGGGAGCGGCCCGCCTTCCATCTGTCACCCAAGTCCCCTGCCCTGCCTGGCCGGACCCATCAATCACCAACCCGGCCCGCGGGGCAACTGTCCGGCGCCCTTTCCGGGTCCGCTTCAGCGAGATGTTATGCGGTGGCCACCTGACGTGGCGCGACGACTCGACCACTCACAATCAGGAAGAACCCAAGCCCAACCGTCCAGACCACGACCGGGAGTCCTGGCGCCAGCCAGACCAAGGGTGCTCCTTCAACCGTCAAAGCCGTCCCAATCCATAGAACAGCTGGTATTGCAAAAGCAACTGCGATCGCTGGCCGTGAGAATGCCCCGGCCCTTAGCATGGCCACGATTAGGGCGAGCAGGCCAAGAGCAAGGAATCCCAGGCCGATCATGAGCAAGGAGGTCTGACTCCCGGACGCCCACGGATATGCAGTCGCGGCATGGGCTTGTTCGTCGACAACTGACAGGTTCCCGGCCGCAATGAGAATCCGGAGGGCTGGAAGCCCGAGGCCGGCAGAAAGGAGAAACCCTCCGCCGGAAATTGCCAGGATACTGCCTGGAATCAGATTCCTGGCACTGCTCCAAGAAAAGGCCAAGGTTGAAGCGACGCCTGCAACGATCAGAAGAACGCCAGTAATTGCCATGAATCCAAGAGCCACAGCAAATTCGGTTCCCGACTCAAGTAGGCCGGGGATCGCGAGCTGGAAGTATTCGGATCTCGCATCGAAACTGGGGTAGTTGTCCACGCCTACCACCAATGCGCCCAACGCACCAAGAAGACACAATCCTGTCAGTCGACCCATGTTTGATGCGGTCCTCATTGCTACCTCCGGATTCTGCGTCTCTGACACGATACGGACTAATCAACCAGACTCACGGTTTGCGCATCATTAGATCGATACTTCGTCGATCAATCTTCCCTTCGGTCGGATGCGCCTGACGAAAGGCCGATTGGTGTTGCCGGCGCACTCTAGGACCTTGTCCCAATTGCGAATCAATTGCTGGTAGGTTTCAAGGAAGCCAATGTTTTTCCCCCCAAGCAGGAATACCCCGACTCTTTGTCTTCTGAGTGCGGCCTTCTCGTTAGGCTTATAGCGGATTCGATCATCCTTGGTGATCCGGAAGAAGTCATTCCTCCCTGCGAACTCAAGGACTTCGGTATCGGGTGCCCCCTCGTAGAGAACTTTTGTTACGTGGTGAACGTCCTGATCAATGTCCCTCAGCGAGCGTGCGATCTTCACGCTGAGGTTTTCATCGATCAGGAATTTCATGCAGCAAGCTTCGTTTCAAGTTCGACGGCGGATTGGACCTCCGCCTTCTCGACGCCCATCCACTCGCAAACTACGTCTACTCGCTCGTTCTCGGCGATGAAGAAATCATAGATGTTGGACGTGGTGACCCGCCGACCGGATATTACTGGCCTGCCAAATGACACAAAGGGATCTATAACGACCCTTCGGTCAGGATGTAGCGGATACCAACGAATCGCAAGCTTCGTCTGTTCGTCGAACTCGATCTGGTGGCCAAGGTCTCGGATTAGCTGATCAATGGCCATCTGTCCACCAGAGGAGAGGGCCAGGATCCAGCTGGAGTCGATTTCCAGAAAGACCTTCCTGCCGAGAGTGAAGAACGTTTCATATCCAAGATGGTCGACGCCAAGGACACTCTTCGCCTCTTCGAACTCTACACGGACTTGCTGAAGGGAGATATCCTCTTCGAGAAACTTCTGGACGAGCAAGAGGTCGATGATGTCTAGAAACGATGCGTAAGTGGATCGTTTTCGCTTGACACGGGGGACAACGGGCGGCTTCTTGCTGTGTCGAAGTTGAGGTTGCTCCTTCGTCCGATAGTCAAAATCGTATCCACGAAGCCATCTCTTGACTTGACCAGCCGAAAGACCAACTAGACGGGCAGCCTCCGCCGTTGGGTAGGCTGGGGCCTCGAGGAGTGCTCTATGCCTTTGATCTTGGTCCGTGTTTGCCGACATAGGTTAGCGCCTCCAGATCTCGACAGATACTATACATGAAGCTGGGCTAAGCGTTCAGGGCATATTGCGAAGCCTAACGCTTTCGAGCTGAGCGGCCAGCCTTCCATCTCAAACCCAAAGCCACCAATCTGCCTGGGCGGGCCCAGCAATCAACACCCCGGCGGCGACCGCCGCCGGCGTCTGCCACGGGCAGCTGTGCGGCCGGCGCGAGAGCTCCTCGAGCCCGGCCAGGCCGTGTTCTCGGAACCGGTTGATTCACTTGTGGGTTGTCTTCGGGGCGATCCTGAACCGCTCAGCCAGCTCCGTCACGCTGTAGCAGTTCAGCAGGTAGTCCTCCGTGAAGCGCTGTCGCTGTTCGCTCACGGTGACACTTTCCCAGGGCCTCGGCGCCACCTGCTCTCCGCCAGGAAGTGTTACCTGTGTCTTTAGAATTTGTGTTTCCGAAGTCCTTAGAAGATTCCGCAACCTATGTTCCCGGCTCATTGGTTTTGACTCTGTGCTGCCAGCGTCCTAAGGAGA
>DASWJQ010000153.1:0-2963 GCA_036397095.1 Anaerolineales bacterium
AACGTGGTGTTCGACCCGGTGACCCGCAAGGTGGACCTGGACGACGACCAGATCACCGAGAACACCCGGGCCTCCTACCCGCTGGAGTTCATCGGGAACGCGCTGCCGGAGAAGATGGCCGGCCATCCCCGTAACGTGGTGCTGCTCACCTGCGACGCCTCCGGGGTGCTGCCGCCCATCGCCCGATTGAGCCCGGCGCAGGCGTTGTACCAGTTCATCTCCGGCTACACCGCCAAGGTGGCCGGCACCGAGGCCGGCGCCCGCGAGGAGCCCGAGATCACCTTCAGCACCTGCTTCGGCGCGCCCTTCATGGTGCACAACCCGGCGGTGTACGCCGACCTGCTCCGGCGCAAGATCGAGCGCCATGGCGCCATGCCCTGGCTGCTCAACACCGGCTGGGTGGGCGGCGCCTATGGCGTGGGCAAGCGCATCAGCATCGGCTACACCCGGGCGATCCTGAGCGCCGCGCTGAGCGGGGCGCTGGCGGAGGTCGAGTATGTGCAGGACCCGGTCTTCGGCTTCCAGGTACCCAAGACCTGCCCGGGCGTGCCGGCCGAGGTGCTGGACCCGGCTTCGGCCTGGCCCAGCCGCAAGGCCTACCTGGACAAGTACCGCCAGTTGGCCGGGCGGTTCATCGACAACTTCCGCAAGTTCGCCGCCGAGGCGCCGGCGGATGTGGCCGCCGCCGGGCCGAAGGTCTGATGTATAGTATTCTCAGTTCGCCGTGAAGCCATCCACGTGCCCGCGCCCAGGATCCGTGCAGACTACGAGCAACTGAAGCAGATCGCCCGTGCCTTTGGCCTGCAGGCCGATTCCACCCGCAAGTCTCTGAACGAGATCAAGCGGGCGCAGGCGGTCCTGCAGTCCGGCGAATGGATCGGCCAGGGCGCCAAGGCCTTCTACCGAGAGATGGACTCGGAGGTCACCCCAAGCCTGACGCGGCTGGTGGGGGCTCTCGACCACGCTTCGACCACAACCGCCAAGATCGCTCAGATCGTCCAAAAAGCCGAGGATGATGCCGCCGCGCTGTTCAAGGCGGCCGCAAGCGCCGCGCTGGCAGCAGCCGCCGGTGCCGTGGCGGGTGCGGTCGCCGGCGCCGGCGCCGGCAAAACCGGCCCGGCGGCGTCGGTCACTCCGGCGCAAGCCAAGAAGATCTTCACGGCGATGTCCAAACAGAAAGACATCGCCTTCAACTACCCGCGCGATGGCTGCTATGCCCGAGCGCACCTCATGAACGAGCGAATCCGCCAGACGTATGGCGTTGAGCCCAGTAAGGTCTGGGCCTTTGGCGACTTGAGGGTGGAGTCCACCACTCCCTACAAGACCGTTCGCTGGGGGTATCACGTCGCCCCTGCCATTCCGGTGAGTCAACCGGATGGGTCCACCCAGATGATGGTGATTGACCCTTCCATCGCCAGTCAACCAGTCACCGTGGAGGGCTGGGCCGCCATCATGCACACCTCGGCCGGCAATACGCAGGTTACACCCTCTGGAACGCCGCCGACGCATCCCTCCACCGGACAGCGGGTTCCTGGAACCGGATACTGGCCGTCGCAGGACCCCACGGCGTTTGGGGGGCCGGATGGCTACTCCAATGAGGTGATGCGCAGGTACAAGGAGTGCGGCAACACTGGAGCGAACTGTCAGTTCGTACCGCCGCGTTGATGCTGGCATGATCCAACCGAGTCTCTGCGCGGGGTCGGCGTTGAGCCTGGTCGCGCTCGTCGCCGCAGCGCTCGCCTGCGCGGAGACCGTACCCACCCCGCCGGAGAGGGTGGGTGAGCCGACGACGATCCCGGAGGATGGTCCGATGAGTGACGGAATCCGCTTTCAACTGCACATTCTCGAGGGCACTTGGGACTCGATGGAGCTGGGCTACGACCTGGACCCCGCCTGGGCATTGATTCAGGGCGGCTACGCCTCGAGCATCGGGCTGAGCCTCAGCGAGGGCGACGTCGAGACCTACGACTGGGACAATCAGATCCTGACCCTCAACTCCAGCTCGTCGCAGGCCGTGGTCAGCAACTTCGCCCAGACCGATGAACAGCGGGATCATCCGGAGGCGGCGCTGGACCAGCGGGTCTTTGTGGTCTTGCTGGACGGAACTCCTGTCTATGGGGGCATCTTCCTGCACCCGATGTCATCTATGGGGATTTACTTCCCCGTCATCCATGTCGAGTCCCAGGACGGCCAGCTGGGCTTCATCTTGCGCCCGGTCCAGTCGGTCCTAGAGGATTACAGTGCGTACGAACCGGATTGGCATGGCATCAAAGACTCGGGGATTCGGGAGGCCTTTGAGGCCGCAGGCGTCCTGACCCCGTAGCCCTCGGGCTGGCCGCGCCACCGCAAGCCCTCCGGGCGTGTCCCCGCCTGCTCGAATTCGAAGCTGACGTCCGCTAAGCGGGCACCTCCCGCTTGCGTGGAATCAGACAAATCAGATAATCTTGGCTTAGCCGCGAGGTCAGGTGCATGCGGGGCGATGGCCAGTTGCCAGGTCTGCGGACACCCGAATCCAGACAACGGCAGATTCTGTTCGAACTGTGGCATTGCGCTGCGGGCTGCCCGGGCGTGCCGGCCGAGGTGCTGGACCCGGCTTCGGCCTGGCCCAGCTGCGGTGCCTACCTGGACAAGTACCGCCAGCTGGCCGGCCGATTCATCGACAACTTCCGCAAGTTCGCCGCCGAAGCGTCGGCCGATGTGGCCGCCGCCGGGCCGAGCATCCACAATGCCAAAGGAGGAGGGTAAGCATGATCAAGGTCGAGATGAGCATCGAGGTCCAGCGTCCGGTCGCGGAGGTCTTTGCCTTCGTCACCAATCCGGCTAACGACGTGAAGTGGCAGGAGGGGCTGATCGAGTCCCGCCTGTCCTCGGAAGGTCCGATGGGGGTCGGCTCCAAGATCCACGACGCCCGCAAGTTCCTGGGGATGAAGATGGAGTCTGACCTGGAGGTCACCGGGTACGAA
>DASWJQ010000154.1:0-4975 GCA_036397095.1 Anaerolineales bacterium
GCCCCCCCCCGCCTCCTGGTTAGTAATTTGATTCCTTCGCCGCTCAAGGGCCTGTGATCACGAGTGTCGAGCCAATCTCCTCCAACAGCGCAACATCGCCCGACCCACTCAACACAAGATACCGATCGCCCAGGGTGGTCAACAAGAAATAGGCGGGATGATCGGGTGACTGGATCGTGTAGGCCAGCGCTCTCTGCCCGGATTTCAATGTCAATTCCTCTTCAGCCAGGATCGGGAAACCGGATGCATCCCAGGCCGTCTTGCGCTGTTCGGCAAACGCATCCAGGTCTTGGACCGGGTCCCAGAGCTGCACAGTTACGGTCAGTGCTGTGCCACCCGCCGGATGGACTTCACCTATATCTCCCGGCGGATGCGGCCACGACGTCATCTGGACGTAGTAGCCGCGCGAGCCCGATTGCGCTGGGTCCTTGCCGTCCAGGGTCCAATCGCTTGGATAGTTGAACGCGAAGCCGCCTTCGGCATCCTCATATACGGCCGGGGCATAGCTCAAAGTCGGCTCGGCCGTCGGTTCGGGTGGAGCCGACACTTCGGTCGCGGTCGCCGTCGGCGGCGGCGGTGGTTCGGTGGGGGTTGCGGCCGGTGCGGTGCCAGCGCAAGCGATCAGCGCCACTACCTGCACCGTGGCAACTACTCCTAATCGTCGATGGTTCATAGGGTCCTTTGGCTCCTCCAGACCAGCCAATTCTCATTCATTCTCGGCCCTTCAGCAAGGCCAGACCGGTGAATCCTCACCGTGCTAGACGACGTTTGACGACCAGCGGTCGGGCCGCCCCAATCGTCATCCTCCGTTTGTGACACGTGTCACTAGCCGGTCTGGACCAGCCCCGCTATATTCAAGCCGAAGTCTGTATGCATATTTGCATAACATGGCGGCGACGGGAAAGGGGCTGGCGATGGACCCCAAACTTCGTGAGGAAATCGACAATCTGCATGCGCAGATCTGCCGGGCGCTGGCCGATTCGCACCGCATCCTGATCCTGTATACCCTGGCCGAACGGCCGCACTACGTCACCGATTTGAGTGGGGCGCTCGATCTGCCCCAGCCAACCGTTTCGCGCCACCTGAAGGTCCTGCGCGAACGGGGCTTGGTCCAGGCCGAACGCGAGGGCCAGGCCGTCGCCTATTCCCTGAGCGACCCACGCATCATCGAGGCGCTCGATCTGCTGCGCTCGGTGCTGGCGGCTCGCCTGAAGAACCAGGGCGCGTTGGGCCAGACTGTCATTCAGGACCTGAACTAGCCGTCAGGTCACAGTTTTTCCTGCGCTCATTCCGAGTCTCTCCTCCTGTTCGGTTGAGCACGAAGCCCCCGGGTGCAGACCCGGGGGCTTCTCTTCGTTAACTATGATGACAGGCTGGACGCGTTAGCCGCGGCGGCGAAACTCACTCGCACCGAAGAGCAGGATCAAGCCGGCCGCCACCAGCAGCAGCGGCCAGCCTACTGCCACCAGATCCGCCATCGGCCCTGAGCTGGAGGTCAATCCATTGATAACCAATATGCCTCCCGGGATGAGCGGCCACCAGTGGCTTGCGCCCGTGTACGCCCGGTCGATCAGGAAGATGGCTAAGAAGCCCAGCCCCAATCCGAGATTGTCCATCCCCTCCATCGCCAGAAAGGTCTGCTCGCCGACGGCGCCCAAGCCGAGGCCCATTAGGATGCAGGCCGGGATCAGCAGGCCATAGGCACGCCGGTAGAGGTAGCCGGCCAGGAACAGCGCACCGATGAAGAACAACGTGACCGATTCGCCGATACCTTGGGTAAATTGAAGTCCGAGCAGGCCCAGCCCGATCACGATCAGGATGGCACCAGCCATCAGGCGGCCGCTCTCTTTGGGTTCCATGCCTATCTCCTCTGGATATTCTCGCGTACTCCTAGACTACACCCAAGCCCGCCCCAGGCAATCCACGGCCCTGCTGCCGGAAATCAAAAAGCGGACGTGCATGACGTCCGCTGCAGTCCCCCCGCCGATGCCGCTTGAGTGCCCCCACGGGGATTCGAACCCCGGTCTTAGCCTTGAGAGGGCTACGTCCTGGTCCTCTAGACGATGGGGGCGGAACGGAGCGATTCTACCATAGCGGTTCGTGCGCCAGGCGCCAGGCACCACGCCCCTAGCATCAGGCCCCTTGCCGCTAACCATGAGTACCCTAGGCCGCTCCTGCCAGACACCTGCCCGTTCACCCAATCCTGATTCCCCAATCCCCACTCCCTTATCAGCAATCACTTGTCACCGATCACTGACCCTTATGCCTCCGGCAGCTTGAAATACCCCATCAACTTCATCGCCAACGACAGGTCGCCTTGCAGCTTGAGCTTGCCCTCAGCAAAAGCCGACATGGCGTTGAGCTCGCCTGTTAAGACCTTGAGATAGTCCTCTGATTCGGCCGTCAGCGTCAGGCGGGGCGCCTCGGCCGCACCCTTCTCAACGGTACACACGCCATCGGCAATGGTAACGATCCAGTCGCCAGCCTCCTTGCCCGTCAGATGGTACTGCACCACCGCCTCGACCCCCTGCGCCTTTTCCGGCTGAAACGCCGGCGGCATGCGGTTCATGACTTCTTCGATCGTCAGTTCTTCGGCCATGCGTGTTCTCTCCTCTTGATCGCAGACTTCGATGATGGCGAGTTAGCACCGGGAACCAAACTGCTAGCAGCTAGCAGCTAGCCTCTAGCTCCTAGCTGCACGGCTCCCAAAGCCTATTCCCATATCCCCAATCCCTAATCCCCAGTCCCAATTCCCTTGTCGCTTGTCCCTTATCACCTTTCACTCATCACACCCACTCTCCCCCCACTCACCGCCGAAGGTTTTCAAAGACCCCCGCCGCCCCCATGCCACCCCCAATGCACATCGTCACCATACCGTAGCGCGCCTTGCTTCGCACCAGCTCGTAAAGCAGTTGGGTGGTTAGCTTGGCGCCGGTACAGCCCAGTGGATGACCCAGGGCGATGGCGCCGCCGTTGACGTTGGTCCGCTCCGGGTCCATCTCCAGCGTGCGCATGACGGCGACCGCCTGCGAGGCGAATGCTTCATTCAACTCGATAACTTCCATATCGTCCATGCCCAGGCCGGCCCGGGTCAGCGCCTTGGGCACTGCCGCCACCGGCCCAACGCCCATAATTTCGGGCGGCACACCCCCGACGCCATAGGCTACAAAACGAGCCATCGGCTCCAGGCCCAACGCGGCGGCCTTAACCTCCGACATTACGATTGCCGCCGCCGCACCGTCCGACATCTGTGAGGCATTGCCGGCGGTAACCGTCCCCCCCTTCTTGAACACCGGCGGTAGTTTGCCCAGCGCCTCCAGGTTGGTGTCGCGCCGCACGCCTTCGTCCTGGCGGAAGATAACCGTCTCCGACCTGCGCTCCCGCCCGTTCGGCTCGACCAGCTCTACCTCCAACGGCACGATCTGATCATCAAAGCGGCCCTGGTCGAGTGCCTGGCCGGCCCGTTCGTGGCTGCGCAGGGCGAATTCGTCCTGCTCCTGCCGGCTGACCCCGTACTGCCCGGCCACCCGCTCGGCTGTCAAGCCCATCGACATATAGACCTCGGGCTGCTTGGCGGCAAAAGTCGGGTTGGGACTGAATTTGTGCCCAATCATCGGCACCATCGTCATCGACTCGGTGCCCCCGGCGATGATGACGTCGGCCATGCCGGCGCGGATCGTGATGGCGGCGTCGGCAATCGTCTGAAGGCCCGACGAACAAAACCGGTTGACCGTTTGTCCTGGCACTTCGACCGGCAGCCCGGCTCGCAAAGCGGCCCGCCGCCCCACATTGAGACCCTGGGCGCCCTCCGGCATTGCGCAGCCGACGATCACATCGTCGATCTCCTCCGGGGCCAACTGCGGCGTCCGCGCCAGCAGCTCGACAATCACGGCCGCCATCATCTCATCCGGCCGCTTCGTCGCCAGCGCACCGCGCTTGGCCTTGCCGATCGCGGTTCGGACGGCGGTTACGACTACGGCTTCAGGCATGGCCGTCTCTCCCTTCTCATGGCTACTAGCTGCTAGCCACTAGCAACTAGCGAAGTACTCAATCCGTCCCATGTGACCTGGTCACCCTCGTTACGTCTGCCGTGCGAACTTAGACTCTACAAGCCCAAGTTTCCCACGTTCACTTCAGTTTTCGAACGAGGGCTGCCAGCATTCGCTGGATCTCATCTACTAGTTCCGCAAGTCGCTCAACGAGTCTGTGATCCAGATAGCCTAAGTCCGAGCAAACAAGTAGATGATATGACAGCTCGCTCGATGATCCTTGGGCAATCCTCAAGAACCGGCTGAATTCCGGATCGCCAGATCGCCCATATCCTTCGGCGATGTTTGCTGGAATTGAAACGGCCGCACGCCTCATTTGAGCGGTAAGTCCATACAACTCATAACTCGGCATCTTCTGACTTGCTTTGTACACTTCAAGCGTAAGTTGATGAGCCTTCTCCCACACCTTCAGCTTTCGGTAGTCTCGCACGTTCTCCCCCCCGAATCCGACTTGGCGGATACCCTGTCCCCAGATTCTATGCCACTGGAATCTCAATCATGCTCAGTAAGTCCCATGAGGTTGACCAAGTTCCGCCTTTCATTCCTGGCCAGAAGCAAGTTGCTAGATGCTAGTCGCTAGTTACTAGTCGCTAGTTACTAGTTCCTCAAGGGCCTCCCTTCTTGGAGAAGGTGCCACATCCTCGCCTGCGTCTTCGCCTCGCCCGTCAACGACAGGAAGGCCTCGCGCTCCAGATCCAGGATGTACCAGGGGTCCACCCAGGCCGGCTGGCTCAATTCCCCCCCGGTCAGGACAAACGCCAGCTTCTCCCCAATATGGGCATCGTACTCAGAGATATAACCGCCTTCTTGAAAGGAGAAGATGGCCATGCGCAACGCCGACAGCAGGTCTCGGCCGCCAGCGTAAATCAGCTCGGGATCCGGCGGCTGGTAGGTAGGCGCCATATGAAGCAACTCACGCTTGGCCT
>DASWJQ010000155.1:0-16124 GCA_036397095.1 Anaerolineales bacterium
GTGGCGACCAGATAGGCGGCTTGTGCGTTCGGCTGCTGTGCCAGCGCCTCGAGCAGCGCCCGGCCGTCATAGACCCCCAGGTTGCCATCGGAGCGCAGAAGATGGACCAGCACGCGCTCGCCGCTATCGGCGGTGGAGAGCAGGCTCAATCCTTCCAACCCATCCACGGAAGCCGGTTCGGATTTGTCGAAGCCGAATGCGGCCATCAGCGCCCGCAGGGCGTCGCGCAGCTCGGAGTCTTCGAGACGATCCAACGCCGAGCGAAGGGCCGATGTTCCAGGCAGCAGACCGGTAGTGGCGCCAACGGTCCGGCGCTTGGCTTTGACCTGCTCGGCCCCGGTGGCAAACACGTGCCGCAGCCAATCATCAACCGTCAGCCGATCCTCCAACTCGGCCGGCTGCGTTCCCTGCGGCAGGTCGCTCGGCAACAATCCCTTGGCCGCCAGCAAGTCGTGCAGAGTCTCGTCGTGGCTGCCGGCGACCCAGAATTCATAGATCGTCAGGGGCAGGTCGGGTTTGAGCTGCGGAAAGAAGCGCTGTTCGGCGCGAATGCGGCGCGCCGAGTTCCAACTGACATCGAAGTGAAACAGATAAGAGGCGGGGAGCGGCTCCCCATCCGATCGGGAGTCGAGATGGGCCAGAAGAATGCGGCGTTTCGGATCGCGCCGAAAGGATGACAGGATTTGGCTGCGTTCCGACTCACTGGCGGTTTCGGGCAGCAGCACACTTCCGTAGGCATGGAGTGCTTGCTGCAGGGGCTCGAGCGCTCGATGCCGGTGCTGAGAGAACAGCAGCGCCTTGTCGCCGGCGGCGGTGATGGCTTCGAGCAGGTCGGTCAGGGCCCGCACCTTGATTCCATCCAGGCTGCCCTGGGCGAAAGCGGTCGTTCGGTTGAGCGTTCCCAACGCCGAGTCGATGTGGGTGCGGGTGGTCGACTCGCCCAGCTGCGACAGCATATGGCGTTCTTCGGCCAGCGCAGTGCGATAAGCCTCTGCCTGGCGCGGGTCCAATTCGAGCCAAGTTTCCAGGCGCAAGCGCGCCGGCAGTTCGCCAGCCAGCAAACGCTTCTTGCGCCGCATGATATGGCTGGCCAGCCGCTCTTGCAGCTCCATCGCCGATTCGCCCCGACCAATCGGTTGGCCCGGCAACAGGAAGCCGCACAGCGACCGCCATTCTTCGGCGTGCTCGGGTGGCCCACCGGCCAGGGCCCAACGGCGTGGCACCATCAAATCGGCGATAGCCCGGAAGCCCTGAGGCGTTTTGTGAAGCGCCGTCAACGCCGAATCGGCGATGATCAGGTCGAACTCAGGTGCGGCGTTGTCGGCCATCAGTCGTGGCAAATCATCGGCCGCCCGCACATAATCACAAATCAACACATGGTGTGGTTCGGCCCAGGTACCCCGGGCCTCGACGCGCGGGCCAGTGGCGCGGCCCACGTACAGGCCCGGCGCCAGCCTCGCCAGCTCCTGCTGCCAGGTGAGGATCCGGCTGGGTGGCGCCAGCAAGAGGACCCGGTCGACCTGGCCTGTCTGAACCAACCCGGCCAGGGCCAGGCAGGCACTTTCGAGTTTGCCGGTCCCTGGATCGTCGGCCAGAAACAGGGTTGGACGAGTGAGCAGGGCCTGCGCCGCCTCGATTTGGTGGGGACGCAGCCGCGGGTCCGGCGCCAGCCGGCCGGTCGCCGAGGCCACCGGTCGCTGCAGACTGGCCCACAGACGCTGCACCCTGCGAGCCTTGCGGACGAGGCGGCCCCGGGGGGCCAGCTCCGGTGGCTGGACCTTTTCGATCTGTACCTGGGGCCAAGCCACGATGTCCAGCTCAGAGCCAGCCTCCACCACCAGTTCGGTCGGGGTGACTTCGATCGGCGGTGGTGCCAGCGAGGAAACGGCCAGTTCCGTGCCCTCTGTGGCTGCCAGCACAGCGGGCCCGGTTCGAGGCGCCGGCCCCGGGGTCAGGCTGACGGCTTCATCGTTCCCCGGCTGTTGCTCTTCCTTGGGGCCCAGCTCGAGATCGCGGACAGCGGCCAGTTTGGGCCGCCGCAAAGGGGATACGGTCCTACCAGTGCTCAGTCTGAATGTCGGCAAGCTAGTCTTCCTTGGCCTCGCCGACCTGCAAACCGTGGGCTTCGTCGAGCGCGTTCTTCACCCGGACAAATGGTTCGAGGATGCTTCGGCCGCGCAGGCGCTTGGGAAGCGCATCGCGCACCTGCTCGGCCTCCTCGTCATAGCCCGGAAACGCCTGCAGCACGTACTGCCCGTCGACTGTGCCCCGCACCCACAGTACGGGAAACTCGACCTCGGGTCTTACCTTGAGAAACTCGGCGTCACGGACCAAGACGAAGTCCGGCGGGCTCTCCAGTGACTGGAGAATTGGACTGCCTATCAAGTCTGTACAGATGTACTCATGCAACGTATCGCCATAGAGGACCTTCTGCAGGCTGGTCGGCCGGACAGCTCCGCTCACCCTGAACTCGAGCGGTCGCGTCATCTCATCGGTGACCAGACAACCGCCCCGCATCGCCTCACCTTCGTCAAACGCGGCCAGATCCAGGAACGCGATGCGTTTCCCGCCATTGTCGGGGGTCGTAGCCTCGGCCATGAAGTCCTCTCCTCTATGCCTGGAGCGGGCGGCTGTGTCCGGCACCCACATCCTAGCAAGAATCTAACCCAAAGACCCCGCCTGGGCAACCGGTCCCCTGGTACGAGGACCTCGAAGCCTTAGGAGGAAATCGTAATCTGCCGCTCAGCCCTGAGGCGTGCCGGAGCACCCCGCGCTTCGGAAATCAGTCGGCGATAGACGGCCTGGTAAGCCTCGATCGTCTCGACCAGGTCGTGGCGTTGGATCCTCTGTAGACTGATCCGCCCCATGGCCGCCCAGGCCGACCGGGCCCGGACCGCCCGCTGCAACGCCGCCTGCGCCGAGGCAACTTGACCTGGGGCGAACAGGAACCCGTTGCCCCCTTCGACCACCAATTCCGGCAGGGCCCGGGCATCGGCCGCCACCACCGGCAGGCCGGCGGCCATCGCCTCGAGGGTGGCGATACTCTGCAGCTCCGCCGGGCTGGGCATAACGAACAAATCGGCCGCGTGCAGGTAGTCAGGCAATTCATGAGACGGCACAAACCCGGTGAAGACAATCCGGTCCATCAAACCCAGCTCAGCAGCCAGGCCCTGAATGGCGGCATCATGCCGGCCGCTTCCAACCACGGCAAGTTGGAGGTCCCCGACACCAACGAGTGCCCGCAGCAGGACGTCCAGGTCTTTCTCTTCGTCGACGCGTCCAACGTACAGGAGCAGGCGACGGTCCGGCGCCAGCCCCAACTGGGCACGCACCTCCCCCGCCGGCCGGCGCCCTTCAGCGCCGAAGGCTGCCACGTCGACCCCGCACGATATGGCCCGCAGCGGGGCCGTCAATCCTGCCTGGCGGGCGATGTGGGCCGCGGTGCGGGTTGGCGTAGTAACCAGGTTGAGCCGATTGTAGAAGCTGGTCATCGTCCACCACAGCATCCGTGCCAATCTGCGACGCCCGGCTTGGAAAGGGAGCACATAGTGCAGGATGTTTTCGGGGATGAAATGGTTGGTTCCCACTACCGGCAGACGTCGGCGGCGGGCGGCACCCACGACCCAGCGAGCCAGTGGATAATGATCCTGGATATGCACGATCTGGGGCCTAGCCTGGGCGAAGGCACGTTCGACCCCGACCAGAGGGAAGGGGGTGAAGTAGGCATCGGGCAGCCGTGTTCCGAAACCGATGGCCGGCAGACCCCATACATCGACCCCGCCCCGCCGTTCGCGGTAGCCTGCCCCACGCTCGGAGGCGAGCAACATGGTCACGTGGTGGCCCTGGCGTGCCAGGCCCTCGGCCAGTCGCTGCGTGAACACCGCCTGACCATTGCTGGCCGGTGGATAGACCTGGCTGCTAATCAGGACGCGCATACGCCCTGCTCTCGCCTAACCCTGCTGCCACCCTACTCCTCCTCCATCCGCGGAAAATCCGACCATTGCTGTACCAAGCGAAAGGCATAGCGGGCGATCAAAACGACGAATAGACTGAAGGCCACGATGGCGATAACCTGCAGCCATGCCTCCAATTGCCCCAGCGACCGCGCGAAATGGTAGCCAGCAAACACCAGCAGGCCGGTCCAGGCCATCTCGGCCAGGAAGACCGCACCAAACCAGCGGCGCCATGGCACCCTGGCCACGCCGGTCGCGATCAGGACGGGGACCGCCAGACTGACCGTGAGCTTGGCGATCACGAGCAGCTTGCGTGCATGCCGCTGCATGTCCCCGGTCAGTTTCTCAATGTGCACCTGGCGCAGCCCAAACCACGAACCGTGCCGCGACAGCCACTCGGTGCGCCCGAGGTACCCCAGACTGTACCAGAGCAAGTCGGCCGTCAAATTGCCGACGCTCGAGGCGGCGAATACGCCCGCCGGGTTCATCAGGCCCGCTGAAGCAGCGGCTGCCCCCAGCAGGGTGGCGATGGGCCCCTCTACCAACACCAGCCCCATGAGCGCCAGATACGACCAGAACCCGAGGGGGGTCCCTTCCCCGCTGACCAGCGCCTGACCGAAATCCCGAAAGAACTGTAGAACGGCGTCCATCGAATGATTCAGCCGCCGACAAGATGCTGGCGAGAGGTCGGCAGCTGGGGCATGGCAGGGCCGTCGGTCCCCAACAGCTCGGCCAAGGCAGCCCGCAGGGCAGTTCGGTCGTCCCAAGGGTACTCGACCTCGCCAAAACACATGGATTGCTCGTGGCCCTTGCCGCAGGCGATCACCAAATCCGCCGGCTTGGCCAGGGCAACCGCCTGGCGGAGCGCCTGGCCCCGGTCCGGTTGACGATGGAGGGTCTCGCCTTCGACGGCGCCGGCCGCTACCGCTGCTTGTGCCATCTCGTCAAGAATGGCATCCAGAGATTCCGTCCGTGGATCTTCGGCCGTCAAGATGGTGACATCGGCCAATTCGGCCGAAGCCTCGGCCATCAGCCGGCGCTTCTCTCGATCGCGCAAGCCTGCCGATCCAAAGACAGCGATCAGGCGGCCCTCGGTCATCCGGCGTGCGGCCTGCAACGCCCGGCGCAGCGCGTTGGGTGTGTGGGCGAAATCGACCAGCGCTGCGAATGGCTGACCCATGCGGATGAGCTCCATCCGACCGGGCACGCCGTCCAGCTCGGCAATTCCGCGCACCGCCGCCTGCATAGGTATCCCGAGGGCACCGACCGTGGCAGCAATGGCCGCCAGACAGTTGGACACGTTGTAGTCCCCGGCCAGCCTGCTCTCGATATGGGCTTGCTCGCCGTCCATCTTCGCCATGAACGACAAACCCTGTGGACTTGATTCGACGGAGTCAGCCGTCACCTGGCCGCCGCGCCCGTAGGCGATTTGGCGGGCCTCGACCAGGCTAGAGAGGAAGCCATATGAGTCGTCCTCGGCATTGAGCACGGCAGTTTTGGGTGGGCCGTCGGCTTTGACGACGGACCGGTCCAGATCCAAAAACAGTTCGGCTTTGGCCTGGCGGTAGGCCTGCTGGCTGCCATGGAAATCGAGGTGTTCGTGGGTGATGTTGGTCACTACGGCGACGTCAAACTCACAAGCCGCCACCCGTTGTTGCGCCAGGCCGTGTGAGGTGGCCTCCAGCACGCAGTGGCTCTGCCCCGCCGCGACCATCTGCGCCAGATAAGCCTGGACGCGCATGGCAGGCGGTGTGGTTACGTGAAAGCCGGTGTCGACCACCTGCTCACCGAGCACGGCATTGACGGTGGTGATCAGGCCGGCGGCCAACCCGGCTTGCTGCAGGATCCGGTGAATCAGGTTGGCCGTTGTGGTCTTGCCATCGGTCCCGGTCACACCCAACATGACCAGTTTGCGGGCTGGCCGGCCGTGCCAACCGGCGGCCAAATGGCCAAGCGCCAGCCGGGCATTGGCGACCCGGACATAGGGGACGGGTGATTCCAGCTCTCGCTCACCGACGGCGGCCACAGCCCCGCGCTCGACAGCTTGGGCGAGGTAGTCGTGGCCATCGGCCTGGCCGCCGGGCACGGCGACAAACAGCCAGCCCGGCTCAACCTGGCGCGAGTCATCGGTCAGCCCGCTAATCGCCGGCAGATCGGCCGGCGCTTGGTAGCCGACAGGCAGCTCGTCGAGCAGTTGAGCCAATGGTCTGGCGTCCATCATCCCCAATCGAGTCCTTGGACCCTTAAGAACAAACGCCCCTCACAGCCCGGTTAGCAGGCGGGCACGTGGGCCCAGGCCTGCCCTCCGTTAATGTGAAGGGCGTGATATCGAGGGCTGCCGGGCGAAAGTTACGCTGGCGACAGCCTACTTGACGGTTTGGCGCATGTTCTCGAGCTTGCCGGCCACCGAGCCGTCGAGAATCTTGTCCCCCACCCGGATGATCAGACCACCGAGGATGCTTGGGTCTACCTTGAAGCTGACAGTGGCACTGCCCCCGAGCTTGGCCAGGACGTCTTCCTTGACCTGCTCCTGCTCTTTGTCGGTCAGCGGCACCGCGCTGGTGACATCGGCGCTGGCCCCTGAGACCTGCTCGCCCTCGAGAACCACCACCTTGCCCGACTTGACACCGCTGAAGAAGTCGTCGATCAGGGAGCGCTGTCGCTTTTCGTCCAGGGCGTCCCCAATCAACTTCTGCGCGGCGGCCATGGCCAGGGCCGCGATCTGGCCACGCAGCTCGCCCAACGCCTCTTCCTTAGCGTGTTGCGCCTCCTGCCCCGCACGTTCGCGGATCTGGCCAGCTTCGGTCTCGGCGGCCGTACGTATCTCGCGGGCCGTCTCTTCGGCGCGCTCCGTCGCCTGGCGCACCCGTTGGTTGGCTTCCTGCTGCGCCTCGGCCAGAATCTTGTCGGCGGCTTCCTCCGCCTTGGCCCGGGCCTCCTCGGCCACGCGGGCGTCCTCCAGGCCCTGCGCGATCTTCTCCCGGCGCTGTTCCAACATGTTGACAATCGGGTTGAAGACCCAGGCGCGAAGAACGACGAACAGGATGGCAAAGTTGAAGACCTGGACGAGCAGATAACCTAGATTAATGCCTAGCGCTTCCAAATCGCTCCTCCTCTACTCCCTGACCTCACGTGTCTGGCCAAGCCTAGAACACGAAGAGGATGAGCAAGGCTACCACCAGCGCGTAAATGGCAGTTGCCTCGGCGAAGGCGATACCCAGGATCATGTTGGTTTGGATGGCGCCGGCCGCATCTGGGTTGCGGCCGATGGCCTGCACCGCACCACCGGAGACCACTCCGATGCCGATGCCGCCACCTGCCACACCGATCGCCGCCAGGCCAGCCCCGATCAACTTGCCAAGAATGGTCGCAGCTTCAAGTTCCATCAGTCCAGTTTCCTCCTTGAAACGAGCTCATATCGCTGGCCGCCCGAAACGCCGGGCGGAGACTAGTGGGCACCCTCTTCCGCGCCATGACCATGGCCGGCTACCGCTTGCGACATGAAGACCATCGTCAGCATGCCGAAGATGAGCGCCTGGATCATGCCAACAAAGAACTCGAGCATGAGCACCAAGGTCTGGGCGAACACCGGCACCAAGGTGCCGATCACGAACAGCAAGATCGATCCGGCGAAAACATTGCCGAAGAGCCGGAAGGCGAACGAGAGAACCTTCGAAAACTCGGAAATGATCTCAAGCAGTCCGACGCCGAAGTCAATGGCGCCGAACAAGGGCTTGGAAAACAGTGTGCTGACATTGAAGAACTTGGAGAAGTAGGCGGCCCCAAGTGCACGGATGCCCATCACCTGGGTCATGACGACCGAAATGAGCGCCAGCCCCAGCGTGAAATTCAGATCGGTGGCCGGCACCCTGACAAATGGCACCAGACTGAAGCCGTCTTCGACATGGCCCTCTTCGCCGCCAGTCACGATGGTCTGGACCTCGGTGGCACCAACGGTGGTCAGGGTTTCGATGCGGTAGCCCTCATCCGAGTGATGCAGCAGACCGATGCTGTCGACACCCGGGATCAGCTCGAGCCAGTTGGCCAGCAACACCAACAGGACGATGGTCGCCATCCACGGAAAGATACTGCGCGCCCACTTGCCGGCGGTCGACTCGGTCAGGTTATAGAGCGCCTCTAGCAGCGCTTCGACCGCTCCGGCTACCCCGCCCAACATCAGGGCACCACCGCTCGTTGCCCGGCGGATGCCGACCGCCATCAGGATCAACAGCACATCGACGATCAGCAGTGCGATCAGCGTGTTGGTCAGATACAGCGGGCCGATACCCGGCAGCGTCACCAACGGCTGCTCGCTGAGGGCTTCAGCCGGCAGCTGGACGTGCGGGAGAATGGGCGGATATGCCCGCGCCGCCATAAAGCCGAGGATGATGAACAGGAGAATCAACCAACGGTTGACTCCCCAGCGCCATCTACGGGTTTGCTCCACCATCTTCCTCCCGTGCGGGCGGTGTGTCCCGGTTGCCGGTCTGCGACGATTGGAGCCGCGCCATGCCCCGCAGGACGATGCGGATCATGAAGTAGATTGTGACGGGGACGCTCCCCATCAGCAAGATCAGGGTAAAGACTGGCTTGGTCGCGAACTGCTGGTCAAGCCACAGCCCGGCCAACAACGCGGCGATAATCAGGGCGGCGGTGACGCAGCCGACCTGGCCCAGCAGGCCAGTGATCCACAGGGCCAGCTCCCCTTGAGACTGGCTTCCCTCTCCCGAAGGGCCCTGCGGGTCCATCATTCGAGCATTCTATCACAAGCCGCCAGCGGCCAGTTCGGCCGCTGGCTAGAACAGACTGGCAGCCGTTGTCAGCGCCCACTCGAGCCAGGGCGCGCTGAACGTGCCGACCAGGATTATGCCCAATGAGCACACCACCAGAGCCAGCGCTGAGCCGACCGGCACCACGATCCGCTTGTCGTCGTCTTCCGACCGGTACAGGTAGATCACCTTGAGTACTGTCAGGTAGTAGTAGAGGCCAATGATGGCGTTGAGCACACCAACCACGGCCAGCCAGATCAATCCGCTTTCGACAGCGGCGGCAAAGACGTAGACCTTGGCCACAAAACCGGCAAAGGGCGGCATTCCGCCCAGCGAAAGCAGGGCGACCATCATGGCCAGCGCCAGCAGCGGCGAACGCCGACTCAGTCCGGCATAAGCCTCGATCTGGTCGGTGCCGGCCGACCGGGCAAACAACACCACGACCCCAAAGGCCACCAGGTTGGTGAAGACGTATGCCACCAGGTAGAAGACGGCGCTGGCCGCACCCAGTGTGCTGACCGCCACCACCCCGATTAAGACGTAACCGGCGTGGGCGATCGACGAATATGCCAGCAGGCGTTTGATGTCGGTCTGCGCCAGAGCAATCAAGTTGCCTACCGTCATGGTCGCGACGGCCAGACCCGACACGATCCCCGTCCACTGAGCCTGGACCCCGGGGAAGACCTCCAGGGCAAAACGCAGCAAGACGGCAAATCCGGCCGCCTTGGAGGCTGTCGAAATGAATGCGGTTACCGGCGTGGGAGCCCCCTGGTACACATCCGGCGTCCAAAAGTGGAAGGGCACGGCGGCGATCTTGAAGCCGAAACCGACCAGGATCAACGACCCGACCGCCAGCATCAGCGGCAGCGAGAACGACCCTTCCGCCAGCTGCCCCGCCAGCGCATACAAGTTGGTCTCACCGGTCAGGCCGTAGAGCAAGCTGAAACCATAGAGCATGACGGTGGAGGTTAGCGCGCCGAACAGGAAGTACTTGATGCCGGCCTCGGCCGAGTCGTCGCGGCCCCGCATGAAGCCGGCCAGAACGTAGAGCGGGATCGAAGTTGACTCGATCGCCAGGTACAGCATGATCAAGTCGGCGGCACCCGCCATCAGGTTCATGCCGATCACCGACACCAGCAGCAACGCGTAGTACTCGCCCCGATCGCCATAGCCCTTCAGGTCGATCGACAGCAAGCTGGTAACGGCGGCGGCGAATAAGAACAACACCTTGAAGGCGAAGGCGGTCCAATCGTGGCGCAGCGTACCCCCAAAGATCAGCTGCGGCTCGGCTCCAGGCCGGCTGTAGACCAGCGCCACGCCCAGGATCAGGGCCAGCCCAATCGCTGAGACCCAACCCAACCAGCGCCGCTGGCTCGGCCGCCAAATCCCGTCCAGCACGAGCAGCACACCGGCCAGGACGAGCAGCAGGATTTCGGGCAGGATCGCCAGGATGGTCGCCGGGGTGAACACGACGATGGTCACCTAGGCACCTCCCACCAGTCTGAGCACGGCCTCGGCTCCGGATTCGATCATCGGCGCCATCACCGCCGGCAGCACGCCCAGCAACACGACCAGGCCCGACATCAGGAACAACGCCACCTTGTCGCCCAAGTTAATCGGGGTGATGTGGCCCTCGAACTTGGCCGGCATCTCGCCAAAGAAGACCCGGCCAACGACCCGCATCAAGTAGGCTGCCGTGATCACGATGCCAAGGACGGCGATGATGGCCGCCCATGGCGCCGTCTGCCACAGACCGAGGAAGATCGGGAACTCGGCGATAAACCCGGAGAAGCCCGGCATGCCCATCGATACCAAGCTGCCGATGATGAATGCGATGGCGACCAACGGCAGTTTACGGGCCATGCCCCCTAGCTCCGGGATCTCGCGGGTGTGGGCCCGGTCATAGACCATGCCGACGACAGCAAAGAAGAGCGCCGTCATCACTCCGTGCGAGAACATTTGCAGCCCGGCGCCGGTTATGCCCTGCAGGTTGAGCGTGGCAAAGCCAAGCATTACCAGGCCCATATGCGAGACCGAAGAAAAGCCAATAACGTACTTGAAGTCGGTTTGCACCATGGCGATGAATGCGCCGTAGATTACGTTGATTGTGCCCAGGATCAGGATCAGCCAGGCCCACTGCTTGGCGCCTTCCGGCAGCAGCATGATGCCGACCCGCAGGGCGGCAAATGCGCCCAGCTTCATCAGCACGCCGGCATGGAACATTGAGACGGCGGTCGGTGCAGCCACGTGGCCATCGGGCGACCAGTTATGGAACGGGAAGATGCCGCCCAGCACGGCGAAGCCAAAGAACACGAATGGGAACCACAACGCCTGAAACTCGGTCGAAAAACCGGCCTGCTCGAGCGCCAGCATGTCGAAGGTGCCAAGACCGGACGTGAAATACATCGCCAGCGCACCGACCAGGGAGACGACCGACCCGATAAACAGATACAGAGTCAGTTTCATGGCGGCGTACTCGCGCGTCACCTTCCAACCCCAGATGGCGATCAGCAAGTACATTGGGAAGACGGCGATTTCATAGAAGAAGAACAACTGGAAGAGGTCGAGCGACACGAACACACCAAACACGCCGGTCGCCAGGATGAATAAGAATGCGAAGAACTCGCGGGGCCGGTCGTCAACGCTCCACGAGATCAACACACCGGTAAAGATGACAACACCGGTGAGCAGGACCAGCGGCAGACTCATGCCGTCGACCCCGACATAGTAGGAGATCCCTAGCTGCGGGATCCAGGGCATACGCTGGACGAACTGGTAGCCGCCCGCCGACTGGTCGTACGTCAGGTAGGCGACCAGCGATAGCAGCAGCGCCAGGCTGGCCGCGGCCAGCGCGGTCCAGCGTATCAGACCGTGCCGCTCGCCTGGATAAGCCAGGATCAGCAGGCTGGCCCCGATGGGCAGCAGCGTAATGAATGTCAGGATCGGAAAGTCCATGAGTCCGTCTCTTGGTGCCGGGTCGTCGGACTAGCCGAACAACCGCAACACAGTTTGATTGATCACGTCCAACAACCAGGCCGGCCACACGCCGATCGCCAGCATGAGCACCATCAGTGGCGCGATGGCGATGATCTCGCGCCGGTTGATTTCCAACGCGTGACCCTGCCAGGCCTCGTTCAGGGGGCCGTGCAGCACGTCACGAATTCCTTTAACAATGTAGGCGCCCGTAATCAGCAAGCCGAGCATCGAGATGGCGGTATACACGGTGAAGATCGGCCACGCGCCCCGCACCACCAGAAACTCGGAGACAAAGCCATTCAGGCCGGGCAGGCCGAGCGAGGCCATCGCCGTAAAGATCAGGATGCCGCCGTAAACCGGCATCAACGGGAACAGACCGCCGTATTTGGCCAGGCTGCGCGTGTGAGTTCGGTCGTAGATCACACCGACGAGCAAGAACATACCAGCTGCCGATAGCCCGTGGTTGAACATCTGGAGCACGGCGCCGTTGGTGGCGATCACGGCATCTTCGGCAGCCATCGTGCCGCGGGCATAGGCCGCGGCGGCGATCCCGAGCACAACCCACCCCATGTGGTTCACCGACGAGTAGGCGACCAGACGCTTGAAGTCGTCCTGGCCCCACGAGGCGAAGGCCCCCAGCACAATCGCCAGCGTGGCCAGCAGTGCCAGCACGCCGGCGTACAGCTTGGCCTGCTCGGGATACAGCGGCAGGACCAGACGCAGGAAACCGTAAGCGCCCAGTTTCAGCAGTACGCCGGCCAGGATCATCGAGCCTGCCGTCGGCGCCTCGGTGTGGGCATCGGGCAGCCAGGTGTGGAAGGGCCAGATCGGCACCTTGATGGCAAAGGCGATGACGAACGCCCAAAAGGCGATCGCTTTGACCGTACCGATGGGAATGCTGATCGGCAGGCCCAGCACTGAGAGCGGCTCGGTCAGCCCGGGCCAGACCCGGCTGATCTCGACCAGGTCGAATGTTCCTGCCGCCAGCCCGATCACCTGGATGGCCAGCAGCAAACCCAGCGAGCCGGCCATCGTGTAAACCAAGAACTTGAAGGAGGCATACTCCCGGTTGGCACTGCCCCACTGGTTGATCAGGAAGTACATCGGCACCAGGCCGATCTCCCAGAACACGAAGAACAACATCAGATCGAGCGCCAGGAAGACGCCCAACATGCCGGTCTGGAGCAGCAAGAACAGCACCATGTAGGTCCGGACGTTTTCTTCGATGCTCCACGAAATCAGGATGGCCAACGGGGTGAGCAGTGCCGTGAGCAGCACCATCGAGACGGAAATGCCGTCGACGCCCAGGTGGTAGCTGGCGTTGACCACGTCGTACCAGGCCGCCTTCTCGACGTACTGGAACCCGGCTTGTGCCGGGTCGTAGCCGAACCAGAGGACGAGGGATAGTGCCAACGGCACCAGACTGAATACGAAGGCGAGCCAGCGAATCTGGCGCACCCGCTCTCGCGGAACAAGCAGCAGCACCAGCGCGGCCAGGGCCGGGGTGAACAGGATTAGGCTGAGCAGATACCGTGTTACGAATTCCATCAAGACGTACTCCGTCGGCCTGCCATGGCGGGGTTAGGCGCCCACCAGCAGGAAGTACGAAATCACCAGGCTGGTGAAGACGATGCCGATCAGCAGGTACTGCTGCACCCGACCCGATTGAATCACTCGAACCTCACGCCCGGTGGCTTTGGTCGATTCGCCGACCCAATCGCCGAAGGCGTTGACCACCGGCAGGTCAAAGCGAGAGCGCAGGTACGCACCTACCCGCAGGCCAGTCCGGCCGACGGCGTGCAAGAAGCCGTCGATCACCCGCCGGTCGAGGAAGGTGTAGGTGAAGGTCTCCGCCACCCAATAGGCGGGCCGGACGATGGCGTAGTTGTAGAACTCATCAAAGTAGTACTTGTTTTCCAGGACTGCGTAGACCGGACCCAGCAGCCGGCGCAGCGGATCTGGAGCGCCGGCCCGCACTCGGCGGTAGGTCAACCAGCCCAGCAGCAGGCCGCCCAGCGCCACCCCGACCGACACCAGCAACGGCGTTGGATCGAAGGCAATCGCCGCCGGGTGTTCGGGCAGCACCCCTCCAACGAACTCGTGGAACCAGTTGGGCAGAATACCGCCCAAGCCGGGGAAGGCCTCTGGGATTCCCACCCAACCAAAGCCCACGGCGAACACCGCCAGCACGACCAGCGGCACGGTCATCGTCCAGGTCGACTCGTGGGCGTGCCCGGCCGCCTGCGTGCGCGGCTTACCCAGGAAGGTCAGGGTTATTTGGCGCATGGTGTAGAAGGCCGTCAGCAGGGCGGCAAGCGCCAGGACCCAAAAGACCAGCGTGTGACCGTGGGCGAAGGCATCAGCCAGAATCTCGTCCTTGGACCAAAAGCCGGCCGTCAAGATGGGGAAACCGGACAGGGCCAGTCCGCCCAGCAGGAACGTCCAGAAAGTGGCCGGCATCTTGTGCCGCAGCCCACCCATATTGAACATGTCCTGCGAATCGACGTGCTCGTGCGTCTCATGCACGCCATGTTCGACGCCGTGGATCACCGAGCCAGAGCCCAGGAACAGCAGCGCCTTGAAAAAGGCGTGGGTCACCAGATGGAATGCGGCGGCGACGAAGGCGCCGATGCCGACGGCGGCCACCATGTAGCCCAGTTGCGAAATCGTCGAATAGGCCAGAACGCGCTTGATGTCCTTTTGGGCAACGGCAATTGTGGCGGCGAATAACGCCGTGAATGCCCCGATCCCGGCGATGACCATCATGGTCGGTGTCAGGGGCCCGCCCTCGTGCCAACCGGCGGTCAGCAGCGGGAACATGCGCAGGATCATGAAGATACCGGCCGAGACCATGGTGGCTGCGTGGATCAGGGCTGAAACTGGAGTCGGGCCCTCCATGGCGTCGGGCAACCACACGTGCAGCGGCCATTGGGCCGACTTGCCCACTGTCCCGACGAAGAGCAGCAAGCCGATCAACCCAGCGGCGGATAGACCGCCCACCACCGCCGGCGAGCTGGCCAGCGTGTTGAGCACTTCTTCGTTGTACAGAATCTGGCGGAAGCTGAGGGTGCCGGTCTGCGAATACAGGTAGACAATGCCCAGCAGCATGAAAACGTCGCCGACGCGGGTGGTCATAAAGGCCTTGATCATCGCATCCCGTGCCGACGGGCGGCCGTACCAAAAGCCGATCAGCAGGTAGGAGCATAACCCCATGATCTCCCAGCCGATGAAGAGCAGCAGCAGGTTGTCCGACAGCACCAGCACCAGCATGCCAAAGGCAAACAGTGAGATGAAGGCGAAGAAACGAGCGTACATCGGCTCGATCCCACCGGCCTTGGGCGGAAGACCTTTGACGTCGGCCGGATCGGTCTTGTGGCCGAAGTTGTGGTAGCCCACGCTGTACACGAATATGGCGAGCAGCGTCCAGGCGACGAAGAACAGCCCAATCGTTGACAGCGGGTCGACCAGCACGCCAAACTCGAGGGCTGATTGGCCGGTCGGTAACCAGCGGATGGACGAGGTGACCGGGTGCTCGCCGAAGTTCTCGATGCCAATGGCTCGGGCAAAGAGCAGCATCGCCAATCCCCAGGAGATGGCAACCCCGCCGATGGCGATCCCGTGGCTGAGCCGGTTATTGCGGTGCGCCCACAGAATAATGGCCCCGAAGGCCACGATGGGAGGCAGTGGGATCAACCAGGCAATGAGATCAAGCTGCATACGACCGCCCTACCATTTCAACATGTTGATGTCATCGGCGGCCACGGTGGAGCGTCGCCGGTAAATCGAGAGGATCAGCGCCAGGCCGACAGCCGCTTCCGAGGCAGCGACGGCGAAGACGATGAGGGCAAACACCTGGCCAGAAATGTCGGCCGGTTGGCCATAACGCCAGAAGACGATCAAGTTGAGGATGACGGCGTTGAGCATCAACTCGATGCTCATCAAGATGGCGACGGCGTTGCGCCGGGAAAGCACGCCAAATAGGCCGACGCAGAACAGCGCCGCCGTCAATATGAGGTACCACGAGAGCGGGATCATTCCTCCCGATCTCCTTCTTCGCTTGCCATCATCGGCCGGGCAACATAGATGGCGCCAATCAGCGCCGCCAGCAGCAGAATGGAAGCAACCTCAAATGGAATGATGAAGCGGTCGACATCGACCATCGACCGGCCCAGGTCCTGCAGCAGCACCGATGTCTCGGCCTGCAACGGCTCACTGCCGGCGGCCAGGGAGGGTTCTTGCAGGACCAGGAAGGTGAGCACGGCGAACAGGATCAGGCTGACGGTGACGGCGCCGGCCCACAAGTTGTTGTACTGCCGGCCGTCTTCGCGAAGCATACGCCGTGTCAGCATGATGGCGAAGATGATCAGGATGGCGATGGCGCCAATGTAGATCACCACCTGGACCACGGCCAGGAAAGGCGCCTCAA
>DASWJQ010000156.1:0-60973 GCA_036397095.1 Anaerolineales bacterium
CTTCTACGAGATACTGCAGGGGCTCGACCTGGAAGTGATGGCGGCCGATCTGTGGGAGGAGATTCGCACCACCCGCAGCAAGCAGCGCAAGAAGAAGGCGACCAAACGGCTCAAGGTCGTCGAGGCATTCCGTCGCTCAAGCAACCGTCCCGAGTGGATGGTGCTGACGGTCCTGCCCGTGATCCCCCCGGATCTGCGCCCGATGGTGCAGCTTGACGGCGGCCGCTTCGCTACCTCGGACTTGAATGACCTGTACCGCCGTGTCATCAACCGCAACAATCGATTGAAGCGTCTGGTCGAGCTCGGCGCACCCGATGTCATTGTGCGCAACGAGAAGCGGATGCTGCAAGAGGCGGTTGACTCCCTGATCGACAACTCGCAGCGGGGCAAGGCCCTTTCGCGGCGTGGGCGGCGCGAGCTGAAATCACTCAGCGATATGCTCAAAGGCAAGAAGGGGCGGTTCCGCCGCAATCTGTTGGGCAAGCGTGTTGACTACTCAGGCCGGTCGGTGATCGTTATCGGCCCGCACCTTAAGATTCACCAGTGTGGCCTGCCCAAGACGATGGCGCTCGAGCTGTACCGGCCATTCGTGATCTCCAAGTTGGTCGCGTACAACTACGCCGCTAACGTCAAGGGCGCCAAGCGGATTATCGAGCGTGAGAGGCCCGAGGTCTGGGAAGTGCTCGAAGAGGTAATTAAGGACCGGCCGGTGCTGCTCAACCGGGCGCCGACGCTCCACCGCCTGGGCATCCAGGCTTTCGAGCCCGTGCTGGTCGAGGGCAAGGCCATCCAGCTTCATCCACTGGTGTGCTCGGCGTTCAACGCCGACTTCGACGGCGACCAAATGTCGGTTCACCTGCCACTTTCGCAGAAGGCGGTCACCGAAGCGCGCGAGCTGATGCTGTCGGCCCGCAACCTGCTCAAGCCGGCCAACGGCGAACCGATCGTTGGGCCGACCAAGGACATGCTGCTCGGCATCTACTACTTGACAATGAGCGTCGAGGGCAAGAGCCATCGGGGCCAGGGGCGGGCTTTTGCCAATGCCGAAGAAGTCGAGATGGCCTATCAGCTTGGCCAACTCGAGATCCATACCCCGATCAAGCTGATGACCGACTCGTGGTACGCCGACGACGGTCAGCGGCTGGCCGGGGCCGCGCGCCGGTTGGTCGAGACGACCGTCGGCCGTGTGCTGTTCAACCAGATCCTGCCGCCCGAAATGCACTTCGTCAACTGGGTCCTCGAGAAGAACTCGATTCAAGACCTGGTGGCCAATATCTACCTGCTGTTGCGGGAAGACGGCACGCCGGAAGTGGTCGATGCCATCAAGGACATCGGCTTCAAGTACGCGACCCTGTCCGGCACCACCATCGCCATCTCCGACATCAGCGTGCCGGTCGAGAAACAAGAAATCGTGCGCCAGACACTCGAAGAGGCCGAGGCCGTCCGGATGGATTACCAGCGCGGCCTACTGACCGAGCGTGAGCAAACCGAACGCATCATCGAGCTTTGGCAGGACACCACCAACCGGGTGGCTGATGCTGTCCGTCAGGGGATGGACCCGTCGGGCAATATGAGCACGATGGCCATCTCCGGCGCCACCAAGGGCGGCTTCGGCCCGATCTCGCAGCTGGCCGGCATGCGCGGCCTGATGGCCGACCCGGCCGGCCGCATCATCCCGCTGCCGATTCGCTCGAGCTTCCGCGATGGGCTGACCACGCTCGAGTATTTCATCTCGACGCACGGCGCCCGCAAGGGTCTGACCGACACCGCGCTGCGCACGGCCGATGCCGGCTACTTGACACGCCGCCTGGTCGACGTTGCCCAGGATATGATCATCAACTCCGACGACTGCGGCACGGACGAAGGCATCTGGGTGCGGCGCCGCGATGACGTCGCCGGCCAGGATCTGGCCTCGCGGCTGCATGGCCGGGTCATTGCCAAGCGGGTGGCCGACCCCGAGACGGGTGAAGTGCTGGCCAAGACCAACGATCTGGTCACCCTGGAGCTGGCGCGCCGGATCGACAAAGCGCAAGTTGAGCAGGTATTCGTACGCTCACCGCTGACCTGTGAGCTGCAGTTTGGCCTGTGCGGTCTGTGCTACGGCATGGACCTGGGTCGCGGCCGCGAGGTCGAATTGGGCGCGTCGGTGGGTATCGTCGCCGCCCAGTCGATTGGTGAGCCGGGCACGCAGCTCACGCTGCGAACGTTCCACTCAGGCGGTGTCGCCGCCGGCGGTGACATCACCACCGGTTTGCCCCGCGTCGAGGAGCTGTTCGAGGCTCGCAAGAAGCCCAAGGGTGAGGCCATCATCGCCGACATCACCGGCAAGGTCGCGGTCCAGGAGCCGGACATGCCGGATGGGCCGCGTGTGTTGTCCATCTATAACAGCCAGGTGATCCGAGACGAGTACGAGGTGCCGGGCAACTGGTCGCTGAAGGCCGAAGATGGGACGGAAATGGAGGAGGGCGACCTGATCGCCAGCCGCGGCGACTCTGAAATCCGGGCCAGCCACGGCGGGCGCGTAAACGTTGACGACCGCAAAGTCGTGATTGCCTACGACCAGGAGGACGAGGAGGAATACGATATTCCCGCCTCGGCCCGCCTGCTGGTCAAGCACGGCGACAAGATCGAAGCCGGCGTGCAGTTGACCGAAGGTTCGCTCAACCCGCACCGCATCTTGCGCATTCTGGGAACCGAGGCGGCGCAGTTGTACCTGCTGACCGAGGTTCAGAAGGTATACCGCTCACAGGGTCAGAACATCAACGACAAGCACTTCGAAGTCATCATCCGCAAGATGCTGTCGAAGGTGCAGATCACCCATCCGGGCGACACCGACTTGCTGCCGGGCGACTTGGTCGACCATCTGTATGTGCAGCGGCTGAACCGGCGAATGGTCGAGGAAGGCACTCGGCCGGCGCGCGCCGCCCAGGTCCTGCTGGGCATCACCAAGGCCTCGCTCAACACCGAGTCCTTCCTTTCGGCGGCCTCGTTCCAGCACACAATCAAGGTGCTGTCCGGTGCGGCCATCGAAGGCAAGACCGATCACTTGCGCGGGCTCAAAGAGAACGTGATCATCGGCGCGTTGATCCCGGCTGGCACGGGCTTCCCCGGCGAAGCAAAGGTGCTGTTCGATGAGCGCCTGGACGGGGCGGAGGAGGCGGCCGAGGCGGAGGAGATCGCCGAGCCGGAGGCCGTCGCCGCCGACTAAGCCCGCCGGCCCGCCAACCGTTGACAGGCCGTTGAGCCAACCTTTATAATCCATGAGTTGCCCCGGCGACGCGGCTGGGGCGGCTCTATGTATCCCCATCTTCCCCGCCGGCCGGCGTTTGGGCGCGGGCCCTGTGGTGAAGCGAAGCTGAGGAGCGCGATGGCATACGCAGTTTTCGAGAGCGGCGGCAAACAGTACGTCGCCCGCCATGGACAGACGATTGATATCGACCGGATCAAGGTCGAGGTCGGCGAGCAGCTGACATTCGACCAGGTCCTGCTGACAGCGGACGATGGCCAGGTGGTGGTCGGCGAGCCCTTCATTAGTGGCGCGGCGGTCACGGCCAAGGTTGTCGGCCAGGTCAAGGGGCCGAAGATCCTGGTTTTCAAGTACAAGCCGAAGGTCCGCTACCGCAAACGCCAGGGCCACCGGCAGCACTACACCCGGGTGCAGATCGATGCCATTGAGCTGGCGGGCGGCAAACCGGCCAAACGGGACGACAAACCGGTCGAAGCCATGTCCGAAAAACCGGCCGCCAAGCCCACCGAGAAACCGGCGGCCAGACCAACGGCCGAAGCGGTCGATCTGGACTCCATGCTGAAGGCCGATTTGGAAGCCTTGGCCGAAGAGTTGGGTGTCATGCCCGAGACCGGATCGGGTACCGGCGGCAATGTGCTGGTGCAGGACTTGCGCGACGCCATTCGCAAGGCGCAGTCGGGCAAGCGTTCGTAGAATAGCGAGTTGGTAGGAGGCTCGAAATGGCACACAAGAAAGGCGGCGGCTCCAGCCGCAACGGTCGTGACAGTCAATCCCAACGCCTCGGCGTGAAGCGTTTCGCCGGCGAGGCGGTCATCGCCGGCAACATTCTGGTCCGGCAGCGGGGAACCCGCATCCACCCTGGTGAGAATGTGGGCCGCGGCAAGGATGACACTTTGTTCGCCACCGCCGACGGCGTGGTCGCCTTCGACTTTGCCCGCGGCGGCCGCAAACGCGTTAGCGTCGTCCCCGGCTAGCAATGGTTGCCTTGTATCGGTGAGGGTTCGCCAAGCTGAGAAGGTGCAATAAGCATGAAAACCGATATCCACCCAACCTACTATCCGGAAGCCAAGGTGGTGTGCGCCTGCGGCAACACCTGGACAACCGGTTCGACCGCCGAGGAGATCTACACCGACGTATGCTCGCAGTGCCACCCATTCTTCACCGGTGAGCAGCGCATCGTCGACACCGAGGGTCAGGTCGATCGCTTCTACAAGAAGCTGCAGGCCCGCCAGGAATATCTTGAGGACCAGGTAGCCAGCGAACAAGCCAAGACCTCCCCCGAGCTGCCCATCGCCGAACTGGAGTTGGGGGCGCGCATCGAATCGGCGCTGGAAAAGGCCGAGATCGTTGTCGTCGGCGACGCGCTCGCTCGCCTGGAACAGGGCGACGCCGGTTTGCTCGAGATCGACGGCTTTGGCCGCAAGAGCCTGGCCGACTTGAAGCGGGCCCTCAAACGGATGGGATACGTGCTGCCTGAGGCGGCCACCGAACCACAGGTCTAGCCGTCCGAATTGGCGCTGTTTCAGCCCTGAGGTAGACTACGGGCGGGCCTAGAGCCCGCCCGTTTTGATTGTCAGCTGGAGGCGAATCCGCACATGCGACACACCAGCGGGGGGGTCGAAGTTATCACCGGGTCGATGTTCAGCGGCAAGACCGACGAGTTGATACGCAGGCTGCGTCGGGCCGAGATTGCCAAGCAGCAGATCCAGGTCTTCAAACCCCAGCTCGACACTCGTTTTGGTCAGCACAAAGTCAAATCCCACGCCGGGTCAGAGTTCGATGCCACCCCGGTCGATAGCCCCGAGCGGATCCTGGCCGAAGTAGCGCGCGGGACGACCGTCATCGGCATCGATGAAGCCCAGTTCTTTGATCCGGGGATATCTCAAGTCGTCGAGCAATTGGCCGACCAGGGGCTGCGGGTCATTGTTGCCGGGCTGGACACCGACTTCCGCGGAGAACCCTTCGGGCCCATGCCAGCTCTTATGGCCAATGCCGAGCAGGTGGACAAACTGCATGCCATTTGCATGATCTGTGGCGGCGACGCCGCCCGGACCCAGCGGCTGATCGATGGCGAGCCGGCCCGTTACGATGAGCCTATCGTGGTGGTCGGGGCCAGCGAACTGTATGAGGCCCGCTGCCGCCTGCACCATCAGGTGCCACGATGAGGGCCATTGCTCCCTACCAGGAGCTGCTGGCCGAAGTGCTGATTGATGAGGACCAGTTGCGGACCAGGATCGCCGAGCTTGGCCAGGAGATCAGCCGTGACTACCAGGGATTAGACCTGCTGCTCATCTGTATCCTACGGGGCGGCGTGCTTTTCCTGACCGATCTGATGCGGACGCTGACCATTCCCCATGCCATCGACTTCATGGCCGTGTCGTCGTACGGGGCGGGCGCCCGCGAGACCAGTGGCGAGGTCCGAATTACCCTGGATCTGACGACCTCGATCACCGACCGCAACGTGCTGCTGGTCGAGGACATTATCGACAGCGGCCACACGATCGCCTCGGTTCTGGAATTGCTGCGCACACGCCATCCCACGAGCCTAAAGGTCTGCGCACTGCTCGACAAGGCCTCGCGCCGCAAAGCCGAGGTTCCGATCGACTACCGCGGGTTCACTATTCCCGACAAGTTCGTCTTTGGCTATGGCCTGGACCTCGACGAGTACTACCGCAATCTGCCATTTGTGGGCGTCGTTCGGCCCGACAAGTATCTTGAACCAAGCTGACGGGCCAGGCCATGACCTCGGTTCCCATGCCAGCCCCGGTGGCGTCCGCCGTCCAGCAAGCGGCGGGTGAACTGGGCTGCGCCGTCTGGCTGGTCGGTGGGGCGGTGCGGGACCCCTTCCTCGGGCGAACCGTCCTCGATTTTGACTTCGCCGTCGATGGGCCGGCCCGCCGGCTGGCCCGTGCGGTTGCCGCCCATTTGCGTTCCGCCTACTACGATCTGGATACCGACCGCGACGCCGGGCGGGTCGTACCGGTCGGGGCGGCCGGCGACTGGCACTCGCTCGACTTCGCCCGGTTACGAGCCGGCTCCATCGATCAGGATCTCGGCCTGCGTGACTTTACGATCAACGCCATGGCGCGGCCCCTGGGAGGGGAGGATTTGGTCGACCCAACCGCTGGGCTGCAGGACCTGCGCGCTGGCCAATTGCGCCCGTGTCAACCGGATTCAATCGCGCAGGACCCAGTGCGGGCACTCCGTGCCGTGCGGCTCGGCCACGAGCTTGGGTTCCGCCTGACGCCGGACTTGATCCAGGCGGTTCGGATGGCCAGGACGGACCTCGGCCAGGTGTCACCCGAACGGCAGCGTGATGAGCTCTTTCGTCTGCTCGGCTTGCCCCAGGCGGCCGGTGCCTTGCGTGTAGCCAATCAAATGGAGCTGCTGACCGCCGTCTTGCCCGGGTGGAGGGATAGCGGTGCTATCGAAGTGGGTGTGCGCCTGGCGGACCGACTGTTGGCCATATTGGGGGCTTTTGTCGGGCCCCATGACGACGAAGACTCCGGCGATGTTGTGCTGGCCCAGGCCTCATTGCGCCTTGGCCGGTTCCGGATGGAGCTGGCGATGGATCTGGCCGAACGGGTGACGGGAGACCGGTCGCGGCGTCAGCTGCTGGTGTTGGCGGCGCTGTACGCCGGCCCAATCTGCTCCAACCGGGTCTCGCAACCGATTCCCGATCTGACCGATGCGGCCGAGCTGCTACGGCTAAGTGGTGCCGAACACCAGCATCTGGCTGCCGTGCAGCGGGGAATGGCGGCCAGCCAGGACGAAGCCTGGTTGTCCGGGCTTACCCCACTCGATCACTATCGCTACTTTCGGGGCTACGGTCCGGCGGGCGTTGAGTTGATCCTGCTGGCCCTGGGCTGCTGCCTGGCCCGCTTTGACGGGCCCCCTGATCCCGACCTGTGGCGTGCCTGGCTGGATCGGGCCCGGTCACACCTCGAGACCTACTACGAACGGCGCGACCTGCTCAGCCCTGAGCCGTTGATCCGGGGTGATCGGTTGGCGTCCGACCTGGGGCGTGCGCCGGGGCCCTGGTTGGGGGAGGCGCTCGAAGCCATTCGGGAGGCCCAGATCGCTGGGCGCGTGACCGATCGGGCGGGGGCCCTAGCTGCCGGCCGCCAGGCACTGGCCGCGTTCGAGGCCAGTAAGGATGGCTGACTTACGGGTAGAGTTCGACCAGCGACGGTTCATAGAAGCAGCGGCACCCGAGCGGGTGCGAGCAGCCCTGGACGGGCAGGTCGGGCACGTCCTGTTTGCGAAACTCACCCTCGGCCGCCCGGCAAGTTGGGCAGCAATCCCCGTGAGGGATGACCCGAATGCCGCCAACGCGTGGATTGGCCTTCAGCCGGGCCAGCGCCACGGCGGTTTCGGAAAGCTCATCCAGATCGGCGCCGCATCCGACGCAGCGGGTCTCGCTGTCCGGCGACCTGGATCGGCATTGGCTGCAGGTTCGCATGGCGGGCTCCGAAAGCGGTTTCGGTCATTGTAGGCCAGATGATGATGGCTGTCGATAGAAGCCAGCGCACGATCTTGCACATGGACCTTGACGCCTTCTTCTGTTCGGTCGAGGAACTGCTTGACCCGTCGCTGGCTGGCAAGCCGTTTGTAGTGGGTGGAACGCCCGAGGGGCGCGGGGTCGTGGCTTCCGCCTCGTATCCGGCCCGCAAGTTTGGCGTGCGCTCGGCCATGCCGACGGCGCAGGCGCTGCGGCTGTGTCGCGACCTGATTGTGATCAGCGGTCATCGCGGTGATTATGGCCGGCACTCGCGCCAGGTGATGGATCTGCTGCGCAAGTCGGCGCCGGTGATCGAGCAGGTGTCGATCGACGAAGCCTATCTTGATCTGGGCGCCAATCCACCGCTGCCGGGGCGCCAGCTGGCCGAGCGCCTGCAAGCGCAAATCGACTCTGAATTCAGCCTGCCCAGTTCATGGGGCGTGGCCCCCAACAAGCTGCTGGCCAAGATCGCCTCAGATGTCGGCAAACCGCACGGCATGGTCGTTGTGCCCCCGGGCCAGCAGGCCGCCTTCCTGGCGCCGCTGCCAATGCGCATGCTGCGGGGTGTGGGGCCCAAGACTGCCGAAACGCTCGACCGGCTGAACTTGCGCACGATTGGCGATATCGCCGCCTGCGCCCCGCGGCGGTTGCGGGCGGCAGTTGGGGACCGCGCCCTGGAACTGATTGCCCGGGCGCGGGGCCAGGACGACAGCCCGGTCGTGTCCGAGCACGAACCCAAATCGATGTCGGCCGAAACGACCTTCGCCCGCGACCAAGGCGAGACCGAGGTGCTGGAGCACACTCTGCTTCACCTCAGCGAGCAGGTCGGACGGCGGCTCCGTTCCGAAGGCTATGCTGGGTCGACAGTCAGGCTCAAGCTGCGCTGGCCCGACTTCACCACCATCACCCGCCAAACACGGCTGGGGCACCTGACCGATCTCGACAACGAGATCTACGCGACCGCCCGCCAACTTCTTGGCATTGTCTGGCGGCCGGGACGGCCGGTTCGATTGATCGGCGTTGGCGTGGCCGACCTGGGGCCACCCATTCGCCAGCTTGAACTGTTCGATCGATCGTGGGAGCACGACGAAAAGCTGCTGCAAGCCGTAGATCGCATTCGGCAACGCTACGGTCCGAGTTCTTTGAAACGCGGCAGCGACCTTCGCTAGGACTGCTTCGGTCCATTGATACTCCCGTGCAAAGGGCACAGAACTTGCACACTAAGGGCCGATGGACCTCTTGGGCAAGGGCTACTACTTGTGGCAGATTCCCCGCTGTGACGGCGGCGATCCGGCGCGCATTGTCGCCAGGGCGACCGCCGCCGGTTTGTCCCATGTGCTGATCAAGATCGCCGATGGTGGCTACTGGGACTACAACGTAGACAAGGAGCGGGAGATCGATCTGATCCCACCGGTCCTGTCCGCCCTGAAGGCAGCCGGCATCCAGGTGTGGGGCTGGCATTACGTGCGCGGGGATGAACCCCTGGCCGAGGCGCAGCGGGCGATCAAACGCATTGGCGAGTTGGGGGTTGATGGCTATGTGATCGACGCCGAGCACGAGTACCGGGACCGGCGCAAGGCCAAGGCGGCGGGCCAATTCATGGCCGAGCTGCGCAAGTTCTACCCAGATCTGCCCATTGCCTTGTCCAGCTACCGCTACCCCCGCACCCATCCGGCCCTTCCGTGGGAGGAATTCATGGCGGCCTGTGATTACGCCATGCCCCAGGTCTACTTTGAGCAAGCCCACAATCCGGAAGAACAGCTGCAGCGATGTGTAGATCAATACATGGGGCTGACCAACACCCGCCCCATTGTCCCGACAGCGCCCACCTATGTGCGCGGCGATTGGAAGCCGACCCCGGAAGAGATCCAGCGTTTCCTATCCAGGGCCAAGGAGATGGGACTGCCGGCCGCCAATGCCTGGAGCTGGGACTTCGCCACGCGCGACCCGTACCTCCCGTTGTTCCAGGCGGTCGCCACCTTTGATTGGCCGTTCAAGCCGCCGGTGGCCGACATGCCGGAGCGCCTTATTGGCCGTCTTAACCAGCATGACGCCGGCCATGTCGCCGGCCTGTACATGGACCACGCGGCTCATGTCAACGGTGACCGCACGGTGGTCGGCAAGGGGCAGGTCGAGACCTGGTATCGGACGATGTTCGATGAGCTGCTGCCCAAGGGTTCGTACGAGTTCACCGGCAAGATCTCGGATGGCAATACCCGCGTCTTCACCTGGAAAGCCACCAGCAAATCCGGCCGGGTGCTGGATGGCAATGACACGCTCAGCGTTCGCGACGGCCGCATCCTGTACCACTACACCTTCTTTACCCTGCGGGCCTAACCCTCCCCCGAGCACCACTACCCTTTCGCTGCGCTCCAATCATGACGCAGTCCCCGGACCATTACATTCTTTCTACTCCCAACTCCTGACACTGTCCCCAGCACCAGTTCCAAGCCGTCCCTGAGCAAGCCCATGGCTGCCCTGTGCTTGCCGAAGGGCTGTCGAACGGTGCGGCGGGGAGTTGAAACCCGTCGCCGCGCCCTGCCGGGGGAGGGGCCTTCGTGGGGACGTTGATAGCAACATCCCCACGCGTGGACTCAGATGGTCTTTGCCCGATGGTACACTTCCGACCGTTGGACGTGACGGGCTGAGGAGGTAGTTCAACAATGGAGAAGGTGGAGAAAACCGATCAGCAGTGGCAGGAACAGCTTTCGCCACTCCAGTACCAGGTAACCCGCCAGGGCGGCACAGAGCGCGCTTTCACCGGGGACTACTACGACAGCAAGGAAGCCGGGAGCTACCGTTGTGTGTGCTGTGGCGCGCGGCTCTTTGACTCAGACGACAAGTACGAATCGGGCACGGGTTGGCCCAGCTTCACCTCGCCTGCGGAAGAAGAGAACGTCGGATTCCACGAGGACAGGTCGTTGGGCATGCGCCGCCAGGAAGTGGTCTGTCAGCGGTGCGATGCCCATCTTGGCCACGTCTTTGACGATGGCCCGGCGCCCACCGGATTGCGCTACTGCATCAATTCGGCGGCGCTCAAGCTTGAACGCCGCGAGTAGCCTGTCGGGCGCGGCGCCTAGCCATCGGTGGCAGGTTCAATCTCGTAGTCGTACTCGATATCGACGACCTGCCCCAGCATTGCGTTGACCGGGCAGTACTTCGTCACCGACAGTTCGATCGAACGCTTGACCGCCTCGTCGGCGATCGCGTGGCCGGCCACCCGGTACATAACTTTGATATGGGTGAAAACCTTAGGGTAGTCCTCCGCTTGATCCGCCTCAACATGTACGGAGAAGGCCGTCACCTGCTGCTGTTTCTTCGACAGAATGGAAATCACGTCCATGCCCGTGCAGCCGGCCAGGCCCACCAGCACCAAATGGAGTGGAGAGTATTCGCCGGCCTCGGCCTCCGCTGGTCGCAAGTTGAGCTCAGGGCTGCCGTGGTGCCGGCCGCTGAATGCCAGATCGTGGCGCCAGCTGACCGACGCAGTTTTGATCACGGTGTAGTCTCCTTGATGGGCCCGTCGATCGGCAGGAGTATACCCAGTGACCCTGCCCCCGACCGGTTGCCCTGGGGACTGGCAGCGGCCGCCCAGGCGGATGGCTATGGCTTTTGATCGTCCGGCGAGGTTGGTTTCGCCAACGCTGGCGTTGACGGTGCATCCGGATCTGCGCTGGGATTTGGCGCCGCGACACGCGGAATCGCCGTCGATCTCAGGCGCTTGTTTGATGGTTGGTTGGCTCGAGAAGGGTCGGCGCCGGACTTGGCGGCTGGGTCCGGGCGGGTGGCATGTGGAGCAGGGCGAGCGTGCTCTTGAGCGCCACGGTCGGGGCGACGGTGTCAGGCTGACAGCCCGGGTCCCAGACAGCCAACTGGAAGTATCGGTCGAGTGGCTGCTTCCTTTCGAGCATGACCTTGCTCTGTGGCGAATGACTTTTCGCAATGGCGGCGCCGACCCCGTTGAACTGCACCAAGTGAGCCTGCTGGCCTTCCCCGACGCGCAAGCAACGGGCCAGGCGGGCGGGGTCGGTGTTCAATTCGGAGAGGCCGGCCACCGCCGGCTGGCGTGGCTCTCGGATGGTTGGCAAAGCTGGAGCTTCTCAGGGGTGGTCAGCGGTGAGCGATTTGTGACGGGCACTCGGCTGGGTCCGCTCACCTCGCCAATGTACCTCAATCCGTCGACCGGCCGGCCCCGTGGCCGGCGCCAATTCAGCTCCGACTTGTTCGGAGCCCTGGTCGATCGCACCGGACGCAGGGGACTGGTGGTGGGCCAAATCAGCGAACGTCAAGCATTTGCTGGGTTGACGGCCGACTTGAACCCGGAAGCGCCGGTGGTGCGACTTACGTCCCAGCTGGATGGAGCCAGGTTGGAGCCATCAGCGGCGATCAGCACCGACTGGGCCGCGCTGAGTTTTGTCGAGTTGGATCGGGCAGATCCGCTGGCAGCCTATTTGGAAGCCGTCGCCAGGGAGAATGGGGCCCGCACCGGGGCCAATCCGCCCGCCGGCTGGTGCTCGTGGTATTACTACTTCGACAACGTACGCCAGCAGGACATCGAACGCAATGTCGCCTGGATGACCGACCACCGGGACCATTTCCCGCTCGAGTTGGTCCAGTTGGATGATGGCTTTCAGCCCGAAGTTGGCGATTGGCTGGTGACCAACGGTCGGTTTCCCCAAGGGCATAAGGCGCTCGTCACCACCATCAAGCGGGCTGGCCAGCTAGCCGGTCTGTGGCTTGCGCCTTTCATTGCTAAGCCCGGGGCCGAACTGGTGCGCCGGCACCCGGATTGGCTCTTGCGCCGGCCTGATGGCCGGCCGGTCCGGGCTGGCTACAATTGGAATACATTCACGCTGGCCCTCGATGTCACCCATCCGGCGGTCCTCGAACATGCCGGCCGGCTCATCCGCAAAGCCGTCGAGGAATGGGGATACCGCTACCTGAAGTTGGATTTCCTGTACGCGGCTGCCCTGCCGGGCTGTCGCTACGATCCAACTGCGACCCGCGCCAGCGCCCTGCGGCACGGCCTCGAAGTCATCCGCCGGGCAGCCGGCGATGAAGTGCTGCTGGCTGCTTGTGGATGCCCGCTGGGCCCAGCGGTTGGTCTGGTGGATAGCATGCGGATCGGCGCCGACGTGGCGCCCCGATGGCGGCCGGCCTACCAGGGCATCGAGTTCTATTTCAGCCGGGAGCCGAGCCTGCCGTCAACGCGCAATGCGGTTCACAACACCCTGACCCGGTCCCACCTGCATGACCGCTGGTGGCTGAATGACCCCGATTGCATCCTGCTGCGGTCCAGCGACACGCACCTGAACCCGGCAGAGGCGGAGCTGCTGGCGACCGTTGTCTCCCTTTCCGGTGGCACGCTCATGCTGTCGGATGATATGCCGCGTTTGTCAAAGGAGCGGTTGGCGCTGCTTGCCCGGCTGCTGCCTCCCATTCCGGGCCGGCCCCAGGTGCCCGACTTGTTTGAGCGCTTACGCCCGGCGCGGCTCGTCAAGCCAATGCAAGGAGCCTTGGGCCGCTGGGTATTGGCGGCTGTGATCAACTGGGAAGACCGGCCGGCGGACCGACGATTAGACTTAACCGAAGCAGGCTTTGCCCCGGGAGACTTGGTCGAAACCTTCGATATCTGGCAAAGGCAACCGCTTGGTGTGGTCCGGGATGGGATCGACTTGACGGTGCCGCCGCATGGCGTACGATTGCTGCGCTTGCAGTCTTTGCCAGGTGGTCCAATCCGCTGGGTTGGAGATGACCTGCATGTTTCGAGCGGTGGTTTCGTCAAGAGCTGGCAGACAGAGCCCAATCACGCCCTGGCACAGCTCGACTTGGGCCGGCAGGGGCAGGGCAGCGTCTGGCTGCGAATCCCGTCCGGCAGGCTGGAAGCCGCCGTGTTCGATGACGAGCCGATCGTGTGGCAGGGCTTGTTGGATGACCTGATCCGGGTGGACCTGCCGCCCTTTCGGCGGGCCGAACTGAGCCTGCAATGGCTATCGTAGCAATTGAGGGCCTGCATTCCTTAGGAACGACATGTTGACGATTGATCAGACCGTCCAGTTGATCGCCATCATGTTGTTCGCTGGATTGGCGCTGTTCGCCTGGCTGGGCTGGAACCAAGTCCAAACGGCCAGCCGCTTGCCTTACTTTGCCCTGCGGCGCCAACGACTGGCTGGCGGTTGGCGTCTGATCCTGTTGGCGGCCATCCTCGGGGTGGCGGCGTTGTCTGCTCAGTTTTTCGGCCGTCAGGCGGCCTATGCCATTGTCCCCCCGACGCCGTCGGCCACGGCGACAGCAAGCATCACGCCGACCGCCTCGATCACGGCCGTTCCATCGATCACGCCAACCAGTTCGATCACGCCGATTCCCCCGATCACGGCGACGCCGACCGTCACCGGTACCCCGGTTCTACCGGAGCGCATCACCGTGCTCTTCCGAGAGACGGTCACCCCACAGCCGGACGCGTTGCTTAGTTCGTTGGAGGTCGCCGCACGCCTCGACAATTTCAACCGGGCCATCGAGCCGCAAGCTAGCTTTGTGCTGCCCTCCGGCCGGCTGTTCGCCGCCTTCACCTATGACTTCTTGCAGGATGGCGTTCGCTGGTCGGCGATTTGGTACCGGGGAGACCAGATTGTGTGTCTCGAGACCCAACCGTGGGATGGCGGCTCGGGTGGCTACGGCTACACGGAGTGTGAGCCAGAGCTGGGTTGGCAGCCCGGTTCCTATGAGATCCAGATATTTTTGGGTGAGACCTGGAAGGTGAGCGGGCGGTTTGAGGTTTTGGACGGAACCGAGACCCCGGTGCCAACCATGACAGCCGAGCCAACCAACTAGTCGGCGGCCAGTCCTCTCGTCAGCTCGTCGCCGGCGCTCATCGTCGCCGCCCTCCGAATTAGCCCGCGCAGTGCCTGGTAGCCGGCAGCGATCGGCTCGATTTCAATGAATTCGGCCTGGCTGTGCGCCCCGCCGCCGCGGGTGATCCCGACGCAGATGGCTGGCAGTCCAAGGCTCAGGGGTAGGCTGGCGTCGGTTGAGCCAGTTTCCAGCCTCAATGGCTCCAGTCCGGCGTCGGTCGCGGCGGCTTGTGCCGCCTGCAATAGCGGATGCCCTGGTGGCAGGCTGCCTGCTGGCCGGTGGCCGATCGATTCGAGCCGCAGCTCGATTCCTTGCTCCATGCTGGCCTGGTTCAGGGCGCCCTCAATCTGGCCAATCATCGAGGCCAGCACCGCTTCGTCGACGGCCCGCACATCGATTTCGAAGGATGCATGGTCGGCAATCGTGTTGACGCTGGTTCCGCCGACGATGCGGCCGATATTCAGGCTGGCCTGGGCGGTGTCCGGCCAGTTGACTGCCAACAACTGGGGTCCAAGCGCCAACAGCGAGTGAATGGCGGACGGTCGCCCGGCGTGGATCCAGGCGTGGCCGCCCTCGGCAAACGCACTCAACCGCAGCCGGTGCACAGGCAAGCCTCGGTGGTACACATGGCCGAGGGCCATGCCTTCGAGCACCAGATAGCCGCGAACCTGGTCGCCGAAGCGCTCGAGCACATGCTGCATCCCCAGCAGGTTGCCCAGGCCCTCCTCGGCCACGTTGCCGACCAGCCAGACCGGGCAGGGCAGTCGGGCGCCTGGCAAGTCGATGGCCAATTCAAGCAGGGTCGCCAACGCGATGGCATTGTCGCCGATGCCTGGCCCGTGCAAGCGCTGGTCGTGGCGAAGGGCCGGAGTGTTCTGACCGGCGGGAAAGACGCTGTCCATGTGGGCGCTGACCACGACTGGTGGCGACTTAGCGCGGCCAACTTGGGCGTAGACATTGCCGGCCGCATCCATCTCGACAACGCGCAGGCCGGCTGCCCGGAACGAGTTGTGCAGAAGCTCGGCGCGCTGGTCCTCTTCGAAGGTTGGCGCCGGGATGCGCTGCATGGCAAGGGCGTTGGCAATCAGCCGTTCTAGGTCCATCTTTTCACCTAGAAGGCAGCCTGGCGCAGGGAGGCCAGCCGAGCTTCAGCCAAGCCCGGTGCCGATTCCAGCGGATAAAGGGGTCCTGTCCCTTCGATGGCGAAGGAAGCCGAGACGCCGCCCCACAGGGCCGCTTCGACCGGGTCCTGGGTCGCAAGCCAGCCGGCGCTGAAACCACCGCAGAACGCGTGGCCAGCGCCGGTCACATCGACCAGGCGGGCCGGATAGGGTGGCAGCTGCCAGTGTTCACCCGACGAAGACAGGTACACAATCTGGCCCTGACCACCGCATTTGATGACCACAATTTGTGGGCCACAGCTGCCGAGTTCTTCCGCCATCTCCGTCAGGCCTGGCCCGGTTGGCCGGAACAACTGCGCCGCCTGGCGGGCGCTGATCAACAACACGTCAACGTCATGCAGCAGCAGTTTGAAGCCGGGCCACTGCTCGCTGTTCAGTTGCCCGCTGTTCGGATCCAGGGACAGCCACACGTGGCCCTGACGTTTGAGTTCAGCGCACATGAGCGTCGCAGGATTCAATGGCAGGGAAGCCATATGAACCTGTTTGGCTTGGCTGACGGCGGCGGGCGGCGGCGGGTCGGGTAGCTCTTGCAACGAATGGGGTGGGGCCTCTCGCCAGTAGACAGGCAGGGCCTGGCCGGCGCGCAGGTAGTGGCCGGCACGGCGGCCATCGAGCCGCCGGCCGACCGTTTCGTAGGCGAAGAAGGTGTGGAAGGACATAGCGCCAGCAGACGGCTCGACGCCGTCAATCTGGATCCCGGCCCGTTCCAATGCTTCAAGTCGGGACATTGGAAATGCATCCGGCACACGCGCCGCTAGCGCCACCGAATCCGACCAGAGGCGAGCGCCGACGGCAGCGTAGACGGCGCCGCCACCGAGTTCTTCGGGATGAAGCCGGCCGTCGGCCGTGACGATATCGTCCAGGGTAATGGGGCCAATGAACAGAAGGTCAGACATCAGGTTTGGAGGCGATTATAGCCCGGCGGCGCTAGACCCTATCTCCCATTTGCGAGAAGTGTTAAAGAAAGGTTATAATGGCGTCACGATGGCAGCGGCAGATGGAGCGCGCTGCCGACGTTTGTCTAAGGCCCCCAAGCTATGACTTCTGCTACGGTCCTTCTCATCGAAAGCGATCGAGCCAGTGCCCCCTCCTATGGCTCAGCGCTGGAAAAAAGGGGCTACAAAGTGGCAATCCACCACGAGATCGACAGAGCGTTGGAAGCCGTCGACACAGCCGAGCCAGACATTGTGATCCTGGATGCGGCCTCCATGCGGACGCCGGGCACCCGCTTGTGCCGGCGGGTGCGTTCGGAGGTCGACGGTGCCCCCATTATTCTGGTATCACCCGAGGGGACGCACGCCGAGCCAGGTTCGGGCGCCAGCTTGATCCTGGTCCATCCGTTCACGCCCCGCAAGCTTCTGAACCGGGTGGCGCGCATGGTGCCCGGCGACAAACGCTACAACCTGGAAGTCGGGCCGCTCAAGCTGAATCTAGCCCAGCGCAAGGTGGAGTGCTTCGGCGATGAAGCTCGGCTCACGCCCAAGCAGGCGAAGTTGCTCGAGGTCTTCATGCGCAATCCCGGCCGTCTATTGACTCGCAAGACCCTGATCCAAAAGGTCTGGCACACCGACTACACAGGTGACACGCGGACGTTGGATGTGCACATTTCGTGGCTGCGCCAGGCGGTGGAGCCTGATCCAAGGAACCCGACGCTCATCCGCACCATTCGCGGTATGGGCTACCGTATGGACTTGCCGGAAGCCGGCGAGTAGATTCATCCCTGGGTCCTGCGTGGGCGCCGCCAAGCGGCGCCTTTTTCTTTTGCCGAGCCCTAGGGACTGGGAACCGGGTTGAGCAGACCGTACCGCCCCACACTATCGCTCGCCATGATCGCCAGCGAGCTTGTGTTCGATCCCGCGGGAAGCTCAAGATCCAACTCGATTTCTCCGGTGCCGAATGGCCGAACAGCCCAGCTCGCTGGGCGAAAGGTCCGCCCATCGAATTCGGGATCCAGAGCCCACAACGTTACGCAGTCGGGGAAGGACTGCGGCGCATGGGTTCCGTGGAGGCCAACCAGCGAGACCGAGCGACGGTCGGCAGAGACGACTGCGTCAGGGCGAAGAGTATCTCTTGCCGGAAGCTCGGCCGCCTGCCACAGCCCAAACGCGGGTTCTCCCAGCGAGAGCAGCAGCCGGCGCAAAGTCGTGTCAATCGCAAGAGGCGTCCGGTCCACCGCCAGCCAGCGGCGTCCAAGACGTTGTGCGACTACCGGCATGGTTCCGGCGCCGGCGAAGAAGTCAGCCACCAAATCCCCCGGATTGCTTGAAGCCAGCACGATTCGTTCGAGCAGGGCCTCGGGCTTCTGCGTCGGATAGCCGGTCCGTTCGGCATGCAGTCGCGCAACCACCGGGAAATACCACCAATCCTCCGGCACCTTGCCGCGCTCCAAGTCCGGCGTCTTGCCAAAACCAGCCTTGTCGGAGGCGGCAAAGGTCTTGCGCGTCGAGTCGCTGTACGGCACGCGGACCTGGTCGGCGTTGAAGGTGTACTCGCTGGACTTAGTGTAGGCAAGGATGGTGTCGTGTTTGCGGTTGAACGCGCTGCGAATCGGGGAGGGGCCGTGGTAAACCCAGACAATCTCATTCAAGAGTCGACCGGGACCAAAGATCTCGTCCAGCAGGACGCGGGCATAGGCTGACGCATGCCAATCCAGGTGGAGGTAGAGACTGCCGGATGGGGTGAGCAGTTGGTGCATCAACTGCAGGCGCGGCAGCAGCATGTTGAGGTAGTCCCGCCCGCTGGCCCAGTCGTCGCTGTAACCCTGGGTCGTTTCCCAATCGGCCGGTTTGCGCGAGTCCTCACCATGGCCGATGCGGGCGGCGTAGGCGTTGCCCGTAAGAAAAGGCGGGTCGAGGTAGATCAGGTCGACCCGTCCTTGGTAGGCGGGCAGCAGGGCGGCCATGACCGCCAGGTTTTCGCCTTCGATAAGTCGGTTCAGGCCAGTGCCGTCTCGGCTCGCGGTGGATCGCTGGGCGTTGATCTCCGTCGTCAGGCGCAAGTCGGCCTGCGTCGGGGCCCGCGTTGCCGCCTCCCGCCCGGTCCAAGAAAGCTGGGCGAATGAGCGGGAGTCAGGCATCAGTACTCAGGCCGAAAGTCGCTGACGCAGTATGGATCCGAGGGTGGGTTGTCCGATCTCCTGCAGCTCGTAGCGAACGCGCTGGCTCGGTTTCTTAAGCTTGAGGATGCGACCCAGGTCAATTGGCGTTCCGATCAACACCAGGTCGGCCTCCGCATTGTTGATCGTAGTCTCCAGCTCACGCTGCTGCTCATCACCGTAGCCCATCGCCGGCAAGACGGGACCGGTGGTCGGATACTTGGCATAGGTCTCGAGCAAAGTCCCGACGGCATAGGGCCGGGGATCGACGATCTCGCCGGCGCCAAAGCGCCGGGCGGCCACCCAGCCAGCGCCGTAGGCCATCTCGCCATGGGTCAAGGTTGGACCATCTTCGACCACCAGCACACGCTTGCCCCGTATGGCATCGGGGTCGTCGACAAAGATCGGCGAAGCCGCCTCAACGATAATCGCCCCTGGGTTGCGCTCAGCAGCATGTTGCCGCACGGTGATGACCGCCTCGGCGTTGGCTGTGTCGACCTTGTTGATCAGCAGCACGTCGGCGGCCAACAGGTTGGCTTCACCGGGATGATACGTAAGTTCATGACCGGGCCGGTGCGGATCAAGCACAACGATGTGCAGATCGCTCACGTAGAACGGAAGATCGTTGTTGCCGCCGTCCCACAGGATGACATCGGCCTCCTGCTCGGCCTGACGCAGAATCTGTTCGTAGTCAACGCCGGCAAAGACCAGGAAGCCCAGTGCCAGGTGCGGCTCATACTCCTCGCGCTCCTCGATCGTGCACTCGTGCTTCTCCAAATCGCTGTAGTCGGCGAACCGTTGGACGATTTGGCGTCGAAGATCGCCGTAGGGCATCGGGTGGCGAATCACGGCCACCCGGTGGCCCATGTCCTTCAGGATTTGGGCGACACGCCGGCTAGTTTGGCTCTTGCCGCTGCCGGTACGGACGGCGCCCACCGAGACCACAGGTTTGCTGCTGGCGATCTGCGTCGATCCCAGACCCATCAAGCGGAAGTCGGCGCCGGCGGCCAGCACCTCGGAGGCCCTATGCATCACGTATTCATGGGGCACATCGCTGTAGGCGAAAACGACATCATCGATATCGTGGGCCTCAATCAGGGTCGTCAGCTCAGACTCGGCGTGGATCGGAATGCCTTTTGGATAGCGGTCTCCGGCCAGTTCGGGTGGGTAGGCGCGGCCGTCGATGTTGGGGATTTGGGTGGCCGTAAATGCCACGACATCGACATCCGGGTTCTGGCGAAACGCAACGTTGAAATTGTGGAAGTCGCGGCCAGCGGCCCCCATGATGATGACGCGCTTTGGTTGCATACGTTGGATGTTCCTACCTTCCGTTGGGTTGGGGATGGGACGATTCGGGTTCGACCATGCGCTGGTTCACATGACCTCGGGGGCGGCGATAGCCAGCAAGCGCAATCCATTCTCGAGCGTCTGGCGGGCCGCGTCGGTCAGGCGCAAGCGGAAACTGCGCAGCCCCTCCTCTGTGGTCAGCACAGGACAGTTCTGGTAGAAGTCGGTAAATTCCTTCGCCAGGTCGTAGACGTAATTGGCAATGATCAATGGCTTGTATTCGCCAGCGGCCCGTTCGACGGCATCGGGGAAGCGCGACAGGCGGTCGAGCAAGGTGATCTCGGCCGGCTCAAACGCCCCGGGTGTCTCAGCGAGGGCCGGTGCGCCTTCCGCGCGCCGCAGGATGCTGCAGGCCCGCACGTGCGCATACTGAATGTAGGGGGCAGCTTGCCCGTCAAAATCCAGAGCCCGGTCCCAATCGAACACCGTGTCCCGCAGATTGTCGACGGCCAGCATCGAATAGGCCAACGAGCCAACTGCCACCTGGGAAGCGACCCTGGTTGCCTGGTCTTGCGGCAGATCCGGGTTCTTCTCCCCAATAATGGCCTGCACGCGCTGCTGTGTCTCTTCGAGCACGTCCATGAACAGCACGACGTTGCCGGCCCGGGAGGACATCGCCCCTTCCGGAAGCGATACAAAGCCGTATGCCAGGTGGAAGCACTTCTCCGCTTGGGGGTAACCATAGAGGTTGAGGATCTTGAAAGCCTGCTGCAAATGCAGGCTCTGTCGAACGTCGACAACATAGATCGACCGATCGATCTGGTGATCCTCGAATTTCTGCTTGGCCAGCGCCAGATCTTTGGCCAGGTATAGGGTTGTGCCGTCGTTGCGCAGTAGGACGGCGGTGCGGAAGGTCTCTTTCTCCAGTCCGAGCAGCTCGTCGATTTTGACGATCACCGGGCCGCCGGCGGGCCGCTCGTCCTCGGCAATGCCGGCCTCGATCAGTTCATCAACAATGCCTTTGGCCCCTTCGTCGACTTCGCTCTCATAGAAGTAGACGTCGATGTCGATATCGAGCAGCGCCAGGATCGCTTCCAGCTCGTCAAGGCTCCAGGCGCGCGTGCGTGACCACAACTCCCGGATTTCGGGATCGCCGGCATCCCAGGCCTGGTACATCTGGCGGACTTCGGAATCATAAGCCAAGCGTTGGTCCCGTTCTTCTGGGGTCTCGTCCGGATTGGCCGCAAGTAGCTGGTTGGCTTCGGTGTAGATCTGCGCCAGCCATTGCCCCCGTTCGTGGACTCCGGCCGGCTCCTGTCCCTGGTGAAAGCGTTGGTAGGCCCAGATGCACTTGATGACTCCCAGACCGACATCACCCGGGTACGAAGCGCGCACCGTTTCATATCCGGCAAAGGCCATGATGCGGGCCAGCGACTCGCCAAGCAAGGCATTGCGGGCGTGGCCGATATGGAATGAATGGTGCGTATTGGGTTGGGCGTATTCGACCATGACACGGTCGGTCTTGGCGGCTCCGCGGCCGAAGTCGGGTCCGTCCGCCAGGACGCTATCGACGACCTGCCGGGCATAGTCAGCGGGCTTCAAATACAGATTGATATAGCCGCGTTCGGCAGCCACCCGTGAAAAGCCGTCGATCGCGCCGACCCGTTCGACCAGCAGTTCGGCCAGCTCAATGGCGCGTTCGGCAACCCTGGCGCCGGCCTTGCTGCGGGCTTCGGCCGCCGCCACTTTAAACAAAGCCGCGGTGCCAAAACCCCACTCGCCGGCAAAGGGGATCGGATTCCAATCGATACGGTCGGGTTGGGGCAGACCGGCCTGCTCGAGCAGGCCAAGCAGCTGATCGGAGGCCGATTGTAGGGCGGGCTCAAACATGCAAACTCCGTGGGCGGCCGGGATTATAGCATTGGCGCGAAAACGACGCACAACAGTGCGTCGTTGTGTTGATCAAGGGATGCCTGGCTGCGCCTAGGAGTTGCTTCCTGTTTGGTTAAGCTTTCGCATCAATCGGCTCTTGCGGCGAGCAGCGTTGTTGGGGTGGATGACCCCTTTGATCGCGGCCCGGTCGAGCTCGATGGCCGCCTGGTGCACGGCCTCGGCCGCCGCCTCGGTGTCGCTGGCCTCAAGCGCCGCATTGGCCATCTTGACATAGGTCTTGGTGCGCGAGCGTACGGCCTTGTTACGGGCCCGCTGCTTGACATTCTGGCGCATCCGCTTCTGGGCAGATGGAGTATTCGCCACAGTACCTCCTCAGGATCGGCTTGCAACCCTACGATTCTAGTAGAAAGGTGCGCAGATGTCTAGGGAGGAGTGGCCCGTTGACGGGAGAAAGGCGAAGCGCATTTGGCAGCGCATGTCAGCGGGAAGTGGTAGACGGCGGACAGTTGGGGGGCTGGGGATCCGTCCGCATCACGGGCGGGAAGGTCGGCGGGCTAGCTTCTGCAGGTTGTGGCCGAACGGCTTCAAGAGCCACGGTCCAACTATGCCTCGGCAGGAAGACTCCGTCCTACGATCCCGTCGGAAACTCGAGCCGGAACGCACTGCCGCCGCCGGGATTGTCTTCGACCCAAATGCGGCCACCATGTGCCTCGACCGCCAACTTGGCAAATGCCAGCCCCAGCCCGGTCCCTCGCCGGCGACCGGCCACGCCCGGCACTTGCGCGAACCGATCGAAGATCCGCAGCCGCAAGTCAGCTGGTACGCCGGGGCCGCTGTCGGCCACGCTGAGAACCACTCCCCCGTCTCCGACGGTTGCGGTCAGGCCAATCCGACCCCCCTCGGGCGTGAACTTGACGGCATTGTCCAACAGATTGGCGAAGACCCGGCGCAGCTTCTCCCGGTCGGCGTTGATCCGTGGCAGGTCATCACTTACGTCGAGCTCCAAAATCAGGCCATTCTCGTTGGCCTCGGCCACGAAGGTCTCGCCGATTTCCCGGCACAGCTCCCCAATCTCGACTGGTGACAGCTCGAGCGCAAGCTGTTTGTCTTCCATCTGGGCCAGGTCCAGCAGTGAATTGACCAGGCCCAGCATCTGGTTCACGCCCCGGCGTGAGACGCTTAGGGCCTGTTGGCTGACAGGAGTTGGGTTGTCGCCGAAGTCCTTCTCCAGCAGGCTGAGGCTGCCCAGGATGGTAGTCAATGGGCTGCGCAGATCGTGCACGATCATTTCGGTCAGTTGGTCGCGGGTTTCATCGAGTTCGCGCTCTTCGGTGATGTCGCGGAGCACGACCAGCCAACCAATCGGCGAGCCTTCGGCATCGTGCACGGGCTGGACGACGCGCCGGACAAAACGATGGACCGGCCGCGCAAGCTGCAGGTCGGCTGGCTCGGGGGAAGCCTCCAGGGCTGCCGTCGGCGCCGGCGCCTGATCGGTCTCTCGCCCGGAGGTGAGCGCAAGTCGCTCGGCTAGGCCGAGTTCAGGCGCCAGCAGCGGCTGGCCAACCAGTTCGGCTTCGCTCAGGCCCATCAGCCGCTCGACTTGCTGGTTGGCCAACAGGATATGACCCTGGCGGTCGACCATCAGGATGGCCTCCTGGGTCGAGTTGAGCACAGCCAGCAGCCGCTCGTGGCTCTCGCGGATGCGGCGGAACAGATCCGTGTTTTGCAGGGCAACCGCCGCCTGGGAGGCGATCGTCTGTGCGCGCCGAATCTCGGTCTCATCCGATTGGTGAGGTAGCTGGTGAGCGATCTCGGCGACGCCGATGGCCTCGGCGCCCAGGCGCAAAGGAACGGCCAGCACGGACTCCTCGGCCCCGGCGAACTCCTGTCGGAAATGGCGAGGTTCACCCTGTTCAATGCTGGCCCATAGCTCCGGCGTCGCCTGGGGATCGATGGCTATCGATTCGGCTTCAACCTTGCCGCCATTGATCGACGCTAGGCGAGTCAACGTGGGGCTGCCGGACCGGCGTTCGTAGATCGAAACCCGGTCCGCAGCAAGGGCCACGGCCAGGCTGTCGGCCACGGCCAACGCGACCGTGCCGACATCCATGCTGGTCGAGATCTGCGCGCTCGCCTGGAACAGCAGGGATTGCTCGCGCAGGTTCTCCTCGAGTTGGCGATAGAGCCCGGCGTTGGTAATGGCGACGGCTGCGTACGAGGCCAGTTGGGCCAGAAACCGGGCGTGCTCCTCAGCAAAGGCTCCCTGCTGTTCAGCTTCGACCGTGATTACGCCGATGGTTCGACCCCAACGCCGGATGGGCACGGCCAGCAGGCTGCGCGTGCGGCCTTGGCTCCAATCGACGTGGTCTGGTTCCTTCCTCGAATCCTCGACCGACAACGTATCACCCAGGCGAGCGGCCTGGCCGGTCAAGCCGAAAGCCGCCAGCGGTTGGGGGCCCGGGGCTGGAAGTGGTGCCTCTTGCGCATAGCCACGATGAGCGACCAGGCTCAACCCGGCCTCGTCTTCACCGGCTACGGCTAAGTGGCCGACGTGGGCGCCGGTGGCCGTCAACGCCGAGTCCAGGATCGACAGGAACAGATGGTCCGGGTCGAGCGTTGAGACCATCTCACGGCCAATGGTTTCGAGGCGGGAGAGCTGCTGTACTTGGCGTTGCAGCGCCTGATCGGTGGCGGCGTGGGCCCGGGCGTTGGCAACTGCGATGGCCGATTGGGCGACGAAGGTTTCAAGCAGTTCCAGCTGCTCGGCATCGAGCGTATCAGGTTGGGGGAAATACACACTGGCGATACCCAAGGGGCCCGACGGTGTAGACAGCGGCACATCGACGCTGGCGAAAATGCCGGCCGCGACCATGGCTGCGGCCCGCTTTCCCGACGACTGGGTCAGATCCTGGCGGACGACCGGGCGCCGTTCCCGGTAGGCGGCGGCATCGACCGCATCCGCCACCTGGATGACACCCAACTGGATTTGCACGTCTTCCTGCAAACCGATTGATTCGACCAACTCAAGCTCATCGCCACTCTCGGTCGCCAGATAGATCGCCGCCTTGTTCGCGCCCACGACCCGCGCCAGCGAATGCGCCACCAACTGGAGGGTCTGCTCCGGATCGAGGTTGGAACTCATTTGGGTCGTGATTTCATTAAGCGAGGCCAATGCTTGGGCCCGCCGCTTGGTTTGGTGGTAGAGCAGGGCGTTCTCGATGGCAACCGAAGTTTGGCCCGCCAGTGTTTCGAGCAAGTCACGATCGGCTTCGGTGAAGGTGCGGCCACGTTGATTGTGGAAAACTCCCATGCAGCCAAGGGTCCGGCTGGGTGTTTGCAGCGGGACGCCAAGCCAGGCCTCCGGTGCATTGGATAGCTCAGGCAACCCCATCTCCCGCAAGGCCCGCGGGGCGTCGCTGGCAATCAAAATCGACTTGCCGCTACGGATGACACGGTCGGTCAGACGGTCACTGACCAAGCGGTCGGCCCAACGCTGGCGACCGCCCTCCCTGATGGCCAGCGGATAGCGGATCACCTGATCTGTTTCGTCAAACAGGGCCACATAGAAATTGTTGACGCCGAGCAAATGAGCGACCTGGAGATAGATCGTGTGCAGAATGGCTTCCATGTTGAGGCTGGTGCGCATGGCCTGGCTGACCTCACCCAATGTCGAGAGCTCGGCCAGGCGGCGCTGCAGCGTTCGCTCGGCCAGCATTAGGCTGCGGACGATGGGTGCGATCACGGCGGGCCCACCGGCCAAGGTTAGGTAAGCCAGGTCGCCCAAGGCGAGGGTGGCCAGTGCGGTCACAATGCCGTACGGGAGCGGCAGAAGAGCTACCAAACCCAAAAAAATGGTGCGCTCGGATCGGGAGGCGGCGGCCGCCCCGTTCGCCAGCATAACAACCTGCAGGAGGAGGAAGGTGACAAAGTTGCCGGTCGCCAGGCCAGCAAGGCTGAGCGCTGATGGCTGGACCGGGCTAGTCAGCGGCAATTGGCCGCCCAGGGCCCGGTAGCAAACAAGGCCGACAAGCAGACTCGTCGCCTGCTGGCCAAGCGCCACGCCGAACCGTCCCAACAGGCCCTCGGGGTCGCGTGCTGGCGCTGATTGCCAACGCTGCAAGACAGCTCGGCCCATTTCACCGAGCGTGAGCCCAAGCACCAATCCGAAGGCGGCTTCAACAGGGCCGTAGACCAGGGCGGCCGGCAGCAGGGCAGCCTGGCTGAGCAAAGAATGGCTTTCGCCGAGTGGAATGGGGGACAACGCCATCACGGCCACCAGGCCGGCGGCCAACAGAACCCCTGTCCAGTTGATCGCACCGGGGGCGCTGAGCCGTGTCAGTCCTGCCAGGCTGGCGACGCCCAGAAAAAAGAGCAGAAGCGGCATGCGCCGGGTCACGATGGCCTGCATGGCTTCATTTTACTCCCGGCGGCTGGAGCGTCCCGTTGCTCGAAGGGCGGATCAGGGGGTCGGCGTTGCGGAGGCGGCGACTGTGGCCTGGCCGGTCGGTGTTTGCGACGGCACCGGGGTGAGCGTCGGGCCTTCGCCGCTGAGCGCTGCCAGATGGATTTCGGCCAAGGCTAACGCCGATGGTCGGGCGCCCTCCGTGTCCAGGATCCACTGCCAGTTCAGCCGGGCCTCGTCGAGCAGCGGTGGATTGGTGCCTTCATAGATTAGGGCGCGCAGCGCATAGCCATCCGATTTACGGGCAGGATCCTCGGTCAATGAGATCGCCGTGTTCACCTGGCGAACGGCCTCGACATATCGGCCCAAATGGTAGAAGGCACGGGCATAGGAGAAGATCAATTCGTAGGTCTCCACACCAAAGCGCCTCGCCTGGAGCATGTCGTCATAAGCCGACTGGTACTCACCGGTCTCCAATTTGACGATCGCCCTGGCCAAGTAGCCGGGTGCGTAGCGGTCATTGATCTCAAGCGAACGCTCGGCAGCCTGGCGAGCGGCCGTCAGGTCGCCCCGTGCCAGCTCCGCCCGAGCCAGGTGGGCCCAGCCGGCATGATCGTCGGGTACGTAGGCGACATACGTCTGCAGCGGCCAAAGGGCTTCGTCAAAACGCTCCAGGGCAACCAGCGCCCGGCCGATGGCCTTGTACCCTTCCAAGTTGGTCGGATCGCCTGCGCTGCCTTCGATGGCGCTCTCCAGGGACTCTTCGAGCCGTTCCCGGTTGTACTCGGCCTCGCTCATCCGGATATAGACGAGTGGCTCGTGTACCCCGGCGTCAATGGCGTCCTGCAGGGTTTCTTCCATGGCACTCCAGACGCGCAAGTTGCCAAAGAACTCAGCCTTGTGCAAATAGGCGACGGTCAAGAGCGGGTCGCGCCGAATGGCCGAGTCGAAGTCACCGGGCAGGTCGGAGGCCCGGAATTCGCCGTTCTCACGAAGGATGATATCGAGCCGGGCAAGACCGCGGCCCACGTAGGCGGGTGCGAAGTCGGCGTTGAGCAAGGTCGCCCGGTCATAAGCTTGGGTTGCCTGGCCTGGTTGACCGTCCAGCCGCAGCGCTTCACCCAGGAAATAGTGCGCGTCGACCAGCGTGGCGTCGAGTTCGACAACCTGGCGCATGAATTCAATGGCGGCTTCATAGTCCCCGCGCTGCAGTGCGGCAATGCCGGCACCATAAGCTTCGAAACTCGGATGGGGTGTCAGCCCGAGAATCGGGGTGGAAGTCGGCGTCGCCTCGACGAAGAACCCGATGGGCGTGCCAGCCAACTCGGTTGGAATGGGCGTGCGGAAGGCCCGGGTTTCGGCAGGGACCGGCGTGTTGGTCGCCGTCGGGATGTCGGGTGTAACTGTTGGCGTATAGCTAGCCGTCGGTAGCGACGGCGCGACGAACGTGCCCACAGGGAAGTTACGCAGCAGGACATACAAACCGCCGAGGGCGCCGAGCCCGACCAGCCCCAGCAGCACGCCGCCAACCATACGGGCGTTGAGGCGCAGTGCGGGCTGGGGTCGGGCGCGAGCCACCTGGGCTACCCGCCGCTTCGGCACCTTGGGTTTCTGCCGCTTGCTGTCCTCGGGTTTGCGTGCGCCCAACACGACCAATCCACGCAGCGCGGCCCGGTTGGTCGGATCGATATCAAGCGCCGATTCCAGGCAGTAGATCCGTTCGCGAGGCGTGTCGACGACCGCGCTCATCCACACCCAATACTCGGCGTTGGCCGAGTCGGAGCGCAGCAAACGAGCCAGGATCTCTCTGGCCCGGGCGCGGTCGCCGGCGCGGGCGGCACCGATGGCTTCCGCCATCATGTTGGGGCTAGATTCAGCCAAAGTCATCCCCTCTAGGCGTCGAACGTCTACTATAGCGGGCGGCCATCCAAAACGCTATCCCACCTTGGTATAATCCCCGGCCGTGATGTTTCCCAGCCGCAAGTTGCTCCCATTGGCGTGGTTGGCGCTGTTGAGCGCCTGCGGGGGGCAAGCTTCCGAGGCAACCGCCAGCCCAAGTCCGACGCTCCAGGTCTACGTAACAGGCACACCGACGGCGACGCGGCCGGCGCCGGTCGCCAATGCTACCGAAGAATCGCTGTTGCCCAGCCCCACACCGTTTGTGCACCAGGTGGCGCAGGGTGAGACCCTGCTCGACATTGCGCTGCGCTACGGAGTCTCACTTGATGGCCTGCTGGCGGCCAATCCTGGCATAGACCCGCGCTTTCTCTCCATCGACCAGGAACTCCGAATCCCAGGGCCCGATGGCCAGCCGGCCGACACCCTGCTGCCAACATCAACTCCGCTGCCCCTGGACTTGGATCACGCGTCTTGTTTTCGTGCGCAAAGCGGGGCCCTTCACTGTCTGGTGACTGCCCACAACCCAACATCCAACGCTGTCGAAGGACTGACCTCCCAAGTCAGCCTGCTGGACTCACAGGGGGAAGTGATCGACCGTTCGCTGGCGTTTGCCCCCTTGAGCCGGCTGCCAGCCGGCGGCCGACTACCGCTCTCGGCCTACTTTGCGCCGCCGGCGCCGGCTGAGGCCATGCCGCGTTTCTCCCTGTTGAGCGCGGTTGCCTCGGCAAGTGGTGAGGAACGCTATTTGCCTACCGAACTCAGCGACATCGAGACCGACCCGGAGGGCTCGGCTACCAGTTGGCAGGTCGGCGGGACTTTGGCCGTCGAGCTGCCCAAGGAGGAAGTGAGCTTCCAGGTTTCCCTGTTGATCATGGCGTTGGACGGCGATGGCGGGATCGTTGGTTTCACCAAGTGGGAGCCAGTGGACGAGGACAGCCCGCCGTATACATTCTCGCTTACTGTGTTCAGTCTCGGTCCAGCGATCGACTCGGTCGAGCTGCTGGCCGAGGTGGTCGTGTTGCCGGAGTAGCGGCAAGGCTACAATGGACGCCATTCCATGACGGATGTCAAGGTCATCCCGGTTTCGGATCGCAAGCAACTTGCGCCGCTGCTCGACCTGCAGTCGGCGGCCGATGCCATGGCCGCCTACTACGCACTCGAGCACCCGGCGGAGCGGGTGCGCCTCTTCGGCTGCAACTCGCCGACCGGCGATCCATTTGGCTTTATGGCCGTGGCCCAGACCGGGCTCGATTTGTTTCGCCCGCTGGCCATCCCATTCGTCGCCAGGCGTCAAGTCCTGCTCCGTCTGCTCCGCGACGCGTTCCGTCCGAGGCAGCCTTTCCTGCTCCACCTGCCAAGTGACCAGCTCGCTTGGCTGGAAGGACAGGTCGACATCGGAAGCGTCCAGCGTGCCGAAACACTGCGGCTGGAGCCAAGCGCCTACGAACCTGTGCTCAATGTACTGGTTGTGGAAGCCGCAGGGCCAACCGACCGCCTGCGCTACGAGATTCGCACCGCCGAAGGGACGCGAGCGGCCGCCGGTGTCAACTGGGCAGGCCAACGATTTGCCGAGGTGTATCTCGACGCCGACGACCTGGCTCGCGGCCGGCGTTTGACCGAGTCCGTCCTGTCGGCGTTGGTGGGGCGCCTGCTAGGCGAGCGCCGCATCGCCCTCTACCGAGTGGAGACCGAGCGGCTCGCCGCCAAGACCGAGGCCTTCCATGTAGGATTCCGCCCGACCGGGATCCATACGGCCCTGGCCGAAGCCCAAATGGCGGCCGAGGACTAGCCCATGGTCGATGCGAGGCACTCCTTCCCCGAAGGCTTTCTGTGGGGGACAGCGACCGCCGCCCACCAGGTGGAAGGCGACAATTGGACCAATGACTGGTCCCGATGGGAGCAGGAGCCGGACCGGATCCGCCAGGGTCATAAGGCCGGCAAGGCCTGCGATTGGTGGGGAGGGCGCTGGGCGGAAGATTTGGACCGGGCGGCGGCCGACGGTCAGAATGCGCACCGGCTCTCGGTCGAGTGGAGCCGGCTGCAGCCTGCCCCCGACCGGTGGGACGACAGCGCCCTCGAGGCCTACCGCCAGCTTGTGAGCGGCGCCGCCGAACGCGGTTTGCAGCCAGTCGTCACCCTGCACCACTTTACCAATCCCATCTGGTTGGCCGAACAGGGCGGCTGGCTCAACCCCCAGGTTATCGGCCATTTCGAACGCTTCGCCAGCCGTGTCGTTGAAGGTCTGGCCGACCGGGTCGCATTCTGGGTCACCATCAACGAGCCCAATGTCTACGCCTACGCCGCGCATGCCTCGGGGGATTTCCCACCGGGCGGCAGGAGCATTGGCGATGCGCTGCAAGTGATAGCCAACATGACCCGGGCCCACGCCGCCGCCTACCGGGCCATCCATCGGCTGCAGCCACATGCGCTGGTCGGACTGGCCCATCATTATCGAGGCATGCAGCCGTCCCTGGCTTGGTCGCCGTTGGACCGATTCCTGGTTGGACTGCGCTCCTCGACCTTCAATGACGCGATCCCCAACGCGCTGATGACGGGAGAGCTTCGCTTGCTCAACCGTCGTCTGGCGATTCCCGAAGCCAAGGACACTCAGGATTACTTTGGGCTCAACTATTACACGGCCGAACGAGTCCGGTTCGATCTGACCCGACCGTCCGAGCTGTTCGGCCATGGCTATTTCCCCGAAGAACTCCCCGTGAGCCCCGATGGGTTTATTGCCGATGATCCTGACGGGTTCCGACGGGCGCTGCGCTGGGCGAAGGGCTTTGGCCTGCCGATCTATGTGCTGGAGAATGGCTGCGAAGATCCCGACGACGAATTTCGGCGTCACTACCTTGCCGGCCACCTGCGGAAGCTGTGGGACGCCGTCAACTTCAACTGGCAGGTCAAGGGTTACTTCCACTGGTCGTTGGTTGATAATTTCGAATGGGAGCGTGGCTGGACCCAGCGGTTTGGCTTGTGGCAGTTGGATCTTCAGAGCCAGGCACGCAGCAAACGGCTGAGCGCAGACTTCTATGGTGAGATCTGCCGCCAAAACGCGCTGACCAGCGACATCGTGCGCCGCTACGCACCTGAGGCGGCCGTCAAGCTCTTTCCCCACGACGGCCCGGGAGAACTGCCCTAAGCGGCAAGTCGCACGCCCCGTTTGTTCACCTTGGTGGTAAGGAAGGCCTCCTTTGCGCCCATCGTCGCGCCGACTGGTTGTGCTAGGGCGACAAGGCTGCATGCTATACTTCCCCCGCCGCCCGCTCTTCGTAGCGGCACCATTGTGGAGAGGTAGCGTAGTCTGGCCTAACGCGCGCGCCTGGAGAGCGCGTGAGCCGCGAGGCTCCGTGGGTTCGAATCCCACCCTCTCCGCCTGGAAGCACCGCCAAGCGGTGCTTCTTTCCTTTTTGTCGCCGGTCGCCCGTTGACAGCCGGCGGCTGGCCCATTATCCTCGGGTGCCGGGTCGGCCCGGCGCGATCGTTCCTCCCAAACCCCGTCAGGTCCGAAAGGAAGCAGCGGTAGGGAGCGATTTCGGTCGGCGACGGCAGCCGACTCGGCCTTTCTATCCCCCGGAACCGGCTTTGGTATACTGCCGGCCGATGGCCGCCTTTCCCCGTCCTGACCAACGCACACTGCAGCATGCCCGTCCAATGGCGCCCTTACTGGCCATGGCCGGATTGACGCTGACGGTGTGGGCGCTCGCCCGACCGGTCGAAATTGCCTTCGGCGGCCGCCAACTTACCGTACGCAGCAACGCAGCCAGCGTCGGTCAGACGCTGCGTCTGGCCGGCCTGGCACTCTCGCCGGCCGACAGCGTGGCGCCGGCCCCCTCGGCACGCACCGTGTCCGGACAGGAGATCGTGGTGATTCCTGCCAGGCCGGTATCGGTCGAGATCGACGGCCGCCGTCAGACGGTGACAACCGCCAGCCGCATTCCCGGCAATATCCTGGCCGACCTCGGCGTGGAACTGCTGCCCGGCGACCGGCTGTGGGTCGACGGTCTGCCGGCTGCCAGCGGCCTGGCGCCGCACCGGCAGCCCAGCCGACTGCGTATCGAACGCGGTGCCGACATGCGCTACCAGTTGGCTGGTCGCACAATGCAAGTCCGGAGTCTGGCATCCAGCCTGGCCGAATTGCTGTCGGAGGCTGGCCGCAGCCTGTACGAAGGGGACCAGGTGGCGCCGGGATGGATGATTCCGCTCAGCCCTGAGGCCGATCCGGCCTACGCTCCCTCACGCCCGCTGGCGATCGAAGTTGATGGTCAGCGTTTGCTAGTCCGCAGCGGGGCGCAGCGGGTGCATGGCGCGCTTGACCAGGTTGGTCTGGCGCTGGTTGGTCTCGATTGGGTCGAGCCCGGGATGAACGAGCGTCTGCCGTCAGGTGGGGTCATCCGAGTGCACCGTGTGCGTGAGGAAGTGTTGGTCGAGCTCGAACCCGTTCCGTTCGAAACCGAATTCCAACCGCTGGCTGAGGTGGAGATCGACAGTCAGCGCATTATCGACACCGGCGCTTATGGCGTGCAGGCCAACCAGGTCCGGATACGCTACCAGGACGGCGTGGAAGTTCAGCGGCGGCTCGAAGGACATTGGCTGGCGCGTGAGCCACAACCGCGGCGTGTAGGCTATGGCACCAACATCGAAGTGCGCAGTCTGGCCACCGCCGACGGGACGATCGAATACTGGCGGGCGGTCCAGATGTGGGCCACGTCTTACTCGCCATCCCGGGCCGGCGTGTCACCCGATGCCCCAAACTTTGGCATCACCGCCTCCGGGCAGACGCTGCGCAAGGGCTTGGTGGCTATCGACCGCAGCCTGATAGCGTTCGGCACCCGCATGTACGTCCCAGGTTACGGCTTCGCCGAGGCGGCTGATACAGGCGGCGGGGTCCGCGGCCGCTGGATCGATTTGGGCTATGAGGATGATGAGTATATCCCGTGGGCTAGTTACGTCACGGTGTATTTCTTAACGCCGGTGCCACCAGCCAACAATATCGTCTGGATCTTCCCTTGACAGGGACCGGCGCGCCGGCGCCGTGGACCGCCAGCCAGTGGCGGTCGCTGCTCAAACGCCACCACATTCGCCCCGACAAACGCCTCGGTCAGAACTTTCTGTTTGACAGCCGGGCTTTGCAGTCTGTCGTGGACGCCGCTGAGCTGTCCCGTGACGAGACTGTCCTCGAAGTCGGCGCAGGTATAGGGTCGCTGACCCGGCGGCTGGCGCGCAGCGCAGGAGCGATCGTGGCGGTTGAGTTCGATCGCAGATTGTTGCCGGCGCTGATGGATGCCCTCCACGACGTGGAGAATGTTGACCTGGTCAGTGGTGATTTCTTGACCTTGGATTTGGGGCAGGTCATGCCGGCCGACGATTACTGCGTGGTGGCCAACATCCCCTACAACATCACCTCGGCCGTGATCCGCAAACTGATGGAAAGCGATCACCCGCCGCGGAGGATTGTGCTGACGGTGCAAGCGGAAGTGGCCGAGCGGATTGTTGCCGGGCCGGGGGCCATGAGCCTGCTGGCGCTTGGGGTCCAGCTTTATGCTATCCCCAAGATTGTCGCCCGTATCCCGGCCGCTGCCTTTCACCCGAAACCCAAAGTCGATTCGGCAGTGATCCGTATGGACAGGTCGCAATCGGCGATCGCCCCCGAACTGGCTGAGGCAGTCTTCCGGCTGGCGCGGGCCGGGTTCGGCCAGAAGCGCAAGCAACTGCACAATTCGCTGGCGCACGGGCTTGGTCTGCCGGTCGATCAGGTGGAGTCGTTGCTGGCGAGCGCGGGGATCACGAGCGAGCGCCGGCCTCAGTCGGTTTCCGTGGACGAGTGGCGCAATCTGGGCCAGGCGTACCTGGCCGATGGATCGTCCGCGCAGACCTAGCCGTTGTCTTGCGGTGATGAGGAGGAATGGATCGGACGGAGCTGCCGGTACTTGAACAGGAGCTGCCACACGCGTACGGCGGCTTCTAGCTGGATGCGAAAGGACATCTTCGAATGACCGATGCGCCGGTCTTCGAAGTAGATCGGCAGCTCGACCGTGCGGTAGCCCAGCCTTTGGGTTAGGTAGGCCATCTCCACCTGGAACACATACCCGTTGGAGCGGACGCGTTCGAGCGGCAGGCCCCGCAAGCACTCCGCCCGCCACAACCGGTAGCCGCCGGTTGCATCGCGAACTTCGAGACCCAAGATTGTGCGGGCGTATGCGTTGCCGAACGAAGACAGCAAGAGCCGTCCCAGCCCCCAGCGATCGTCAATGCGCCCCCCCTCCACATAGCGAGAACCCAGCACGAGGTCGCCCGCCTCAAGCGCCTCAACAAACGAAGGCAAATAATCAGGCGAGTGCGAGAAGTCGGCATCCATCTGGCACACCATGTGGGCGCCCGTAGCCAGCGCGTGCTGAAAGCCGGTGATGTAGGCGGTACCCAACCCCAGTTTGCCGGGCCGATGGATCACCTCGAGACTTCCGGGCCGCCGCTCGGCCAGTTCGTCGGCGATCCGTCCCGTCCCATCGGGTGAGTCGTCATCCACAATCAAGATCGACAACCCGTCGATCGGCAGGCCCCAGAGTTGGGCGGCCAAGATGGGCAAGTTGTCGGCTTCGTTGTAGGTGGGAATAATGACCGTCAGGCGGGGCAATGCCGGCCCCCGCGCGGGAAGCGTTCATACGACCGGTAAGTTTCACCGCCAATGGGACTGTCTGAAGATCGGCGCAAACCTGGTTCCATCACAGGTGCCGCTCGAGATCCTTGGCCGTGCGCCGCATGTCGAGGAACAGCAGCCCAAGCTTGGCCCGCTCGCTCGCCAAGACCGTCAGCACGGCTCGCTGGGCGACCGCCATCAGAATGATGTAGCCGGTGGCGCCACGGATGTAGACCTGATCCAGATTGCCGCGTCCCAATTCGCTGGAGATGCGCTCACCGAGCGAGAGCATGGCGGCCGACATGGCGGCCACCCGATCCTCTTCGACCTCGGAAGGCAGCGCCGACGCCATCGTCAATCCATCGACACTCACGACGGCTGAGGCCTCGACATCGGGCGATGCCGCCTGCAAATCTTGCAGGCTCTCAACCATCAGTTCCGTACGCGACTTTGTCACTCACCGTCTCCGGAAACCGACCACGGATTGTGCAAACCGAAACAATGTAGCACGCTGCCGAAGTCAGCGTCAAGCGGCCGCATTTCCTAGGCCCTGCTCGTGGGTTCGTGCCGCTGCAATGCGCCAAGGAAGGTGGGGAGGCCGATCACTGCCACACTGGTCAAGCCGAGGATCAAGCTTGCGCCGACAACAGTAACGGCCGAATTGGCCGGCGCGGCGCCGCCGTCACCCGCCGCCAGCTGGCTCAGGCCGACGGCGATGGCGGCTCCGTTCCACAATCCGTGCATGACAACCGCACTCGCAAAGCCGGCCAGGCCCCGTCGCCAGCGCCCGCCGACGACCAACTCGGCCAAGGCCCAAGCGGCCAGACCGGTGGCAAAGGCGTGCATCAAGGTGGCCCCTGCACGACCGACCAGGACCAGCAACCAGCCGGTCGTCGGTTGGGCGAGGAAGAGCCCTTCCGACAGCGCAAACCCCGTCCCGCCCAGAACACCGCCAAGGAAGGCAGGTGCGCCCCGTATTCGGGCGGGCAGGAGCGGCCAAATGCTGGCCGTCTTCAGGCTCTCCTCGATGATCGGCACCAGGAGGCTGAGCATGGCCACCAGCACCCCGATTACGACTGGATGCAGCGCCAATTCGCCGACCAGGTCGGCCGGCGGCTCAACCGGTAAACCGCTGGCTTGCGTCAGTAATCCCTGCCAGGCCTCAAGCAGCGCCAGCCCGCTGGCCGATAGCGACAACAACCCAGCGGCAATCGCGATCGCGGCCAGCAGCAGCACACCTTCCAGCAGCAAGGCGATCACCGGCACGAGCCATAGTCCGAGCAAGAAGTGTCCCCAGGCACGCCGGGGCCGCAAACTGGGGCCTCGGCGCCGAACCATCACCAGCAGCACTGCCGCCGGCGCCAGAACCGCCAGCGATTGACCGGCCGGGCCTAATACCGGAGTGAGCACGCCCCGTTCGAAGGCGAGCCAATCCATCAATAGGCCGGCAGGGAACAGCAGCCCGAGCGCGTAGAGCCAGGCAGAGGGGGTGTCCGGCGGCGCCAGCCGCCCGCCCAGCACCCGGCGGCCGGCGTTCACCAGCGCCGGCAGGCCGAGAAGGCATACGAAAATGATGCCCGAGGCGGCGGCCGCACCGGCCTCGGCGGCTTCCATGTCGCCCGTTGCCCAAGCGATCAAGCCGAGGGTCACCACGCCAAAGGCGGCCGAAGCGGTCAGGCTGACCCCGATCAGCGCCAGTAGGAACAATGCCAAATCCCAACGATCCAGAGGCTGCCTCACCTGCTCGGTCATGGAATCTCTACTTCGATGGCATCGATCCAGCCGGCTGGTGGCTCGAGCAAGTCATCCAGGGGTTGGCGGCCCGGCAGCCCGGCGAGCAGGTCCAGACCCCCGATCACCCGTCCGAAGATTGTGTAAGAGCCAGCCAGGCCGTCAATCGGCGCCAGCGTAATCATGAACCGGCTGCTGTTGGTGCCTGGTCCATCGTTGGCCATGGCCACCATCCCGGGCCGGTCGAATGTGAGGCTGGGATCGAACTCATCCGGTAAATGGTAACCGGCCTGGCCCAAGCCGGTGTTGGTCGGATCCCCAGTCTCAATCCACCGGCCCAGTGCCACCCGGTAGAAGCCCGCGCCGTCATACCAGCCCTGCTGGGCCAGGAACACGAAGCTGGCCACGGCGTGCGGTGCCGACTGCGGATAGAGCTGCAGGTCGATGGTCCCCAGGTTGGTGTGAAGCCGGGCGACTGCCTGCTCGACGCCGGAGAGATCCAATTCCGGTGGGGCTTTGAATTGCTGCTCAGACAACAAGGCCAGCCGGACGGCGGCTTCCAGGTTGGAGTGCTCGAGGCCGGCCCGGTGCGGAACGCCATTGAGCAGCACGAAAGGAACGCCGGGGATGCCGCTGGCCAGCGCCTGGCGGTAGTTGGCTTCAATCTCGGCGATTGTCGCCTCGGACATCATGTCGGCCGCGAACCGGTCGGGGTCCAGCCCGGAATTGGCCGCCCAAGCAACGAGGTGCTGGCGGAAGGCAGGCAGGTCGAGTGAGCTCCAGTTGGCGCGGTCGAGCAGCAGTTGGGAATACAGCGACCAGCCGGCACCTTGTTCGCCTGCCGCCAGCCAGCCGGCGACGGCTTGTGCTGATTTGTCATGCACGTTCAACAGGGGGAAGGGCCGCATGACCAGGCGAACCTGGCCTGCATGGTCCAAAAGCACCTGTTCCAGCGTGGCGCCTAACTGTGCGCACAAATCGCAGTCGAAGTCGGTATAGACGAGCAAGGTAACTGGCGCGCTGGACGGGCCACGAGCGGCATCATCCGGTCCCACCGTCGGCAGTGGGGCCAATGTGGGCGTTGGACTTCCGGCTGGGCGAGGGCTGGCGGTAGCCGAAGCCGTGGACGTTGGCCCGAGCGAAATCGGGGTTCGGCTGCCCTCTGGCAGGGTGCTGCCGGCCGCTGGGGTCTGGCTGCGGCAGCCCGCCAGCAGGAGGCAACTCAGGCAGCCAGCCAGCAGGATGGCGTGTCGCGTCCGGCGCCTCTGGATGTCCGTCGTGAACATTGCCGGATTGTAGCAGGCGCGCTTCGAATCCTTGTTGCTGGCGGGTACGATACGGTATCCTTGTCCCCCTGAGTGGGGGTGGTTGGGTCCCGGTGGGCCCCCCGGTCTTCAAAACCGGTGGCGGGCCGCTCAGCGGTCTGCGGTGGGTTCGACTCCCATCCACTCCCGCCTTCCCGTCGGAGGTCGTGTGACCGAACAGGCAACTGGCGGCGGCGCCATCGATCGTGTCCAGCGTCTGCAGATGGCGGTCGCCCAGGTGATGTCGATTGAGGATACAACTCGAGGCGGACCCGAAAACGAATATGCGGTCCGCTTTCGTGGCCGCTTGATCGGATCCTCGGAGGACGCCTATGAGCGCCTGGCGCCACAGTTTCGCCAAGAGGGCATGACGCTGCTGTTCCGGGAGCAAGAGAGCCGCCATGTTGTGCTGGGCGTGCCTGGCGTGATCTCGCCGGAGCCATCCAACCCAATGGTCAATGCCGTACTCTTCATTCTTACTGTAATCAGTGTGGTGATCTCCGGGGCGCTCATTGCCAACGTCGACTTCTATGGCAACGATTTCATACCTACGCTGCCCAACAGCCTGGCCGGCTATCTGGACCTGCTCTCCGGCGGGGTGCCCTTTGCCGTGGCGTTGCTGGCTATCCTGCTGGCGCATGAATTCGGCCACTATCTGGCCGGACGTTTCCACCGGACGGCGGTCACGCTGCCTTACTTCCTTCCATTTCCCGGCAGCATCTTGGGAACGCTGGGCGCATTCATTCGCATGAAGGAGCCGCCCAAGAACCGCAGCGTGCTGCTCGACATTGGCCTGGCTGGCCCGCTGGCCGGATTCCTGGTGGCGGTGCCTGTACTTTGGGTGGGGATCTCACTATCGGAGATCACTGCCTTGCCGGCCAATCCGCAGGCGGCGGCCGGCTTCACGCTTGAAGGCAACTCGTTGCTGTACCTGCTGATCAAGTACCTGGTCAAGGGGGAACTGCTGCCGGCTCCGTCATCTTATGGAGACGTATCCGTGGCGGCCTATTGGTTCAGGTATTTCTTCTTGAGCAGCCCGGTACCGTTTGGCGGGCGCGACATCCTGGTTCACCCGCTGGCTTGGGCCGGCTGGGCCGGCTTGCTGGTCACGGCCCTAAACTTGATCCCGGCCGGCCAACTCGACGGTGGTCACCTGGTGTACGTCCTGCTTGGGCGCCGCGCTCGGACGCTTTGGCCGCTGATCGTGGTTGGCTTGGTTGCGTTAGGCTTCGTGTGGAGTGGCTGGTGGATTTGGGCTGGGTTGATATTCTTCCTGGGTCGCAGCTACGCCGAGCCGCTCGATGCCATCACGCCGCTCGATGCCAGGCGGCAGATGCTGGCCTTGTTGGGCCTCGTCATCTTCCTGTTGACCTTCACACCCGTACCGCTCATTGGGCCGTTCGGCTAGAACGCGACCGTCCTCCGTCCCAACCAGCTCGATCGGTGGCCCTGTCGCTTCCAGGTCCGTCTGGCGGGCCTAGTCCGTCTCGGGCAGACCTTCGGACGCCGCAGCAGCAGGGGCTTGCCGGGCGCGCAGGCGCGCCGCCAGCAGCTCATAGCCCATCGGCAGGAGCGAAATCAGGATGATGGCGACGATGGCGTAGGAGAAGTTGTCGCGCACGATGGGCATGTTGCCGAAGAAATAGCCGGCATAGGTGAAACCGAATGTCCAAACAAAGCCGCCGAATACGTTGTAAGCCAAAAAGCGGCCGTAGGACATGGCGCCGACCCCAGCCACGAACGGGGCAAAAGTGCGGATGATGGGCACGAAGCGGGCAAGGAAGATGGTCTTGCCTCCGTGCTTTTCATAGAACTCGTGCGTTCGGTCCAGGTATTCTTTCTTCAGAAAGCGGCTCTTAATCTCGAAGGCCCGCGGCCCGATGGTGTGGCCGATCCAGTAGTTGACGGTGTCGCCCAGGACGGCGGCGATAAAAAGCAGACCCGCCAGCAGGGTGATATTGAACGCGCCGGTGGCGGCGAACGTGCCGGCAGCGAACAGGAGCGAATCCCCCGGCAGGAAGGGTGTGACGACCAGCCCCGTCTCCAAGAAGATCACGGCGAACAGCAGGCCGTAGGTCCACACCCCATATTGACTGATGATCACGCTCAAATGGTCGTCAAGATGCAGGAACAGGTCGAGAACGTAGCGAAGGAACTCCATCCAATCCTCTTAGGGCGTATGGGAAACGATTGAAGCGGCGGATTATAGCACGACAACTTCTTGGGGCACCGGCCGAAGGCTGGGGTGGTTAGCCGGTGGCCGCGCCCAGCGATGTGAGCAGCTCCCGGCTGTGGATTTCCGGATCGACCCCCTCGAATACATGGCTGATCACACCTTGCGCATCGATGGCGAACGTCGTTCGGGCAATGCCCATGTACTCGCGGCCAAACAGCTTCTTGGTGACCCACACACCGTACGCCTGGCAGACTTCGGTGTCGACATCAGCCAGCAAGCTGAACGGCAGGCTGTACTTGCGCTGGAACTTGGCGTGCGATTTGACGGGGTCGGCGCTGATGCCCAGTAGGACGATACCCGCCTGTCGAAACTGGCTGTAGTCGTCGCGCAGATTGCAGACCTCTGCGGTGCAGCCCGGCGTGTCGTCCTTGGGGTAGAAGAAGAGGATTACAGGCTGGCCGCGCTGGTCGGAGAGTCGGACGATTTCCCCCTTCTCATTGGGCAGCTCGAAGTCGGGTGCCGGTTGGCCAACTTGGGGCATGCTCATGCCGCTCTCTCCAAAACCACCTCGGGACGTTGAGTGGCTGCATGCTACCACGCCACGACCTATGGCTGTGATAGGCTGAAAGCTGCCCGCGCCAGCTCAAAGGAGTGTCGATGGCAACCAACCGCCTCCATCCCATTTTGTGGTTGCTGCTGGCAGCGGCAGCTCTAACCGGCCTGACGGGCTGCGCCCCGGCGACGGCTGAGCCAGCCCCTACGCCGCCGTCACCGACCCAGGCCCCTTCCGGGGCCACTGAGCTGCCAGCCTCATCCACCGAACCGACAGGAGCAGGGAGCATCTCGTTGGAACTCACCAGTCAAGCCTTTGCCGAGGGCGAAATGGTCCCGACCGACTTCACCTGCGACGGTGTCGACCAGTCCCCGCCATTGCGTTGGTCGGGCGTTCCCGAGGGCACGCAGTCCCTGGCGCTGGTAATGGATGACCCGGATGCGCCGGCCGGCACCTGGGTCCATTGGGTGCTGTTCGACCTGCCGGCAGATTCCTCAGGCCTGCCGGATGCGGTATCCAATCAGGCCCAAGCCGCGGGTGGGGTCCACGGTACCAACAGCTGGGGTGAACTGGGCTACGGCGGGCCTTGTCCACCCAGCGGCACCCATCGCTATGTCTTCAGGCTGTACGCCGCCGACCAGCCTCTGGGATTTGCGGCCGGGGCGACCAAGGCCCAGGTCCTGGCGGCGCTTGAGGGTCATACGTTGGCCGAGGCGGAGTTGATCGGCACCTATTCCCGTTAGCGCCGGTGGCCAGCCCTTGGACAGGTTCCTGCGACTAGCTTTGCTCGGCACCGGGATCCGGGCTCGGCGATGGCTGAACGGCTCTTGGCCTACGGCTGTCCTCTGACGCTGTGGAACTGCACCAGGTCGAAAGCCCAGTCGCTTGGGACGCAGGGTGCGCAGGTTGCCGCGACGCTGGCCGAGGCGGGCGGCAAAGCCGCCGACGTGCTTCTCTGGTTCTCAAGGAACCGGCGGCCATCCGCCAAGTGCTGCTGGAGCTCCCCGACAAGTCGGTCTTGGCGGGCCGGACCACTGTTCAGCTCGGGACGATTGGGGTCGATCAAAGTCAGGCGCTGGCGAGCCAACTGGGACAGCTCGAGGCCGGCTAGCTGTTGGCTCCCGTGCTGGGCAGTTCAAGCCAAGCGAGAGACGGAACCTTACTGCTGATGGCGGCCGGCCCCGATGCCGTCTGCCGGCAGCTGATCCCCGTCCTACAGGATTCGAGCGAGGAACCACGCCGGATAGGGACCACGGGCAAAGCGGGGGCGCTCAAGCTGGCGCTCAACCAGCTGCTGGTTTCCCTGGTCGCCTCGTTTGGCCTGAGTTTGGCGATGGTGCGAAAGGCCGGTGTGCCGGTCGAGGACTTGATGGGGATTGTCCGCACCAGCCCACCGCATGCCGAGCAGTATCAACAGTATCTGCCCAGGGTGCTGGCGCGCGACTTCTCCCATCCCCACTTCCGGGTGTCTCACACGCTCAAAGAAGTCAAACTGGCGCCAGATCAGGCGGAGCAGGCCTGCCCGCGGGCCGATGCCCTGCGTAGGGTACGGCAGTTGATTGAGCGCAGCTTAGCGCTAAGGTTAGATGAGCTGGACTGCTCAGCCAGCTACCAGGCGATCCATCCCGAGACGACCGGTTGAATGTGGCTATAATGAGGGGCGACGCCGACACAGCCCTAGGAGGAAAGCATGGCGCAGGAAGGTAAGACGGACGGTGGCGACAAACAGCCCAGAGTCGATGCTTCGGCATTTGCCGGCGCCAAGATCAAGGCGGAACATGAAGTTAAGGAAGGGGAAACCTTAAGCGGCCTGGCGCTCAAATATTACGGATCGGCCTCAGAGGCGAACTGGAAGAAGATCTACGAGCAGAACAAGGCCGTTATCGGAGACAACCCCAATTCGATCAAACCGGGCCTGCGCTTGCGCATCCCTGAACTCGACTGACCGCAACATGCACGGCACAATGAGCAAGGCCCCGCCATACCGCGGGGCCTTTTCCTTGTCGACCGTTCAGGACTAACTCAACCAGTATCCCGCCAACTGAAGGTAAGTGGTCAGGCCGACCAGGCCTATCGATGACAAACGCAGCAGGTCCCACCGAGGCGGCTCACCCGAGCGGATGCGGTTCATGTACCAGACCTGCATCAGGCCGACGGGTAGCACCACCAGCATCCCGTAGACGACGCGCCGGGGCAGACCGATCCCCAGGGAAATCGCCAACAGCAGTAAGCCGATCAGGATCGACAAGTCGTGGAGCTGCATGCCTCGCTGCCAACCCAGACGAGACATCAAGTCGGTGCGCCCCAGCGGTTGCAGCTTGCCGTAATCAGGCAGTTGCAGGGCCAATTGTGCCGCGAAGATGAAGCATACGAGCGGGGCAGTAGACATGAGCAGGAGCCGGTGAAGGTTGCCTGAGAACAAGGTAAAGGCTAGCGAAGGGATGCCGGCCCCCAGCAGCATGCTGACGATCCACGAGCCATAGGCGCTGTCGATGGCTCGGGCTGGCGGGACGCACAAGGCGTAAGCAGTGAAGACCCCGGCGGCCAGGATCAAGGCAGCAACCACCGGCAGCCGGCCGGTCACCAGCAGCCAGCCAACCAGCGTGGCGCTGACGGTCAGGCCGGCGGCCGAAAGGGCCATCAGCCAGCGCAGCGGGATACCCGGTTCGTCCTGCCGGATGGGGGCTAAGCGGCGACCGGGTTCAAGCCGATCTCCCGGAGCGCTGAACAGGGCATGCAGGCCGTGGGCGCTGAGTTGGAGCAGGGTGACGATAGCCTGGCCGGCCAGATAGGTTCCTGCGGGCAGGCGTTGGCCCAGGTAGGCGGCCATGGCGGCACCCAGGGCAAACAGCAGCGCGCCTTCGAACAGCAGGATCGGCCGAGCGATGGCCTGCACGGAGCGCCACGGAAAAGGGTGTCGGCCGTTCACCTTTCGATCCACGGCAATGGCAGGCCGCCTTCGTCGCCGGCCTCGTCTTCGGTCGCCAGACGGAGCAGTTGGCAGTCGGCTTCGGCCAGGACACCAAAGCCAACGCCAAAGGGTGCCAGCACGAGCGTTGGGCCGTCAGCCATATGCCATTGACGCTCGCCCTTGGTCGGTGAGGTTTCGCGCTGGTCGTGCCAGGCAAAAGTGCAGGCACCTGAGATCAGCAGCCAGACTTCGTCGGCCTCGGGGCGCACGCGGAATCGGGTCTGCTCACCGGATTCCATTCGCCACAGATCGATCCAGCCGACGCGATGCAGCAGCGGATCGGCGAAGGCCAGGACCGGCCAGCGGTCGGCGTTTTCGACCTGCTGCTGGCTGAGCCTTCGGATCAGAACGTCGTGGATCAAGTCTCCCGCCCCAGGGCTTTCAACAGGTCGCCAACGTGGTGGGAGCGGTGGCCCGCAACCCAGCGGAATAGGGCTTCCAGGCTCAGTTCCCCCATGTCCGGCCGACGGCCCGTCTGATCGAGGGCGCTTTCATCTGTCGAGTTGAGCAAGGTCAGAATCTTGCGGCGCGCCGACTCGAGTTCGGTCAGGAGTTCCGGGTAGCTGAGTTGGCGGCGGCGCGGCACAGCCCGACGGTTCCAACGATCGACATCAAAGTCAGCCGGCAAAGGATCGTCGCCCTTCGCCAACCGGCCGAGTTGAAGGTAGAGACCCTGCTCGGCGTCGACCAGATGGCCGAGGATGTCTTTGGCCGTCCACGGGCCATCTTCGGCCTGATACACCTCCACCGACAACTCGGGCTCACCGAGGTCTTGGAGCTGTTCGAACGTTTCTCGGTGGTTGGATTGCAGCAACGTACGCAATGTATCGATGCGCTCGCTCATAGGGTTGCATTACGCTCCTGAAGCGGTTGGCGGCTCGAATTCCCGATGTGGCACTGGTGCACCCTGGGCCAACGCCTTGCGCACATCGCGCAGGTGGATCATGTTGTGACGGTACACTAGCTTGAGCATGTGGCGCACTGTGACCTGGCCAAACCAGGGATGGTAGCCCACCCGGTCGAGATCGGCTGGATCGAGGCCGGCTGCCAGCCGGCCCGAGGCCTGGCGCGCCTCACGGTAGGCGGCCTGCAGTTCGTCGGGCGAAATCGCCTCAAGCTTCGGCACCTCGGCTTCGTTGAATTCGTTGATATCGAGGTCGCGCGGCGCGCCATCGCCGCCGCCGGCGACGTTTTCGACCAGCAGAAAGAACGAACGCTCTGCCGACACGAAGTGCGCCAAGATATCGTGCACACGCCAACCGGACCCGGTGGTGTAGACCTGGGCCCGCCAGTCGTCAGGGCCTAGCCCGGCAAAGTAAGCGAGGGTCTTCTCTCCGTCTTGCTGCAGTCGCTTGACAAGATGATCGATCTCGTTGGTCCCCATGTCAGCCTTTCCAACGCCGTCGAGGCCGACGGCAGCCGGGACTGGGGGAAAAAGTCTACCATGCGGTCCCCACCAACCTCAGCGTCGGAACAGATTCGAAAGCAAGAACCACAAGTTGGCCGGCCGTTCGGCCAATCGCCGCATGAAATATGCGTACCACTCGGTGCCGTATGGGACATAGATCCGCACAGGATAGCCTTCGCCCGCCAGCCGGTCGCCCAGTCCGGCCCGGATCCCGTGCAGCAACTGGATCTCCAGGGCGGGCTTGGGCAGGTCGAGGGAGTGGGCATATTGGATGGCCGCCTCGATTCGCGCTTCGTCATGGGTGCCAAGCGCCACGAAGGCCGGGCGCCGGCCGTCGGTGGAAACCGCAGGCTGGGCTTGATCCAGGGCGGCCTCGATCATGCGCCGGGCGATCTGGTCGAAGGCGGCATCCACCTCCGCCTTGTTGGGGTAGGCACGCTCGGGTGGTTCGTCGTAAGCGCCCTTGACCAGGCGAATGGGTGCGCCCAGCGCCAGCATGGCAGCGGTGTCGTCATGGCTGCGGTACAGATAGGATTGGATGACCAACCCCAGGGTGTGGTAGCCGCGCTGACGCAGTTGGCGGTAAGTTTCCAGTGTGGCGTCAACCACCGCCGAGTGCTCCATATCGATTCGAACAAAGACGCCGCGTTCGGCCGCGTGGCGCACCACGGATTCGAGTTTGTCAACACAGGCGACCGGGTCGATCTCCAACCCCAGCTGGGTCAGTTTCAGGGAAATACCGGCCTTGAGCTGTCCGGCCTCGATGGCATCGATCAATGCCAGGTAGTCATCGAGCGCGCGCTCGGCCTCGGCTACATCCTCGACGTGTTCACCCAGGTGGTCGAGTGTGGCCAGCAAACCACGCGCATTCAGGGCTTTGATCACCGGTACAGCCGCTTCGAGCGTGTCTCCGGCGACGAAGCGCGCAGCCAGACGGCGAGGAATGGACCAACCGGTAACGATGCGCCGCAACCGCGATGAATGGGAGAGAAAGATGAGGAAGCGGCGGAGCATGCTGCTCTCCTGGTTAGCCTGACGGCGTGGCCGGCATCAAACAGCTGCCGAATTGGAAGGCGTACACCGCCAGTCCGGGCCGATCGGGTTCCAGCACCAGTTCACCACCAGCCGGTGACCCATGTTTGGCCACATGGTACAGGCGCGGGCCGTCCACACGCAAGACTGCTCGACCCTGGCGCTGGGCGACATCGCCTCCCAGGCTGCCAGCGGGGAGGGAGGCGCCAGCTTGCGACAATCCGACATCGATCGGCGTCTGATCAGCCGTTTGGCTCTCGAGCACGGCATAGACATCGGCAGCTTGATAGGGAACGAACAGCCGGGCGTCGGCCCCCGTACTGACAACAACTTGGTCTCCGACCCGCCAGCGGCCGTCGAGGTAGTAGCGGCCGGCGGATCGAGCCTCAGGGAGCTGGTGCCGGCCATCGCCGTCTGGCGTGGGGTTGCCGAGTGACTCGGCATGAATTTCGGGCGTGACCGGGTAGCAGACGGCCCCCGGCTCGTGTTCGGGTGCCAACTCGACCGGGGCAAGTTCTTCGGCCGGAAAGCCGGGCCGCCCCGACAGCAGCTCACGGATCCCCGCTTCGACTTGCGCATAGTCATGCTCGCCTGTGTGGCTCAGCCGAATGTAGCCGGCCGGATCGAGCAACACAGATGTTGGCCAGGCCTTCACGGCGTAGGCAGTCCATACCGTCTGCTCATGATCGATTGCGATCGGGAACCGCAGTCCAAGGCGTTTGGCACCGAGAGAGACGACCTCGGGCTGGTGGCCAAATGGGAATTCGGGCGTATGAACGCCAAGAACTTGCAGGCCGTAGGGCCCGTAACTGGCCTGCCACTGGCGCAGATAGGGCAAGACGCGTAAGCAGCTCAGACAGGTGAGTTCGAGGAATTCCAGCAAGACGGCGGCGCCGGTGAGGTCGGCCAGCCGGCCGGGTCCGCTGCCGTTGACCCAGACCAATCCCGGCAAGGCGGGAGCGCGAATGCGGGCCGGCTCGAGCATGGCCACAATTGTAGCAGGCGTCTTTTGGCGGCCGGATGGAGTGTTAGAATGCCGCGCCATGTTGCCTGACAAAGAGCCGACCCGTCCACAGCAGGCTCGCAGCTATGCGCCGGACATCACCCAGCCGGCGACAGCGCACACCCCTGAGCCTTTGTGGCAGCCCCGGCGCCGGCGGGTTCCCTGGCCGGCTGTGCTGTTGGGGGTGGTTGTGGGCGCGGTGGTTGGCATTTCCCTGCTCGTCCCGTTTCGCACCAATGTCTTGCTGATCGGCATTGACCGACCGCCTGAGGGCACCGCAGCCGGCCGCAGTGACACCCTAATGCTGTGGACTTTTCAACCGTGGAAGCCGTATGTTGGTGTGCTGTCGATTCCGCGTGACCTGTGGGTCAGCGTGCCAGGGATCGGCGAGAACCGGATCAACACCGCCCACTACTTCGCCGAGGTCAACCAGCCCGGCTCGGGGCTTGCGGCGACCAAACTGGTCGTTCGGGAAAACTTCGGCGTTGATGTGCACTACGCCATTCGGTTCCAGTTCGAAGGGTTGGTAGACGCGGTTGATGCCCTCGGTGGCATTGAGCTCGAGTTGCCGCAGCCAATGTCAGGTTACACAGCTGGCCGCCACCGGCTGGATGGTACAGCGGCGCTGGCCTTTGTCCGCGACCGGGCCGGCTCCGATGATTTCGCCCGGATGGCACGCGGCCAACTCTTCTTGCGGGCCGTGTTCGGCCAACTGCTAGCCCCGGCCAACTGGCCGAGGGCCCCACTGGCGGCGGCGCGCGCTTTGGGCAGCATTCAATCCGATCTGCCCATCTGGGAATGGCCGCGCCTGGCGTTCGGATTGCTGCGCGTCGGACCGGAAGGGATCGACGCCCGGGTTATCGACCGCACGATGGCGGTTGGCTTCACCACTTCGGATGGTGCGCAAGTGCTGGCGCCCCAGTGGGACCGCATCAACGCCGTCCTGATGGAAATGTTCGGCCAGTGATCGGGTACGATGGGGTTGACGTACTGCGATCCAAGCAGGCGTCAGGAGGCGGCTGATGCTCCCATATGTGGTCATTATCCTCGGGGGGCTGTACCTGCTCCTTCATTTCAGCGGCATTTTCGAAGACATCGCCAACTTCTTTAACCGTCCGCACCAGGACGGCGAGCCCTCCAGCCGCCGGGCGCGGCTGGACGGTGAGATTGAACGCCGTCTCAAAGTGTTCGAGGACTTTCTGAGTTCCGATGAGGAAGACGATGAGCCGGGCTGACGGAGAACGCCAAGCTCTGGATTGAACTCAGTCAAGGGGCGCGGTACAATCCTGCGGCGAGGGCCCAGGCCCGTATGCACCCGTAGCTCAATTGGCAGAGCAGTGGACTCTTAATCCATTGGTTGCAGGTTCGAGTCCTGCCGGGTGTACTGGCAACGGAACACTGTCCACGCTGGACCCAGACTGAGGCAGGCTGCGCCGAAGCGCAGCCTTTGTCTTTGTGCTGGAGACGGCGTTAGGATCACATGCTGTTAATGGACAGGATGTTGCCCTCACTGTCCTTGAACCAGGCACCCAGCCTGTCGCCCATGCGAGCGATCCCCCGCTCGTCGGTCTTGAGCCCGGGCATGTCGTAGACCTCGAAGGTCACACCGCGCACACCCAATTCGGCGACGGCGGCCTCGACATCTTTCACACGCCAACCGGCCACCGTGTGCTCGGCCGGCCCCCCGCCCGGGCGCAGGTAGACGAAGATGCCCGTTCCAGCGCCGGCCTCGAATGCCAGCCCTTGCTCTTCTTCACTGACCAATTTCAAACCTAGCTTCCCCTGGTAGAAGTCCTTGGCCCGAGCCAGGTCGGTGGCCGGCACGACGACCGAAAGGTGGTTGTTGGCGAGCACTGTCATGATTGCCTCCGTTGCATGCGCAAAAAGTGGACACCGCGTAGCTACGCGTAGTCACCGGGAAGGAGGACATCTGCGGGAGGGAATGGGTCGGGAACGGCGGCAGAGGTGGGCGCAACGCAGCCCCTTCATCATACACCCTGCCTATATCAAGACACGGTCCGGCAGGTAGAGTGGGAGAAGAGGCCGGTCGGCTATACTCGAAGCGCCGGCGTTTTGAGGGAGCAGAAGATGGATAGCGCAGTTCGGCTCTTCACAGTCCGAGGCATCGACATCAAGGTCCACGTGACCTTTCCGCTGATCTTGGTGTGGGCTGCGGTTCAATTCGGAGCGCTCTCGGATGAGGGTTGGACGGGTGCGGCCTTTGGCGTCCTGGTGACGCTGCTGCTGTTCGGCATCGTGGTGCTCCATGAACTGGGCCACAGTTTCGCCGCACTCGAGTATGACGTTCCGATCACCCAAATCGTGTTGCTGCCGATCGGCGGTGTCGCCCAGATGGGTCGCATGCCGGACAAACCCGGACAAGAACTGGTGGTGGCGCTGGCCGGCCCGGCGGTGAATGTCGTGCTGGCAGTCATCATGATTGGACTGGCCATCCCGCTTCGGGTGGACCTGGCGCCGCGGGCGCTGGCGGGCAGCTTGCGTGAAATGGGCCAGCTGTCGCTGGCGCCCATTTTCCGCTACCTGTTCATCACCAATCTGTTTATCGCCGTCTTCAATCTGCTGCCGGCCTTCCCAATGGACGGCGGCCGGGTCTTGCGGGCAGTGTTGGCCACCAAGCTGCCGTATGCGCGGGCCACCGCCATCGCCGTCGCCATCGGCCAGGCAATGGCCTGGCTGATCGGCTTGTGGGGCTTCCTCGGTGGCGGCTTCTTCATGATCTTGATCGCAGTCTTCATCTACGTTGGCGCGGCCCAGGAGGGGCAGCTCAGCCGACTGCGCAGTGTGCTGACTGGATTGCGGGTGCGCCAGGCCTTCAGCCGGCAGGCCCAGGCCCTTTCGCCGGATGACACCCTGCAGCGCGCCGTCGACCTGACCTTGAGCACATTCCAATCCAATTTCCCGGTCTGCCAGGATCGTCAAGTTGTCGGGGTCCTTACCCAACAGCGGTTGGTTGATGGCCTGCAGAAGGGTGGCGTTGCCACGCCCATCCGAGCTATCATGCAGACCGAGTTCTCTCCGGTCGGACCCGACGACGGCCTGTTTGAGGTCCAGCAGAAGATGGCGGATGGCCGGCTTGATGCACTGCCGGTCGTCTCGGCTGGCGAGTTCCTGGGATTGATCACCCAACAAGATATCGCCGAAGTCTTTAAGTTGGCCTCCAGCCAACCGGAGCTGTTGGCGGTCATGGGCGGCCGCGGCTAGCATGGTCCGACACGGGCCATTGGGACCTAAGGGCTTGTTGCCCGCCAGACCACCTATGGTATAGACTAGGTCAGTTTCTCAGGGCGGGAGAGGGCCCTAGGCGCATGGCCGACGATCCCAAACGAGTAGTGTGCATCGAAGACGAGCCCGAGATGATTGATCTCGTTCGGCTGATTTTGGGCCGCCGAGGCTTCAGCGTCATCGGCGCCAATGGGGGCGTTGAGGGCCTGGAAACGGTCCGCCGAGAACAACCCGACCTGGTGCTGCTCGACCTGATGATGCCGGACATGGACGGCTGGGAGGTCTACCAGCAGATGAAGGCCGACGCCGCGTTGCGCGAGATCCCGGTCGTGGTCGTGACGGCCAAGGCGCAATCGATTGACAAGGTGCTGGGCTTGCACATCGCCAAGGTCGATGACTACATCACCAAACCATTCGGCCCACAGGAACTGCTCGAGAGTGTGGAGAAGATCCTCGCTGATTGACCGGCGGTTCTTGATCCGACCCGTTCGGGGCGACCCAGGTCGTCCCGTTTTCATTTCTGGCGCATGAGCCACAAAGTCGACATCACCAACGAATCCACCGGGGCTCGGCTGCTGACCGCACGCTGGTGCGCCAGTTTCGCCTGCCGGCTGCGCGGGCTGACGTTTCGGTCGAGCCTGCCGCAGGGGGAGGGGCTGGTGCTGGTTGAATCCGATGGCAGCCGGCTTGCCAGTTCGATTCACATGTTCGCCGTCTTTATGCCGCTTGGTGTGCTGTGGCTGGACGCCGAGCGGGTGGTGGTTGACCGGATCGTGGCCATGCCCTGGCGGGTCTACTGGCCGATCCGGGCCGCCCGCTACATCGTCGAAGGAACCCCGGCCCTGTTACAATCGGCGGCGGTCGGAGACCAACTGAGCTTCTATGAGATCGACTAACGCCACACACCTTGTCCTCCTTCTGCTCGTGGGTCTGCTCTTGACGGCCAGCCCGGCGCTGGCCCAGGAGAGCGGACCGGTCTATCTCATCCAAGCCGGTGACACGCTCAGCGCCATTGCCCGCACCTTTGGCACGACCGTCGACGCGCTGATGGCGGCCAATGGGCTGACCAACCCCGCCAGCATACAGCCGGGCCAGTCGTTGACCATCCCCGGTTTCGAAGGCATCAGCGGCATCCTCACGACGCACCAGGTTCAAGTGGGAGACAACCTCGAATCCCTGGCACTGGCGCTGGCCGCGCCGAGCGAGGCCCTCGGACGGCTGAACCGCGTGCTTCATCCGGATCGTCTGTACATCGGACAGTCGTTTATCTCGGCCGAAGTGGGGGTTGGCTCACCGACCAGCCTGCAGGTGGCAGTCGGCAATGGGGCCATCGCCATCGCCGCCGACCGCGGCGTCAATCCCTGGCGGCTGCAGCCGATGGTGGAGAGCGAGCCACGACTGTGGTTTGTGCCCGGCGAACTGGTGGTGGCGCCGGCCGATGACAGTCAGGAGCGTGGGTCGCTGCCGGCCCCCCTAACCGGGCTGCAGGTGGGTCCCGCGCCCGCCACCCAGGGTCAGACCCTGATATTCGAAGCGCAGGCGGAGTACGAGGTGGCGTTGTCCGGAAGCTTGAATGGCAAGGCACTCCACTTCATGCCGGCCGGCGACGGCAGCTGGATCGCCCTGCAGGGTGTGCATGCGCTGGCCGACCCTGGCCTATACGATCTTTCGGTCAGTGTTGGGCCAGCCGACGGTGGCTGGAGCTACACCTTCCAGCAACCGTTCCCGGTGCGCAGCGGCGGTTACGGGTTTGACCCGGTCTTGTACGTGCCTGAAGAAACCGTCAAAAGCGACAACACCACACCCGAGGATGCCCAAATCGCCCAACTGGTGGCGCCGGCCACCGAGCCCAAGCGCTGGCAGGGGCCATTCGCATTCCCCTCGAACTACTTTACCGAGAGCTTCCCCTCGGTCTTCGGCACGCGGCGCAACTACAACAACACCGGCTACACGGGCTACCACACCGGCCTCGATTTCTATGGAGGCATTGGTGTCACCATCGTGGCGCCGGCACCGGGGACGGTGGTGTTCTCCGGGCTCCTGACCGTGCGCGGTCTGACCACGATCATTGACCATGGCTGGGGTGTGTATACGTTGTATCTGCACCAGTCGGAAACGATGATCGAGGCTGGCCAGCAGGTCGAAACGGGGGATGCTATCGGTTTGGTGGGCGCCAGCGGCCGGGTGACCGGACCGCATCTCCATTGGGAGGTGCAGGTGGGTGGCGTCCCCGTCCAACCGCTGGATTGGGTAGAGCGGGCTTACCCTTAACTCATTCGTCGGGCGTATCGAGCTTGCCGGCGTAGTAGTCGTCGACGAGCAGGCGGGCCTGGGCTTCATCCTCGACTGCCACCAGGACCTCTACTTCCCCCAGCGGACCGACGGCCAGGCCGTAGGCCGCGCCGGCCGACTCCTGCCGCAGCTGGACGCGCAGACCCTGGGCTTCGAGCAATCCGCGCCAGATTTCTGCTTCCAGATTGCCGGCGGCGGTCAGCAGAGTGACATAGGATTCGGTCATTGGATTAGCCTAGCTACCGCGTGTAGTATAATGCCGCTTGAGCCCCCAACCTTTGTGATTGATCGTTTGCATGGCATCGCCCCCAATCCCGCCACATGACGCGCACTGGTCGGACTTCAAGCTGTCCGACCGGGACCTCGATTTCATTTTCAACTTGCTGCTGGAGCAAGAGAAACCGCTCACGGCGCGCGAGATGATCGAGGCTCTCGTCCACACGCACCTGGACCGGCTCGAACGCGAGGCGACCGTGGCCGCCGAGTCCGAGCACGAGCTCTACCGGCCGGCCGAGGCCTATGAGGTGGGCCAGACCCTGGCCTTCCCGGCGCTCGAGGGAGCGGTCGGCACGGTAATTGCCAGCCGGGCCGGCGAGAACCCCGATGCTGGCCAGTTTAGCGTGATCGAAGTTGAGTTCGAGAGCGGCAATGCCACGCGCCAGTTCGCCGCCTCGTTGGCTGAACACAAGCTCAACCAGCTGCCGGATGAGACCCCGCTGGCCGAGGGCGTAGACCCGGTACAGCTGGTGTTGGCGAGCTACGGTGAGCAGCTCGAGTCGGACCTGGTTGACCTGCTCGGGACCAACGACGACATCGTTCGCATCGCCTACCGCTGGTTCCCGCGATCCTTGCTGGCCAACATCAACAGCGGCCACCTCAATTTGGCCGAAGCCGTCCTCGACGTCGCCGAAGGCGGACCCCTGCCAACGGAGGATCTGCTCGAGCACATGGACCTGCCAGCCAATCTCGATCCGCTGCTGGCCCGTTTTTCCGTCGACTATGCATTGCAGGAGGACGAGCGTTTTGACGAGGTCGGTCCAGCCGGGGAGATCCTGTGGTTCCTCCAGCGGCTCGAGCCGCCAGAGGTCCTGTTCCCCCCGCCGCGGCTGGTTTATGAGCGGCGTTCGGTTGACCGAACGAACTTCACCCCCGAGCTCGAAGACCTTGAAATTCATCTGGACGATGAGTTCAGCCCGGGCGAAGTGACCGAGGGTGGGCCCAGCGAGGTCACCTTGCCGCTGCTCTTCCCACATTGGCGGGTTGGTGCGCTGCCCCTGTCACCCAGGTTGCGCCAATTGTTTCCGACGGCCTACGAGGCGCCGCACATTCGTTTTGTCCTGGTGGACGGTCATTCCCAGGATCGATTCCCCGGCTGGGTATTGCGCCGCGAAGGCTTTGTTTTCGGCCTCGATGAATGGTTCCGCAAGTATGAAGTGCCGACCGGCGGCCTGGTTCGTATTCGCCAGGGTGACAAGACCGGTGAGGTGATTGTGGAGGCGGTTGACCGGCGTCGGCGCAATGATTGGATCCGGACGGTGTCGATTAGCGAGGACGGTCGGGTGGGCTTCACGATGCTCAAGCAACCGGTCGGCACGTCCTACGACGAGCAGATGGTGGTTGGACTGGTCGACGCGCAAGCCCTGGATGAGGCCTGGTTGAACGGCAGCCAGCGGCGAACGCCGGATGATCGGTTGATTCTGTACGTCTTCCGCGAACTGGCCAAGCTCAACCCACAGTCGGCGGTTCACGCCAAATCTCTGTATTCTGGAGTCAATGTGCTGCGGCGATTGCCGCCCGGCCCGATCTTCCAGGAACTTGTGATCAGGGACGATTATGAACACGTCGGCGACCTGTACTGGCGACTGCGGGATCAGGTGCGAGGCGAGGCATGACCAACGCCCCCGACAAGCCCATGCGATTGCTGCGGCCGACGCTCGACACCAAGTATCACATCGACTATGGCTGGTGGGAGCGGGCCGGCCGCGACCTTGAGGTCTACCTGCGCAGTCATCTGTGTCCCGAGCACCACGAGAGCTACGCCGGCGTGGCGGCCGGCGCCCTGGTGGATAGCGTCGATCCGGAAACTGCGGAGGTCAAGCGGGTGCCGGGCATCCAGAGCGTACTGATCAACCATTGCGCCCAACAACCCGACTACCTGACCCCGCAAACCAGCCTGGTCAACGCTCTCTTCCGAGTCTTTCTGGCGAATGGCAATCAACCATTGTCTCCGCAAGAGTTGGGCGACCAGCTTGGTCGGCCGCCGCGCATGATTCTGCGCACCCTGTCCGGCGAACGAATCTACAAGGGCATCCGCCCGGTGCACGGGTCGGACTAGTCCGGCAGCGGTCGCATTCGTCAACCTAATCCCCCGCATACGGGATCGACGGTCTGCCCGCTGTCACCTACTATCAGCTCATGAAGAGTGAAGAACTGCTGCGCTACCAGGAGATGTACCGCGAAATGGAGCGGGCGCTCAAGACCCGCCTGCTGACCTTCGGTTTTCCCCGGCGAGCGGAGTGGTCTAGAGAACCACGAAGGCGCGAAGGACACCAAGTGGGAAGGAAGGATCACAAAGGAGAGCAGTCAGCTCAGCATTCTCAGGATCCGGCCGCAGACGGATGTGTGGGAGCTGTTTAGTTATTGCGTGGTCTTCTTTGTGCCCCGAGCCCACCCCCTTTGTGCGCTTCGAGCCTTCGTGGTTGGCCGGCGCGGAGCGACGCCTTCAACTTGCAGCCACCTAACGGGCCGCCGGCCGCGCTGTAAGCCCTGTGTTAACTCGGATTGCCGGCCCGCATGCTAACCTAAGGGTGGAAATCATCCTGAGCATGCTGGCGGTGAGAAATGGCATCAAAGACCCGAGTTCCGACGACTGACGAAGCCCTTGAATATGCGGTGCGCTCGATCCGCCGGGCGGACATCAAGACCGGTCAAGCTGCTTTGCGCTGGGTACTGCGGCGCGAGCCGGAGAATATCTCAGCCTGGTTGTGGCTGAAGAAATGCGTCGAGAGCAACACAGCCCTGGACAATGAAGTCCTGACCCGGGTCTCGGCGCTCAACCCAATGCTGAGCAGCAACTAACTATCTTTGATCCAGATCACATGAGAGAGCCCCGCACGGGGCTCTTTTGCTTTCGGGGGCAGAGGGGGGTAGTGCTCGGAGGGCGAGGGTATAATCGCCGCCACAGCCCCCATAGCTCAATTGGATAGAGCAACGGACTTCTAATCCGTAGGTTCCAGGTTCGAATCCTGGTGGGGGCGCTGACCGGCCGTGAGGCCGGTCAAAATATTCATAGCCAATAACACAAAGACATGTAGGGTGCTAAGGGGGGAGGAGACAAGAAAGAGCAGGTCGCCGTTGTGCCCTCTGAGTCTTCGTGTTGTGTGCATTCCTCTAATGTGACCTGCAGCCGACGGACCCTCGATTGGGACCGGGCTCGGATGAACAGACTGGCTGTAGGCTGACTGTAGTTCCCAATTTCGTGATTCGCCGCTATATTCACTACTATAGACAACTCCCAGAAAGGGAGGGAAACATGCCCCGCCGTTGGTTGGTCTCAGTTGCCATTGCACTCGGTGCCTGCTCGATCCTGGGGCCCACGCAATCAGCCGAGGAGCTGGCTGCGACCATGGTCGCCGGGACTCAGGCCTCGACTGGCGCCGAAGAGCAATCCCCGACGCAGCCGCCACCGACGGACCCACCAACCGCCGTTCCCACCAACACCCCGATCCCCGAGCCCACGGATACGCCTTTGCCAGAAGGCCCGGTCTCGGTGGAGGACGACTTTTCGGGCGGTCTGAATAACTGGTTTGATTGTGAGCACTGCAAGATTGAGAACGGCAAGCTGCAGATGGGGCCGTTCCCCGTCGCTTTCGCCTACGAACAGCAATGGGCACTTTGCGGCCCGTGTGGGATGGTCACCACGTTCCATCTGGCGGTCGACGTATCGTTCGTCGGTGGGCCGAGTGAGCGCGGGTTTGGTCTTGTCCTTGGACTGAATAACGAGGAGTTCTATACGTATGAAGTCACGCCTTGGCAGACGCTTGACTTCTGGCACTATGATTACGAAGTGGCCGAGTGGAACTGGGTGAATGGTATGTTCGTCGGCTCGGTGCGGACTGGGAACCAAGCCAATCGAATTGAAGTCGAAGCCGCCGAGAACGCGTCTGGCCGGATAGACTACTCGCTCATCGTCAACGGGCGTACACCGATTGTGATCTTCAACCGACAGGCAGACCCTGGCTGGGTTGGCATGACCCTATACGGACACGCCGTCGAGCTCCTGTTCGACAACTTCACTTTCGAAACGGAGGAAACTCCCGTCTTCCCCGCTGGGCGCGACACGTTCTCTGGGTAGACGAAGACAAACCCTGACGACCGGCGGTCGCCCCTACACTTCCAAATGGCGGGCTGGGCACCCCGTGGGCTGCCGCTGTGGCAAAGGCATTGGCAGATAACAGAAAGTCGCGGAGGGCGCAAGGATAAGGTGCAAGCCCCCCCAATATTCCTCAGCCTTCTTTGCGTCTTCGTTTTATGTGATATTTGGGCGTACCGCCAGGTCGCCCACCGTTTGTTGGCGTGTGTGGTGGGCACGCCACAGTGTGCCCCTCCGAGGGGGGAATCGGTATCCCGCATCGCCGGGCGCACATCCCCCGTCCCTAATCCCTAATCTCCAATCCCCAGTCCCCAATCCCGATTCCCTAATCCCCGCCCCCGAATTGAACGGGCCGCAGCCTGACGGCCACGGCCCGCTGGTGAACCCACGGACCCGGACCGGGCCCGATCACTCTTCGTCGGCAGGTACCGGCTGATGATCGAAGCGGGGCGGGGCGATCAGCCAGCGCAGCGCGCTTAACGCGCCCAGCAGTCCGGCCAGCATGGCCCGGTTTTGGCGGCGACAGTAGGCACAGCGGCAAAAGATCGTCGGCATACCAGCCTCGCAATCCAAGTTTGCTCTGCCTCCATCTTGCCCCGAAAGCCAGCCGTGCGCCTTTACAGGCGGCTTACAGCCAGACGTGCAAGATCAGCACCGGCAGACATCGGACTGGGCGCCGGAGAATTCACGTACCGAAGTTATGAATCAGGGAAGAATTGCGGCAGCTAGTCTCGGCCGGCCAGGGCCCGGGCCCGCTCCCAGGGCTTCAAGTTTTGCTTTTCGGCCAGGGCCTGGCGCAGCTCGTAGATCTGGTCGCGCAACGCGGCCGCCCGCTCGAACTCGAGGTCCTCAGCCGCCAGCCGCATTTGGTCTTCCAACTGCTCGATCAGGTGGCTCAACTCGCGCTCGGGCAGGTCGATCGGCGTCAGCGCGTCGTAGGTCTCCTTGGATTCGGCGACGGCCCGCGCAGTCATCTGGTCGGTCAGGTCGCGCACGGCCTTGACGATGCTGACCGGCTCGATGCCGTGCTCCAAGTTGAAGGCCACCTGCTTCTCACGCCTGCGGTCGGTCTCGTCCAAGGCCCGCTGCATCGAATCGGTCACCTTGTCGGCGTACATAATGACGCGGCCATTGATGTGACGGGCGGCCCGGCCAATGGTTTGGATGAGTGAGGTGCCCGAGCGCAGGAAGCCCTCCTTGTCGGCGTCGAGGATGGCGACCAACGAAACTTCGGGCAAATCGAGCCCTTCGCGCAGCAGGTTGATGCCCACCACGACGTCGTACACGCCAAGTCGCAAATCGCGCAGGATCTCGACCCGCTCGATGGTGTCGATCTCCGAGTGCAGGTAATGCACCTTGATGCTCAACTCGGCCAGATAATCCGACAGGTCCTCGGCCATCCGCTTGGTTAGGGTGGTCACCAGGACGCGCTCGCCGCGCTCGACCCGCTGGCGGATTTCGCCGATCAGATCATCCACCTGGCCCTGCACCGGGCGCACCTCGACCTCCGGATCGACCAGCCCGGTCGGGCGGATGATCTGTTCGATGACCTGACTGGCCACGCCCAGCTCATAGGGGCCCGGGGTAGCCGAGGTGTAAACCGCCTGGCCGATGCGGGTTTCGAATTCGTCGAAGTTTAGCGGGCGGTTGTCGAGCGCCGACGGCAGGCGGAAGCCGAATTCGACCAGATTCTCCTTGCGCGAACGGTCGCCAGCGTACATGCCCCGAACCTGGGGCACGGTCATGTGGCTCTCGTCGATGACCAGCAGGTAGTCCGGCGGGAAGTAATCCATCAGCGTCCACGGCGGAGAGCCGGCGGCCCGCTGGTCCAGATGGCGCGAGTAGTTCTCGATGCCGGCGCAGTAACCGACCTCGCGCAGCATTTCAAGGTCGTAGCGGGTGCGCTGCTCCAACCGCTGCGCCTCCAGCAACTTCTCGTGCGAACGCAGCTTGGTCAAGTGTTCCCCGAGCTCACGCTCGATATCCTGCAGCGCTGCCTTGAGCTTTTCTTCCTCGGTGATGAAGTGCTTGGCTGGGTACACCGAAATGTTGTCCCGCTCAGCCAGCACTTCTCCTGTTAGTGGTTTGAACTCGACCAAACGCTCAAGTTCCTCACCAAAGAACTCGGCGCGGTAGGCGGTTTCACCGTAGGCAGGGAAAACCTCCAAAGTGTCACCGCGCACGCGGAACGTGCCCGGCCTAAGCTCAATATCGTTGCGGTCGTAGTGGCTCTCGACCAGGCGCCGCAGCAGGGCCTGGCGCCGATAGCGCTGCCCGCGTTCCATCGTGACCACCACACTGCCATAGGCTTCGGGGTTGCCGATGCCGTAAATGCACGAGACCGAGGCCACCACAATCACGTCCCGGCGTGAAATCACCGAGGACGTGGTCGACAACCGCAGCCGGTCGATCTCCTCGTTGATTTCAGTTTCCTTTTCAATGTACAGATCGTGCCGTGGGACGTAGGCCTCCGGCTGGTAGTAGTCGTAGTACGACACGAAGTACTCGACGGCGTTCTCCGGAAAGTAGTCCTTGAATTCCGCATAGAGCTGGGCCGCCAGCGTCTTGTTGTGGGCGATGATCAGGGTCGGGCGTTGGGTCTCGGCGATCAGGCTGGCGACCGTGAACGTCTTACCGGTGCCGGTGGCGCCTAGCAGCACCTGGTGCTTGTCGCCGCGTTTGAGCCCTTCGACCAGTTGGTCGATAGCCGCGGGTTGATCGCCCATCGGGCGGTAGGGAGCTTTCAGGTTGAATGTGTTCATGCAGAATCTCGACGGTACCGGCCGGACGGGCGATTCTACCATGCCGGCAGATGGAACCACCAAGCCACAAAGGGCACTAACGGCTAGATAGGGGACACAAAGATGCTGGAGCTTCTGGCCCCTAGCAACTGGCATCTAGCTCCCTTCGAAGCAACGGTCAGTGCTAGCCGCTAGGAGCTAGTGGCCAGGAGCGAGAGGCCAGAAGCCAAAATCTGCCTCTCCCATTCGTGGTCTTGGAGCCTTTGTGGTTCATTTGGCCGATCGGATGTAGATTGCGTTGCTCAGAATCCAGGTGCGCTCCCGACCCCGGTAGGGCAGGTAGGCCTCGACCCGGTACGCCCCCGGCCGGTGCACGGTGAGCACCGCCTGCGACCGGTCAGACCAGCCCTGGACCGGCTCGCCATCGCACAGGAGCTGCAAGCGGCAGCGGCGCGGGGCATGGATTTGCAGCGTCACGCCGAACCTGGGGTGCAGCGTGTCGCCCATTTCGGCCTCGCCTTCGTCCGAGGCCGCGTTGAATCGAAAGCCCCGGGTCGAAGCCGGCAGGTCATAGCCGATGAAGCAGCGGCCGCGCCGTAGGCTGAGGAACAGGCGTTTGCGGTCGATGTCAACTTCGCCGGTCAGGGGGGTTTCGGTCAGAACATGGGTGTTGACCGCCCGAAACAGGAACTCGTAGGGGAAGATAACCCGTTTGAGGGGACCCTTGCGCACCGGCAGGGCGTGCGCATCGGAGCCGCCGATGCCGACAACCTTGCGCCCGGCAGCCAACAACTGGTCCCAGCGCGCGACGGTCTCGGGGAAGGGCCCGCTGGCAATCAGATCGGGCCGGTATGCATAGTAGATCGCCCGGCGCCAGCTGGTCAGCAGACCTTTGTACTCGGTCATGAAGTTCCAGATTTCGAGGCCGGTGTAACCATCGACATCCCACGATTCCCAGGACAGGTTGTCCTCGTCGAACAGGGGGGCTGGCGGGTCGAAGGGGTGCGCCAGAAAGCTCAGGCCGTCTGCCTGCTGAACGGCGTCGATCAGCCGTTGAGGGTCGGAGGCCTTGGCCGCCAGCTCCTGACCCGTTTCATAGGTCAGCAAATGGTTCTTCTGCGGTTGGCGGGTCGGATCGTGGATCTCCTGGCCAG